>CAIZES010000326.1 GCA_903932045.1 uncultured Silvanigrella sp. | reverse complement strand
GTCTTCATACTTTTGATGAGTTGCTTTTGAGCCAGCTGCGCCAGAAATGTTGTTTTCATAGAGTGGCTGACGAATAAGGATTTTGTCTTGTTCGATGGAAATAATTCGGCCACCTCGCTTGCCTATCCTATCACCAACGCGTGCAATAAGACCTGTTTTTCCAACCATAATAATTGCCGACATCTCTGAGCCTAATGCAGTGCCTGCAAGACGGAGATCGCGTAGGTCGGTGTCTGTAAGTTGATTTCCTGTTTGTAAAGCTGCGGTTGCAAAGGAAACTGGCTTAAAGGGATCAGGTTTTCCGTCGGGCTGATAGCGATATTCTCCATTTTCTGGATCTTTGATATTTTCCGCCGACGGCTCGTCTGTTCCGGGTTCCTCCAACCGTTCTGCAGAACTTGTTGTTGAGGCAATTGATGAGTCGAAATCCACGCCAAAAGCTAAGGAAGAGCTAAAATAACTTTCAGGCAGTAGATAAAGAAATGTCAGTGCTAGTGCGTTAATTGTGAATGGTAGTGTGCGACATTTTGTTTGATTCCAGGTGAAATTTTTCACGGAGTGCCTCCTGCTGGAAGAGGTTTGGCAGTCATTCCGGCAGGACTTGGGGCCGGTTCGCCGCTGACTTTTAGGGGAGGAGGTGTTGATGGTGCCGAAAATGTCGGTAAATTCTGTTCATCAACTCTCTGCATGTATGCAACAAATTGACTATCAACTTTTAAAATTGGTGATCCGTTGGGATCCACTCGTGTTTTTGTTGCGGAGGCATTGTCTGCGTTTGGAACGCGAACTGATACCAGTTGTGTGGCTGGAGAAAAACTAAAATTATCGATACGAACGATTCTTGGAAGGCTTAAAATCTTTTCAAAAAATGCGGTGACTTGAGGATATGTTCCTTCCAAACTCACCGACACAGGTATACGCTTTAACGAATCTGCAGTAAATTGAGAACCAATGTTTGCGGCTTGAGCTTTGGGTGATGTGGCCGATGATTTTCCCTTTTCTTCCGCGGCGGGAGTTGCTTGCGCTGTTGTCTGAGTTGCTATTTGAGCTGCGGCGCTTGATGTTGTGGCGTCAGGGTTCATTTGAGGAATAAATTTAACCATTGCAATACCAGTATCTCTTGCTGCATCAGCGAAATTTGCGAGTAATTTTTCGATTTCTACATCGCGCGGCAGAAGCTCAAAAAGAATCGTGAATTCTTCTTCAGCCTTTCTCTTTTGGGCTTCAATGGATGCAAGGCTTTGTCCAGTTTTATTGAAATTCGCCAATTCATTGGAGAGTTGGTCGTCTGCGGTTTTGGCTTGCTGAAGATTTTTTTGGGCAGCTTCGACGCAGTCTGAGTAACTCAAATATCCCGATAAAAGACCCAACAGCAGCAAAGCGATTGCTTTGACTTGTATGGAAAGAGTTGCGTATTTTTCGAATATCTGGTCCAGCATTCGCAGCTCCTATCGTAGTTCTATGTTTGGGTTAAGTTGAAGTTCGAAATTTTGAATGGGCATGTTTGCAGCTTCCACAGCTTCTTTTGTGATAGATTCTTTTAATATGATGTTTGTAAAATGTACGTTTGATAAGCTTACGCGCGTGGTATTTTTTTCGTTTATATTTGTGACAAGAGGTGTGTTTACGAGAGTTTTTTCTTTTTTGTCATTCTGGCTATTTTTGGCGTCGTTTGATTCTGGAAATGTTGGTTTGAATGACTTTAGATCGATGCTGCTTATGTCATCGGTATTATTTGCGGTTTTTAAACGACGGACGTATTCTGAAATAACATTGTGGTCGGTTGCCCATCCCTTTATTGACATAGTGTTTTGTTTGAATTCCATGCTGGTAATCCACATTCTTTCGAGATGAAGCTCTTGAAGTTTGTCCAAAACAGCTACAGGCTGCTTGCGGCCATTGGCAAGATTTTGGATAGCTCCTTTTCGTGCTTCTATGTCTCCAACCATGGCCTGCATTGCCTTTGCTTTATTGAGGTCGGCTTGGAGGGCTGCTATTTGCTGCTTTTTTTCCGATGTTTTTCGCGTGATTTCTTGTGCATCGCCATTTATGGAATCTGCATAAATTGTGGGTAAGTAATATGCAATGGCTATAACAGCTACTGATGAAAGCACAGCCGGTGCAAATTTTTTGAAGTCTTGTTGTTGTTGAAATTCCGGAGCGAGATTGATCTTAATGATCATTGTTCGCGATCCCCCGTTCTTCTAAGAGCCAAACCATATGCAACGGCGTAAACGTGAGCCTGGTCTGCCAGCGTAGCTGCAACATTTGGGACAATGGTGGCGCGACGGAAAGGATCTAAGAATTCAACCTGTGTTTTGAAGGAATGAGCCATGGCGTTGGCAAGTCCTCTTGTGCGTGCCCCACCGCCCGCAAGAACAATTCTGTCGATGGTGTCGACCTTGATTTCCGAATTCGAATTGGCAAAGAAACTGATGGTTTGTTTCATTTCTGCCAAAAGATCTTTAATGTAATTTTCGATAGCTGTTTCGCATTCTTTTTGCACATTATCAGACGTGCTTGCCAAAATCTTGAGTTCTTCGGCTCGCTCAAAATCAATTCCAAGCGCTTTGGCTATCATTTCGGAAAGATGGGTTCCACCGCTTTGCACGCTTCGTACCACAACAGGAATGCCGTCTTGTACGAGATTAAACTTTGTGGTGTCGCGACCAATGTCTAGGCAAAGTGTTGTTTCTTGAACAGGACCACCATTTGAATCTTCAAAGGCGTTCGCTAGTGCGAAGATGTCGCAATCAAAAATACTGGGTTGCAGGCCAATCAACTTGAGTGTTTGCATATAGTCTTCAATCGCGTTTCTTTTTGCACCCACAAGTATAACTGCAACCTGGCCTTGTCTGTCGGGTGATGTGAGCACTTGATAGTCGATGATCCATTCGCTGAGATCCGATTCAATTTGTTGCTGCGCTTCCAAAGCAATTTGAGAAGCCATTTCTTCTGGCGACTGAAGAGGAAGGGTAAGACGACGAAAAACCACGCCAACACCGCGCATTCCTACGTTTGCTGGAACGCCTTGGTAGCTTCCGACATTCGCCTTTTTTAAGGCTGCTTTAATGACTTCAACCATAGATCGAGGGTCGCCTAAGACTCCATCTGTGACGCAGCCGCCTGGGGTTTGTTCGGTTGCAACGCCAATAACCTTGGGATCCTTGGCGTCGCCGCGAATTGCGACAACTTTCACAGACCCTGCACCAATATCGATTCCAATTTGACTTGGGCCACCGAATGACATCGCTGATGCTATTTGTGAGAGGAGTCCCGACATAAGAAAAATGCCCGCCAAGAAAGTTGATGGAAATCTTCAGTTCCATCATCACTGATTCTGGCGAAGTACTTTTGTGCAGTTTTTACAGTGTTGGTCAGATTTGTGTGCTTGAAAAAAATGCAGCGTTGGGCGACCTTCTGGATATCTGATATTGAAGGCACTTGAGAGCTGGCTTAAAAATGCGTGCCCACCGGGTGAGATAGTTGACTTCTTGAAGGCCAACAGACTGATCGAAAACGATTCCTTCTACGGCATCAACTTCTAGAAGATTGAGAAGATCGTCAAAATCGGAACACAAAACAATTTCGCCAAACGAATCGAAGGCCGGATTATTTTCGAGATTCGAAAATTCTTTGCCATCTTTTTTGTGTGAATAAAAAACATATGACGATTTTTTGACGTTGCTGCTTTCGTCGGGCCGCAGAGTCTCTGCTGTGTGGCGGTACAATTCTGGATCGGAAGTGGGAGTGCAACTGTGAGAGTTGCATAAGGAACCCTCGGGGTTCATAAAGTCTCCAAATGGCGAGGACACATTGCTGCCATAAAAATGAGCAGCGTTAACATCACCACCGTAGCACGACCTGGTTTGGCCGGCAAATCAAACTACTGCCCGGTAGACCCAAATCCCCCTTCGCCGCGTTCTTTGTCGGTCACGGGAATTCCCGGGATTTGCATCACAAGTGTGCAAACGCCCTGTGCAATTCTGTCCCCCTTTGCAATAGAAAAGGCGTTTTTTGAATGATTCATGAGCATAATTTTAATGGGGCCGCGATAGTCGGCATCAATTGTACTTGGTGTGTTGAGAACCGTAATGCCATGTTTGTAGGCAAGTCCGGATCGAGGACGTATTTGAAGCTCTGGAATGACCTCCCAATTTGTGTCTCCCAGTTTTATGTGCTGTGGGCCTATGTCTTCAATAATTTTGAGTCCGGAGTCAATAAGCCTCCAGGTGCCTGGCTCCAAAATAAGCTCTTCATTTGAGCAAATGTCAAAGCCTGCGGAGTTTTTGGTAGCGTAAAAAATTTGACCTGTGCCTGTGTGCGCAATCTTGAACATAGAATCTTGACCTCTTCGTTCGAACTTGTTACCCCTATTGCATCGCGGTAGGTCAGTAGCTCCAATGGTAGAGCATCTGATTCCAAATCAGACTGTTGGGGGTTCGAGTCCCTCCTGGCCTGCCACTTCTTCAAATCGCATGTTTCCGCTAAAAACTCAAATGGTTTGTTATAGGTAATATGCAGGTTTCCGTCGATTCATTTTGGGTTCGAGAGTACGATTTTGATGAGCGCTCTCTTTTCTTCGTCCTTCATTGACTTGTAAAGTATTGGTGCCTTTTCGGCGAGTTCGAGAGTGCGAACGCCCTCTAACATTTAATCCATGTTGTAATCTTGGCTTCTGGTGAGCTGGGCATTGATTTCAGATTGCTCTAGTTTCCAATTGTTGGTCTTTTGGAGCCAATCTTCTACAGAAAGAATACCCTCAACTTTATCTTCACAGGCACTGTCTATTAAACGCTGTAATTCAGTTCTGCGAGAAGCCAAACTTTGGTGTTGGTCGTGCAGAAACTTACGCTCTCCTTCAAAAATCGCCTTGAGAGCTTCGCGTGTCCACTCGATAATGTCAGGGGTAATTTTAATAGCCGCAATGGCATCACAAATAGCTTCGTCTAATTTGGTCCCAGATACACTCAGATTTACTACACATACCCCTTTGCCATTAGTGCAATGGTAATACACATACCGCTTGTCTGATGGCTTATTTTTTACCTCGGGAGTGATGGAACATCGACATTTACCGCAGGTAAATAGTCCTGAAAAAGCATAAGTGTGTTTAACAAGTTTAGGCCTTTGCCTATACCCCATAACAACTTGTACCCTGTCAAATAGCTCTGGACTTACAAGCGATTGGTGCTTGCCAAGAAAAACTTCGCCATTCCACTCAAGAGCTCCGGAATATAAAAGTCGCTGAAGTATATCTTGCATGCTTGAAGGGGTATATCTGTTGTTATTTTTAGCACATCTAACAGAAGTTGCAGATGCTGTTTTTATTAGAAACAAAAAGGAACGAAAAATATGGCTTGATGACGCATGTCATCGGTTAAAACATGATCGAACTGGCCCTGCTGCTCGATTGCGTGAGATGAAAGAGTTCAAAAATCGCCCCCTTGGAGAAGATCGCCAAGTTATGTTAGATAGCTCCATAACGTACTTCACAAATAATAAGAAAAGAAAGAAATATTCTGAACATCTCGACAATAATTTACCAATCGGTTCTGGCGTGACTGAAGCTG
>CAIZES010000325.1 GCA_903932045.1 uncultured Silvanigrella sp. | reverse complement strand
TTTTCATCCAAACACCACGCACCCACAGCCAATGCACGAATTGTACCGTCGGCCCGTGCCTCAACAAGCCCGTATCCGGCCACACGGGTTCCGGGGTCAATTCCAAGAATGCGTGCCGCAGAACAACTTGTCACACCGTCACCGAAATCACACGTTTTCGTTCAATTGCAACAAGCAATCCAACGCAACTCATTGCTGTTAACATGTGACTTCCGCCATAACTAAATAGCGTGAGTGGAACTCCCACAACAGGAAACCAACCTACAACCATAGTCACGTTTATCACAAAATGCGCAAGAAAAAATCCGCCCACACCAGCAATAACCAGCGAACAAAAAAGATCGCGAGAACGTTCAATCATTCTAAATATCTGAAAAATGAGTATCGAATACAAAAATAACAGCAAAAGACTGCCAACAAAGCCGTGCTCTTCTGTCCATACCGAAACAATGAAGTCGGTGTGTCGCTCAGGCAAAAACGAAAGTTGAGCCTGAGTTCCTTGCATAAAACCCTTGCCCCACATACCACCACTTCCTACTGCAATCATACTTTGAAGCAACTGATAGCTTGAACCTTTTTGATCGTTCATTGGATTTAAAAAATTCAGAACGCGTTGCTTTTGATAATCGTACAAAACAAAATTCCATGCCACCACAGCAATCATCAAAGCAATACCGCCTGCGGCCATAATGCTCTTTGAATTGATGCGAACAAAGCCCAGTTGAATAGCAGTGATTATCAAAACTAATCCGGCGGTACCGAGGTCTGGTTGAGCCAAAATCAGCAGCACAGGAAAACCCACAAACAACCACTGCCGCCATAACGAAAGCAAACCATATTCAAAAACACCTTTCGCCATAGTGAAGCTGCGAGCAACAATCAAAATCATCACAAATTTAGTTATCTCAGACGGCTGCAAACGAATCGGCCCCACAAGCAACCAGCGCTGCGAGCCTTTTGCTGTTTGACCAAAAACATCAACGGCCAATAGCAAGCAGCAAATAACAATGTAACCAAAAATTGTGTACCGTTCAATTGTGCGCAAATCGAGCAAAAGACCCCAAAAAAACATCGACGCCGACGCAATGCCAACCCATATTATTTGATCCAAAAAACGAGAACCACTCACATCTGCCGATGTTGCGCTGTACAAATTATACAGGCCCACAAGAATGATGGCGTACACATTCAAAAGAATTCCCCACGGAATCCCTTCAGTCTTCTGTGCTAAAGAATGCCAAAAACGCAACATTGCTCACATCCTCTCTCGTCAGTGTTTTCAGCGTGGAACCGAAGGCGGGGCCTCGGAAAAATCGGGAGCGTCAGTTATGTCGGGAACATCGTCCATGAGAAGTCGATTTTCGGGTGTTTCGCTATCCTGTCCTGGCAATGTTTCGCGCACCGAAAATGTAGGCACAGTAGGTGCCTTTTTGCTCAACAAAAGATCGGTATTTCCACCCGGAAATTTTTCTGGATGCTTTTTGCGCCAGTAGGCTTCCAGTACCTTTTGAACAATGGGAGCAGCCTGTGCACCACCACCACCACCATCATATTCACTCAAGGCAACAACGGCAATCTCAGCGTCTTCGCTTGGGCTGTATGCCGCAAACCATGCATGGTCGCGTTGTTGAAAAGCAACGTCATCCTTATCGCGATCTTTTGTCTTTTTAAGAGCAGCTGTTTGCGCTGTACCTGTTTTTCCCGACACAGTAAAACCTTTTACTTGTGCTCTTTTT
>CAIZES010000324.1 GCA_903932045.1 uncultured Silvanigrella sp. | reverse complement strand
TCCCGAATAGAATTCCTACACTTGTTCAAAAATCGGCCACTTCAACGAGCCCGCGACACGCGGCACGCTGACCACCACGGCAGGCGCGGACGTTTACGTAAACGAAACCCGGAAATCGTGGTCTTCGACGTGCCGCGTGCCGCGTGAACTTAGAAGTGATCGCCCCATGTCAAGCCTGTTTTAGATAAGACAGCCGTGATATCACCAGCCCTTTTCTTTCACATGCGTGGATTTCGATCTCTTCTCGGTTTGCGGTTCCTAATTCCTAGTTCCTAGTTCCTAGTTCCTAGTTCCTAGTTCCTAGTTCTTTAAGCGCCGCCCCTGCAGAAGACATTGAGAATCTCTGCAGAAAACATAAATTGCAGAACCACCTGAAATAACAATTCCGTGCACACCGTCTAAGAACCCGAGTTTCAAAACATAGGAACGAAAAAACTCCCACAGTGGCCGAACAAGAAGCCCAGCAAAATACACTTTCCTTTCCAAGCGAACGCGTTCTTCAGCTGCAAGTAACGCATAACGCAAATTCTTTTCAAAAAATTGCTGCAAACTGACATAAGTGTAATGCGTTAATCGATTGTTCAAAGAAACATCGCGCCGTTGAGATTTGCTCACCAAGCCTTCATGAACAATTTTATCATCAAATTGTGTTTGCGTTCTGTTAAAAACGCGAGTCACACGATCGGGCGACCACCCACATCCGTAAATGCGCCGTCCCAAGAAATAGTTTTGTCTTGGTATTGAAAAAACAGTCTGTGATGAAGCGGCTGCAAGAGCACTCAAAATTTCGCTCTGTAAATCGGAAGTCATACGTTCGTCCGCGTCCATCCACAAAATCCAGTCGTGGCAAGCCGCATTCACCCCTATTTGACGAGTGCCACCATATCCCTTCCATTCCGACAAAAGCACTCGGACATTCGAATACGACTGTGCAATTTTCACGGTTTCATCGGTGGAACCGTTGTCCACTAGAATAATTTCAGAAAAATCTTTCAAACTTTCACAGCACGCCGCTATATTATTTGCTTCATTTCGAGAAATCATCACAACAGATACAGAAATTGGAACCGTTTGAATCACCGATTTTTCTTGCATACCTGGCAAACCTTTCGGATATAAGACTGCGCACTCGCTTTGATGAAATACAGAATACCACAAGCCCCTGGAAAACAAACAGTCCAACAATTTGGATGAAATTAACGGTTTAAGTGAAACCGAAACGCCTTTGGAAAATGCGATTCCAAATCACCATTCAAAGAAACTCCCTTGCCTAAACCAAACGGCCCCGAGCGCACAGCCACAATGCCCTTGAGAGTTTCGTTTCCATTCAAAGAACAGGTTTCGCCGCGCAAATATGAAGCAAGCATTTCAGGACTCTCCAAATTCAGCACAGCTTTTTGTGCCAACAGAGAAACCAATTGTGCACCAGGCGCAGTCAGCACAAATCCTTGCGTCGTTTTTTCAAAAACTCCCACACCAACTAAATTCACATTTTCATTAGGAAATTGCATATTTTGAGAGGCAATGCGAATAATTTTTGCCCTTTGAAACATCCTGAGATTATCAAAAGCAGTTCCCAACACGCCGTATCTTTTTTCCAACCACAACAACACAGCCTCACGCTCAGCGCTATTCAGTTCACGATAGTCGTGAACACAGTTTTCACGAGGCTTTTTTTCACTTCGAAAGGGAATATTGGTGCGTCTGATACGCGCCACAAAGAAACCACCTGTGTCATTATAATGAGGATAAAATCGATGGGAATTGGCAACATCTTCTCGAAATGTTTTTCCTTCCCAAGCCAAAAGTCCGGGAGACGATCGAAAACCGGGAAACTCGCATTTTTCAACAACTCCCAAGTCGCCAAGCGCAGTGGAAAGCACGGCTTCGTTTTCGGAAGGATTCATGGTGCATGTGGAATAAACCACCACGCCACCAGCTTTTACCAAACGCAAAGCTCGACGCAAAATAACCGCTTGAGTTTCTGGCAAGACGCGTTCCAAACGTTCGCCCATGACGCGAACACCACCTTCGAGTTTGCGCACCGTGCCTTCACCAGAACAGGGAACATCGGCTAAAACACGGTCGAATGAAGCAGGTTCAAACGTCACTCGCATTCCATTAGCGTGCGTCACAACAACATTTGTGAGCCCCATGTTGTCTACTTTTGCCGCCAAAGGGGTGAGTCTCTGCCACGATTTTTCGTTGGCGATAACAAGTCCGGTTGGCCCAACCGCAAAAGATATTTGTGCAGTTTTCCCACCGGGAGAGGCACAGAGATCGAGTATTTTTTCACCGGGCTGCGGATCCAAGGCATGAACAGCCGTGAGCGCGACTTCTTCTTGCACACAATACCAACCAGCAGCATAAGGCACGGTATTACCAAGCTTAACAGAAGAATCCACTCGCCACGCGTTAAGATACCAGCCCAACGGGTGACACGAAATGCCATGAGCGGAAAACCATTCCAAAAGCACCCGTTCATTTGCCCTAAGAGGATTCATCCAAAACACACCGGGCAAAGGCCTGGAAATTGCGCCTTCAAATGCAGGAATATCATCCAAAATGTTTGCGTATTTTTGCGACAGAGAAATCTTCATATGAAAATCCAAAATTAAAAATGAGCCTTCGAATACCCACTTAACTGCAAGGCGTCAAGACTTTGTCTACTATCAAGTAGCACGCCTATCTTGGTCGTTGACCTAGCTTTCCAATGCCTACAACATAAAAACACATTAATCTCATCTCGCACTATTTGTAATGTTACGACCTTTTCAGTTTTTTTGGAGGATCTCATGAACGAACTTTCAGACATTGCGCTTATCGGACTTGGCGTCATGGGAAAAAACCTTGCGCTCAATATGGAAGAGCACGGCGCTCGCGTGTTGGTTTACAACCGCTCCTTCGACAAAACACAGGAATTTATGAATTCCGAAGCCAAGGGCAAAAATTTCGACGCTGCAAAAGTGCTAGGCGAAATTGCACCACTCCTAAAGCGCCCTCGGCGCATTGTTCTTATGGTAAAAGCAGGTGAACCTGTAGACGATCTTCTAAAGTCTCTTTCTGTTTTTCTTGAACCAGGAGATGTGATTATTGATGCTGGAAATTCCAATCACATCGATTCGGAGCGTCGAGTTCAGTTCTTGGAAAAGAAAGGTCTCCTTTATGTTGCAACCGGCGTATCCGGCGGAGAAGAAGGCGCTCGCAAAGGTCCTTCAATTATGCCCGGAGGGAGCGCTGCAGCCTGGCCCATTGTGCGCGATCTTTTTCAGGCCATTTCAGCAAAAGCCAATGACGGCACACCTTGCTGCGACTGGATTGGTTCGGGTGGCTCTGGCCACTTTGTGAAAATGGTTCACAACGGCATTGAATACGGCGACATGCAGGTTATTTCCGAAGCGTACGACATCATGCGACGCCTTTTGATGCAGTCTAATACCCAAGCCGCAGAGGTTTTTGCTCAATGGGACAAAGGCCCCATGGCATCATTTCTGGTAGAGATTACCGCCGACATTCTGAAGCGCAAAGAGGCCAACGGAACTGACGCTGTTGATAACATTCTTGACGCAGCTGGACAAAAAGGCACGGGGCGCTGGACGGTTGAAAATGCTCTCGCGTTTGGATCGCCCCTGACGCTTGTGGCTGAAGCCGTATTTGCACGCAGCCTTTCCGCAATGAAAGAGGAACGAATTGTTGCTGCAAAAATCTTTGACTCGCCCATAACTCCCAAAGCAGACAACTCAACAGCAAGCATCAACTCCATGTTACAGGACCTAGAAAAAGCCGTATTTGCTTCAAAACTCGTTTCGTATGCACAGGGGTTTGCATTGATGCGCGACGCCTCAAACGCACAAAATTGGAATTTAGATCTTGGCAAAATAGCCATGCTTTGGCGCGGTGGCTGCATTATTCGCAGTCGGTTTTTGGAAAAAATCCGTGATGCTTTTGCACAAAATAAAAATCTTACAAACCTTATGGTAGACCCCTACTTTGCCGGTGTGCTACGGGATGTCGAGCCCTCCTGGCGGCGCATTGTTTCCCATGCGGTGCTGGCGGGAGTTCCTGTTCCCGCTTTGTCTTCTGCGTTGGCATATTTTGACGGGTATCGTTCATCCACACTCCCTGCAAATCTTTTGCAGGCACAGCGAGACCATTTTGGCGCACATACTTATGAACGCATCAACGAGCCTCGCGGAAAATTTTTCCACTCGCACTGGAGTACGACAACATCAAATGAATCCCTCACATTCGAAGAGGTAAAATGATCTATG
The DNA here is from genome assembly GCA_903932045.1 of uncultured Silvanigrella sp. GTDB lineage: Bacteria > Bdellovibrionota_B > Oligoflexia > Silvanigrellales > Silvanigrellaceae > CAIZES01. The sequence continues at coordinate 14,292 of CAIZES010000324.1, read as the reverse complement.
GAAAGCCACATTCACAAAGAAAATGACGAGTCCGAAATTTGCGAATTGGCCCCCAGAACACCAGATGTACCCGAAACCACCATCGTGATTTTTGGCGCCACAGGCGATCTCACACATCGTAAAATTTTTCCCGCACTTTATAATCTCACGCAGAAAAAGCTGCTCCCCGAAAATTGCGACGTTATTGCAGTTGCGCGGCGCCCACTTTCGGCAGAGGCCTTTCGATCCGGATTAGAGGAATCCCTCCGGCAGTTTTCTCGCGACAAAGCCATAGATAGCGCTTACCTCGCCAGCATTTTAGAGCGAACCGATTATCTGGAAGGAGACATCAACTCTCCCGACACATATCTTCAAATAAAGAAATCTCTGTCATCACGTGGTGAGCGCAACTCTATTTTCTATCTTGCAACCGAGGCTGGGCAATTCACATCGGTTATTCAAGGACTCGCTGCGGTTGGACTAGGATCTGCTCCTGAAAACGCAAGACACGTGCGACGCATCATTATCGAAAAGCCTTTTGGTCATGACATCAAAAGCGCTTCTGCGCTTAATGTTATTGCGCAATCACACTTCCGAGAACAAGACATCTTCCGCATTGATCATTACCTAGGCAAAGAAACCGTTCAAAATCTTTTGTATTTGAGGTTTGCAAATTCCATTTTTGAACCACTTTGGAACCGGGGATACATTGATCACGTCCAAATTACAGTAGCAGAATCGCTTGGGGTTGGTTCGCGTGGTGGTTACTACGACAAATCGGGTGCAACCCGTGACATGATTCAAAATCATCTTATGCAACTTTTGGCTTTGCTCGCCATGGAGCCTCCGTCCTCCCTTGAGGCTGAGGCCATTCGCGATGAAAAAACAAAGGTCCTCCGAAGCCTTTCAAAAATGACCGACAAAGAGCTTATGAAACGCTGCATTCGTGGACAATATATAGGCTACAAGGCGGAACCTAAAATTAGCGAAAATTCCACAACGGAAACATTTGTGGCCCTGCAACTGGAAATTGACAACTGGAGATGGGCAGGCGTTCCATTCTATTTACGCACCGGCAAAGCTTTAGCAAAGCAGACAAGTGAAATTGTTATTGCCTTTAAGCGTCCGCCGGGAGTTCTTTTTGCCGGGCACTGCGGCGAAAAACTTCGCCCCAATCTCCTTACAATTCGCGTTCAACCAAACGAAGGCATCATCTTGCAATTTAATGCCAAACGCCCAGGACAATCTTCTGTGCAGCGTGTGAACATGGATTTTTGCTATCGGGAGCGCGGATGGGATGCAATTCCCGAGGCATACGAACGCCTTCTTTTGGATGTTCTTGTTGGCGATTCCACGCTGTTCACACGCTGGGATGAAGTTCAGGCAACCTGGCGCATTGTTGATTCTATGCACAGCACATGGAGCAACAATCCAACGGCATCGCTTGTTCAATATGAAAAGGGATCGGAAGGTCCGCCGGAATCACACAGTCTTTTGCATGAAACTGGCCGAAAATGGAAACAACTTGGGGAAGATTGAAAAAAGAAATGAATAACAATATAAATCGTTCCTTTCATGCATTCCATTCCAAAAGTGATTGGACAACATTCATTGTGAACGCTTTAAAGAAGCAAATTGACGTAGCCATAGATCAGTCCCGCGAGGCTCAAATTATTTTACCAGGCGGAACCACACCTGCACCCATTTTTGAGGCTCTCGCAAAGGAAAATCTCCCCTGGGAGAAACTCCGCTGGTGGCTTGGTGACGAAAGATTTGTTGGCAAAAACAACTCTCTTAGAAACGAATGCATGTTGGAACAAAGCTTTGGCTCGGCATGGGAACACATCCTCCCCCGGTTTATGAGCTGGGGAGAAGAACTTAGCGCAGACATTGCTGCTCAAAAGATGCACAGGTTGCTCACTCATTACTTTCCACCAAAGACTTGCCCCGATTTCACTCTTCTTGGACTCGGCGACGATGGTCACACTGCTTCGCTTTTTCCCTCAAGTACAGTGTTACAAGAATCGCAATTGTTAGCTGCGGCAACTTCAGAAGTTTGGAATGGCGCACAACGTCTCACATTCACGCTACCGTTCCTGAATAAGTCAACAGTTGTGTGCTTTGCTGTGCGTGGGCAAAACAAAAGGAAGGTGATTGAAAAATTTCGGAAAGGCGACTGCGATCTGGTGGCCTCGCGCGTGTTGGCGAAAAATATTCTGATCTGTTGGGACTCATAGCACCGTCAAGACCTTGCCACATCCCTGCCCTAGGCAACAACCTTCCTATAAAATAGAGGCATCATGTTTGAAACAAGGATGCATCATGACAAAACTTGGCAACACCATCACAGCAGCAGCTTGCGTCTCCACCGCAACGTTGTTGCTAACCAACACCTTTGTCCCAACATTTGCTTTTGCCGCTCCAACAGGAACATATAGCGCAGCTCGTACACAGTTCAATAATGGAAACCTGCAGGGAACAAAGAAATCGTTGGAAAGCATTCTTTTGCCACGTCCAAATGTAACGGGGAAAGAATTGGAGGAATCACGAAAACTCTATGGCGTCTGTCTTTTTTTACTGAACAAAAAACGTGAAGCTGAAAGCGTGTTCCTAGAACTCCTCACAACAAATTCCAATGCAAAAATTCGAAAACAAGATATTCTCGATCCGCAAATTGGCACTCTTTTTGAAAATGTTCGCGCCAAAGTTCAAAAACCTGGTCAAACGAATAAACCCACAATCACTGCAGCAAAGAAACTTCCAACAGCAGGGGCAAACGAATCCATTTTGCTTCTCACCTGCGATACAAAAAATGCTTCCGTTTTTTGCGACGGACTTTACGTTGGCAGCTGCAATTCTCCCATCACACTAGAACCAGGACGACATGAAGTCACTGTTTCGGCAGAGGGGCACGAAGACGCAGTAAAACAATTTGAACTCAAAGCCGGACAAAGCCAAGGATTCGAAGTTCATCTCAAAAAATACTCCGAACCCAAAGACCAAGTGCCAATGCCAGAGCGAGACACCTATGGAAGAAGCACTTCAGGTTTTCAACCCGAACAAAATCCGGCACAACTACCGCTTCCTGTGCCCGCAGCGCCTCCCCAACAAGACAACACAATTATTCAACTCAAGCCTCTGCAAGATGATGCCGCACCAGAGGTGTTCATTCAGCCGCAAGCCTATTCCTCGCGAGAAACAACCCGGAATGTTGTGCCGCGTCGCAGTTATCTAGTAGCTCTTTTGCCTTTTGGTGCAGGACAGTTTCAAAATGGAGAATCTCTGAAGGGCGGAATCTCGCTTATGGCTCAACTCACAGGCCTTGGGATTTATGCCTACTCCAGATTCAGAGTAGATGAGTTTCAGGCTAAAGTTGACCATGACCCCTCAGCATACAACGACAATGAAGTCTCAAAATACAAGAGTAACATGAATCTTTTGGGAAAAGTTGGCTTGGCATCAAGCGGAATTGTTTACCTTATATCGGCAATAGATGCTCTTGTGAACATTCGAAAGCCAGCAATTGTGAACATCGAAAATTCGTCAACCACCCGTCTGGCCATTCTTCCCACTGGAGAATTGGGAATCACTTTTACAAAAAACCTTTGAGGAGTGTGCTGTGAATGTACAAATCATTGCGTCAATCGCAGCAACTTTAGCAACGTTAATTATTCCATCCCCTGCCGACGGCGCAACCCGTGGTCATCTTATGTTTGGCACAAATGCAACACAAATGACGGTCGCAGGCGAAGGTCAAACCAGTATTTCCAACGGATATGCAGGCTACACAATTGGTGGAGGCTTTGCATATATTCCCAATCCAAATTTGGTTATTGAACTCAACGGTTTTGTTACGCAAAGAAAATTTGGCTTTGGAGACACTTTTGCCAGTTTTCCGACACTTCAGTTCCCACTTACCGCACAATACCATTTTTGGCAGTTTCACATAGGCGGAGGAGCGTATTCTGCTCTCTGGAAATTCAACGGACAAATGGTTTCAGACGGCACACAATCCACGGTAACCGTTGCGCAGGCAGGACAAAAATCATCGGAACTGGGATATTTGTTACTTGCAGGCCTCACTCAAAGAATTTACTCCATTCCTATGCGTTTCGAAGCCAGACGCTTTCAATCAATTAATAATTTATCAAGCAAAAGTGCACTGAACGGCAAGGTATCAGAATGGCAACTGTTGATTGGATTGGAACTTGATACCGACTCCTTTATGGAAAAGTATCTTGGAATCGCAAAGCCTCAGAAAAAAGCGAAACCAAGTGAAAAAGGAGGCAGCAAAGCAGGTGAACCGGCAAAACAAGTACAACCAACCAAACCACCAGAACAGTAAAAACGCGAAACATCGAGCATTCCACATGAAGCACCTCGTCACAGTTTGGAAACGAATCGCAAATTGCATGCAAGTTTTGCCGACATTGTTTTCGCAAAAAGAGTTGGGTAAGCTTAATGTGACATATCTAGCTACAATAGCTTTTCAGTAGGAGAACGGAGTGAGTCCGAGAAAGTTGCTGACATATGCATACGCATGCACGATTTTTGCTCCATCTCCAGCGATCGCAGCTGGCGCTAGCCACATTCAAATAAGTTTGTTTGGCGGAGTCAACGCAACACAAGTTACAATTACCGACACAACCTCAAGCGCCACATCTAACGGCTACAATGGCGCTACACTTGGAGCGGGAATTGCATATCTTCCAAGGGCATTTTTAGCGGTTGAAATAGACGGCTTCATGACGGACCGTGTTTTTGAGTTCAATAGTACAAAAGGCGAATTCAAAACCCTGCAAATTCCCGCAACAGCTCAGCTGCGCATTTCAAAATTCAATGTTGGCGCAGGAATGTATTCTGCCTTATGGAAATACGATGGTAAAATGACTCAGAATGGAGTTACCACCACAGCATCAGCAAACAACTCCGGAAACACATCAAACGAACTCGGTTTTTTGGCACTGGCTGCATTCAAACAAGAAGTTTACAGGATTCCACTTCGTTTTGAACTGCGACGTTTTCAATCTACAAACGACCTCGCCACGGCTTCAAACATCAAAGGATCGTTGGTGGAATATCAATTTTTAATTGGATACGATTTTGGTGAGGGCTCGTCAAAAAGTTCCTCCAACGCTGATTGAGGTAAATAATGACTAAGTCCAAAAAGAATATTTTGATTTTGTCGACGTCGTTCACGACAATCCTTTCTGTTGCAGCATGCGGCTATGTGAAAGTGATGAACGGAAAATCAAGCGAGCACTTTTCGTGGTCACCCACAGAAGGATACCGGGCAGGCCTTACCGATCCTGAAGCGGTGGTGGCATGCAAAAGTTCTCTTAAGGACACAAGTATCACGTTTGCTACAGGGGATACAGCGAGCGCGGTTACCACGAATTTTACTATTCCCACAAGCGTGAGTGACTGCGAAATAACTTGGACATCAGATACAACTGCCGCCATCGCACTTTCTGGCGGAGCGGCAACAGTAACAAGGCAATACGGGACAACAGATACTGCTGTTGTGCTTACCGCAACAATCTCACGCGGCGGCGCTAGCGATACAAAAGCGTTTCCAATTACTGTTGCACGCCAAGTTCCCGACGCCGAAGCTGTAGCCACATGTGTTGCTAACCTTTCAGCATCTCCCTTCACATTTGGCACAGGAGATTCCCTTACAAATATCAATGGAAACTTTACTGGACCGACAACTCAAAACGACTGCAAAATCACATGGAACAAATCCGCTGGCCTTGCCTGGATAACAATCTCTGGCGGAAATTTTACGGTTGTTCCTCAACAAAGTTCATCCAATGAAACTGGAACCCTCACGGCCACGATATCCAGAAATATTGCGGCAGGAGCAAGCGACAGCAGCAAAACATTCGACGCAACAGTGTATCGAATTCGAACCGATGCAGAAAGAGCAAACGACTGTGTCACAGCATTCAATGCCAGCGCAATCACTTATAGCAATTCCGAAACGTCATCAGCAATTAAAAGCAACTTCACATTACCCAGCACTTTTCAAGGCTGCACTGTCACAACTTGGGCATCAAATAATGGGGCAATTGCAGTTTCAGGAACAACTGCAACAGTAACGCGTCAGCTGAGTTCGGGTTCCGACGTTGCTGTCACACTCAATGCATCAGTCGCATACAACGGCGCTGCTGCAACAAATGGATCAGCAAGTGCGACAGTCACTGTTACAAAATACACTGATCTGGAAAAAGCAAACTCCTGTGTCACTGCATTCAATGCCAGCGCAATCACTTTCAGCAATTCGGAAACATCATCGGCGGTCAAAAGCAACTTTACACTACCAAACACCTTCCAAAGTTGCACACTCGCAACATTTTCTTCAAACAACGCTGCACTTAGCGTCTCTGGAACCGCAGCAACCGTAAACCGCCCACCTAGTTCAGGCGCGAATGCCGCAGTCACTCTAACAACATCTGTTTCCTACAACGGCATCGCTGCAACAAATGGTTCGGCAAGTGCAGCCCTCACTGTTGCAAAATATACTGAAGCGGAAAGCGTTGCTGCCGACAAAGCTGCGTTGACAATCACATACGGTGGAAGCGACATTGCCACAAGTGTGACAACAGATATCGCACTGCTACCAACAAGTGGAGCAAAAGGTTCAACCATCACATGGACATCGAACAACACGTTCCATATTCCAAACGGATCTTCTGGAACAGTGAATAGAGGTCACGGAACTGACACAAACGTAACACTCACCGCCACTATCACAAGCGGATCCACAAGTGACACAAAAACATTCGACCTCACGGTCAAGACTTGGGGAGCATTGAATGCGAACCTCATTACAACGGGAATTGGCATCGCCGATGTCAATTTGATCAGCATCTCAGGAACCAATCGAACCGACCCGGACGGACATCACTCCGCTAGCCTTCGTTACAAAATTTGTCTCCAAATACAGAGCGGCACAAACCTCGACAGCATAACCAATATGGATGCGATAAGCACAACACTCACCTGCTCAACGGACGCTGCGAATCCTGCAATTTTAGCCACATCAACCCCCGCTTGCTGCACCGCCACCAGCATTGCAAGCTCCCTCTACTTTCAAGTACCCGCCGCTGTGGAAACTTGGGACTCCCGTATTTACGCTTACGTTAATGGAGACCCAAACGAAGACCACCACAAGATACTGTACAATAAATCCGGAGGCGTTAATCCCTAAACACGGAGTTGACTTATTGCCGCACGACAAACCCTCTCGCTTCCAAGAACACCGGTCAAAATCCCCCCCACCCCCTCGAACTCCAGACCATAAATTTGCGCATTTTCCGACCGATACACAGCTTCGAAGCCTAGGATTTACAGCACACCTCGATTTTCAAGAAACGGAGTCAGCAATGTCCCCTGCAAACGATTCGACGATGCCGAAACCAAAACTCATTCTTATTGTGGAAGATGACCACGACATTTGCGACATCATGACGCTTTATTTCGAAAACAAAGGATACAAAGTTGCAACAATATCGAACAGTCGTGAAGCCATCACAATGATCCAAAAAACGATTCCAGATATTCTTATTACAGATCTCAAAATGCCCTTGGGAAGCGGCGTCGAGCTTCTTCAAAACCTTAAGGCCCAGGGGATAAAAATCCCGAAAATTGCAGTTATGTCGGGCTACGCCGACTTTTCTCAAAACGAACTCTCGGCACTTGGCGCACAAGCAGTGGTTCAAAAACCCTGTTTGCCACAAGACATTTTGCTCAAACTGGAAGAAAAAATTTAGCAGAACTGGAATAACACTGTGACCACAAATGACCTCCAAAAAATATTCCACCCACACCCGGCCGTACTGGGCACCACTCAGCGTCATCGCACAGCATTTGCTTTGGTAGTGGTGCTAATATCCATACTCATTTGCGGCATTCTATCGTTAATCAATTTTGTTTCTATTCCAGAATTAATAACGTTGAAAACTCTGTTCAAGCACATCTGGGTGGAAATCCCAATTCTGGCAGTGTTCTTTTGGCTAGGTAGGAGCCATTGGGGACGCTGGCTTCCCATCCTTCTCATCTTAGAGTTCTCACGAAACATTTACGCAAACAACCTGTATCTGTATCAAAACGAATACTCCCCAGGACCAATACTTGCTTCAGCCATACTCGTTTTTGTCGCAACTTTCTTTTTGCCATTTGTACAGTCTATCGGATATATTGTCCTTCACAATTTTGCTGTATTCTTTTTCGTTTCAAAGGCTAGCGAATTCTCACAAAACAATCGCACAGAAGTTATTGTAATCACCATAGTACTATCCGCAATTTCCATTTGCGGCGCGTACTTCCAGGAGCTGTTATATCGAAAAATCATTAACACAGAAAAACAAATTTCAGAATTTACACAGGAATCAGCCCTAACAAATGTTGCAGCAAGCGTGGCGCATGAAATCAACTCTCCACTCACCGTTGCAAACACTGCGATTCATCTTTTAATGGAAGAAATAGGAAAAATTCCTGAAGAACACTCACCCAATCTCAAGAAACTCATTCCCCCGCTATCGAGGAGCATTCAAAGGGCTGCGTTGTATACAAAGAGTCTGATATTTTTTGCAGAAAAGTCGGAATATGCAAAACTCGAAAATTTTTATCTCACACCGCTCCTAGGGCGGGTTCATGGTGAACTCCAACTCATGTGGCCAGGAGTTGAACTGAGAGCAGAAGCAAACCCGGCTAGCCTTCAAATTCATGCAGACTCTGCGGCACTCAAACAGGCACTTCTCAACCTCATGAGCAACTCCGCGCGGCTTGCCCATGGCAACGGCAGTTACGTGACAGCCTTTGCACAAAAAGATCCTCAAGCCGCAAGAATATCAATTGAAATTTCCGACTCCTGTCCACGGGATTTATCGAGTGCGAAACACTCATTTGAAAGGCCTTTTATGGAAGAAGATGGCATTGAAAAAGGAAGCCACTTGGAATTCAAACTTCTTCCTAACATCCTTGCCGCACAAAACATTCAATTGGAGTTTGTACAAGATCAAACCGACGTTCGTTTCCGATTGTGGGTTCCAACCGAACAACAGATCGCCACTGAACCAAATCACTGAGAGGTACTCTCGAAACCTCGAGAGTTTTTCTTGCACCCAAGGTTCGAATGGAACCACAATGTTCGAGTTCAACCACAAACTCCGAAATAAAACCCTCATATCATAGATGAATTGCCGTCATCAATGTATATGCACAACGGGAGTTTTAAAAATTAAATTATCTTAACGCAGTATACTTTTGCACGGCACATTTCCGTATTCCACCTCAATCGTCATTTTTCATTGGAGACCCAAAACATGAACACAAAACAGCTTTCGCTTTCCACTCTCTTTCTCATTTCCTCTGTGGCTCACGCCAGCAATCAAAAAATTGGTGTCCTTTTTTCATCGTATGGCGACATCAATTCTCCTAGCGAAGCGGAAGGATATCTCAGAGCGGCCATAAATGACCCAGATGTTGCTCCCATTCCCGGATTCTTAAAAGGCATAGCAGCGGAGTTCGCAGTACGCTTCGGTGGAGAAAAAGCAGCCAACGAATACCGTGTCATAGGCGGGTCCCACTACCGCCAAAGCTCCCGTGAACAGGCAGCCCTTGTAAAAACTGAACTCAAAAAACGCGGCCTTGACGCGGAAGTTTACACAGGGTTTGTTTTTACTTTCCCGTTTATCAAGGAAACCATGCGCCAAATTCAAGACGACGGCGTTACCGATCTCATTGTGTTTAACCAGGGAGCTCAGTATTCGAAAGTGACCCAGGGAATAAACATCCGTGAAGTCAAATCGTATCTTAAGCTGCACCCAGAGTACAAAGTCAATGCAAAAGCTGTTCGGAGCTTCAGCGAAGACCCTCGTTTCCGCAACTTGCTCGAAGCTTCCATTCAGCAAGGAATCAACGAAAATTTTTCCGCAGTTAAAAGTGAAAATCTGTGTCTATTTTTGCCAGCACACGGAGTTCCAACATATCTCCCCAAAAACGGCGACCCTGCTTACCAACAAATGCTGAACGCCTATCAAGACATGAAGGCACGCTTTCCAAACAATCTGGTATTCACCGGATTTCAAAATCACAGTGAATTGGGATCCCAATGGACCCAACCCGACTCCGCCGCACAGGCAGAATTCATTGCAAAACAATCAGAATGCTCGAACATTCTCATTAACGGCAGAATTTCGTTCACAGTAGATAATATCGAAACTCTTTTTGATGAGGGAGTGGCACAACGAAAGGTTATCGAAGAAACCCGACCTGATGCGAAAGTTGCGGTTCAACGAAGCTTCGATAGCGAGCAACCGTTTGCGGAATTTATGGCACAGGTTACCGCAGAGGCTCTACAAAACATTGGAGACTTGGAAACAATCGCTTCACCTTTGTAACTCAACATCCACTTTATGAATTAAATTTCTCACCGGTCTTTTTATGAACGAAAAACAAACTCATCAAAAATACGCCGAGCTTGAACAACTGGCCCAAGACGCTCCAGAGTGAGCTGAGTGCCTAAAATGCGCCGATGCAAGAGAACAACATCCGATGGCGGCGCATGAAAGTGGCTATGCATAGCAAAACGTATGGCCTCGTCACGCACTGCTGTACTGAGTTTTTCACTTCCCCAGTCGTAAACTGAACTAGAAAGAGGTTTTGCAGCAAGAGCAAGGATATGCAAAAAACTCACACGGGCATCTTCACTGATTTTGTCGGGCAAGAACCCCATCCTGCGCGAAATAGTCAGGAGGTCGGAATTTGCGTTATTCACAGCAGCCTCGGCCATCAAACGATAATCGTCGACAAGCTTTGGTTCCAATGATTTCACTGCTCCAAAATCGAGAAGGCCTAAGCGACCATTCGGCTGAACCAAAAAATTTGCAGGGTTGGGATCACTTTGAACTTTTTTAAGTACAAATATTTCCAGCAGAAGCAACCGCAATAAATTCTCTCCAACGTGATCGCGCATTTTCACATTTTTTGGAGTCTCATTTGCGCGAATTTCTTCCATCCAAGCATTAAGATCTTCGCCCTCAAGCCAAAGAGTGGTAAGCACGCCCTCGGAACAACAGTCATCAATAACCTCGGGAACAGAAAAAAAATGTTTCCACGGATCAAGTGCTTTTGCATATTCGCGATAGGCAGCCGCCTCGCTGACCAAGTCCAGCTCTTGTATAAAAACCCTTTCAAGCTCTGCTAAAACAGACTCGAAATCGCCACGAAAAATAAACTTTGTTTTTTTAAAAAACTTCCGAAGGCCATCGATATCTTCCGTAAGCGAAGCATCCAGTCCTGGATAACGAATTTTAATGGCCACATTGCGACCATCATCAAGCACTCCACGATGCACCTGCCCAATACTAGCAGCGCGAAACGCAATAGGTTCAACCGAAAGAATACGGCTGGCCCGTGTGCCCAACTCCGACAAAAATACCGACTCAATTTCGCTCCAGGGCTTGGGAGTAGCACGTGCCTGCAATAGCGACAACGCACGTTTCCATCCTGGAGGCAACGTACTTTCATCCAATATACTCAACATCTGCCCAAACTTCATGGCTGCCCCCTTAAGGTCATCCAAGCCGTCAACAAGATGCTCTGCTGCACTACTGGAAAACGCCTCAAGAGCATCTTCTCCAAAACGCCTTTTAACGGCGTCCTTTCCAGCGCGAAGCGCGGTTCCACCTAAAGTCATGAGAAGCGATTTTGCACGTCCTTTTTCTTCTGCCACAATAAATTTCCTTTAAACAAACGCTCTCAGATAAAAAAACAAAACAGAACACAAAACAGAACACGAGAAAACGCGAATAGAGCCTCTTGGGACAAACTCTTAGGGTAAAAATTCTCGGGTTATGTTCCGTGGCAATCCCTTTGTAACTACCACATCATCCTCAATACGCATACCTCCCATTGGAATCAGTTCATCAATGAGAGGCCAGTTGAAACAAGATGCAGCCTCCGAGTCGCGCATTTTTTGAAGCAGCATGGGCACAAAATAAATTCCGGGTTCAACGGTGATAACATAGCCTGGCTCCAAAACGCGGCCCATTCGATAGGTGGGAAAACCCTCAAGCGCAGGCGAGGCAACTCCCCACCGATTGGAAACGAAGTCGCCTACATCGTGAGTGCATATTCCAAGAGAATGCCCCAAACTATGGGGACAAAAAGTGCGCAAAATCCCTTCGCGAAGAGCACGCGTGTAGTCACCATTCATGCGTATGACATCGGCGTTTTCCAAAATTTCTGCAATGCCCAAAAAGGCTTCAAATTGCATTTTAGCCTGCGTAGTTCCAGCAACAGCCTTCTGACAAATACTTTGCTGAAGCGTGTTCAATTGAACCCACAAATCACGAAACACCGAATGAACGTTGGGAGCTAACGTTGTTCGACTGATGTCGGAAGCATAATTCCGACAAACCGCCCCAGCATCCACCAGAAGGACTTTCCCATTTTTAACATGCCGCCGGTGTTCATAATGAAGTGTTGCTGCTTTTTGATCCATCGCAAAGATGGGAGCAAAAGACAAATCTTTTTCAGACGCCCCAACGCCACCCAAGTATGCAAGCATGGCATCAAACTCACTGCCGCCTTGCAAAAATACGTTCGCAGCAGCACGGTGTCCCTGCGCAGCCACACAGTTTGCCTCTGCAATACTCTCAATTTCGTAAGAACTTTTTACGCTACGAAGCCAATCTAGCTGCGTAATAAGAGTTTCTGAGTTAACAACCAAGCCATCTGCCGCAGCAAAACGTGTCTCACTACCAATAAATTGGGCTCGTCCTCCCAAATCCCGAAGCTTCTTCCAAGCGTCAGCAGGAGTTTCGGCAACTTCAATCTCAAACTCGCTGGCCCAGCACAATGCAGGAGACTCGGGATTTTCACACCAATACGAATTGGGAACACAACGAATAAGCAAGGGCTTTTTCCCAGGAGCAATTCGCAAAAAATGCCCAGAACCAAGCAAGGGACAGAGCCATGCAAAGTGCCGATCGGTTCGGAACGGAGCTGCCTCGTCATCCTGAAAATACAGGTGTTGTTCACCGGAGCCAAAAACAACGGAACCACGCCCAAGTTCCGAGAGAACCACACAAATTCCTTCAACTAAACCGCTAAGATGCTCCCGAAAAAGGCTCTGATGATCCATATAAAAGCTCCCAAGATTGACAAATTCACAAGCGAAAGCGATTCTTTCAAGCATTCAAATTCTTAGCCCAAGGAGCTCTCAGTGTCCAACACCGCATTTATTGTTACCCATGTGAACCCCGACTGGGATGCACTCACAGCCTCGTGGCTTTTGTCGCGTTTTCATCCACACACAAACCACGCTCAACTTGTGTTTGTCACTGCAAAAAATCCTCCTGCCGAAATTTTAAATGCAGCTGCAGCCGTAGTGGATGTCGGACTTTGTTATAATCCCAAAACCCTGCGATTTGACCATCACCAAGAAGATTTCAACGAAAACTTATCTGCAACTGGTTTAGTGTTCAAGCATCTTAAAGCGACTGGCATTGCAAAAAACTATTTGAACGAACTCGCATACATTGAACCCATCGTAAAACTTGTAAACGACATCGATATGGGCGTACGCGGGCCCGAATCAGACTTCTCGTTTTCACTGGGAATTCATGCACTCCTCAGCGCCGAGCGGTACCGTCTTTCCACAACGGTGGACAAAGAAAATCTATTTACCGAAATTGCACGTTGGGCCTTCGGAATTCTCGACCTCCTATCCGAAAAAATGCATCATGAAACCAAACAGCGTCTTGCTTTGGAAAGCAAATTAGTTTTTCGTTCAGCCGACGGCCGATTCTGCGCAGCTCGCAGCACCAACGATATGACCGTTTTTAGCTCAGGCGCGGAGGTTGCACTCATCATGAGCGACGGAATCAAACTTGCCAATGGAGCCATTTCTTTTCCCATAACACTTTCGCGCGCGCCGGGAATTAAAGAGCCCGACATACCGCAAATTGTGAACAATGTTTTGTTGGTGAGCAACGATGACGTTCCTGACTCTATTCGCACAGAAATGCAACGATGGTGGCAGCATCCTGCGGGTTTTTATGCAGGAAGAGGAACTCCCAAAGCACCGTGCGAAACTCCAATCGCTCTTGACTTTCACGCTTTAGCAAAGATCATTGACAAACACTGGATACGATAAAAGCAATTGTAAATGAAAGTCTTAAAGAATTTTTTTTTAAAGGCAGAACACATGATCTTAACCCCAAAAATGCGTCTATTCTTTTTTCCAGTTCTTTCTCTTCCATTTGCAATCTATTCTTGCAAACCTCCAACAGGAGTTGGCAG
>CAIZES010000323.1 GCA_903932045.1 uncultured Silvanigrella sp. | reverse complement strand
GATCTGTGCGGCTTCACTTGGCGCACCATAACTTCCTCCTATAAAAAACCAACAACATTTGTCGGTTTGCTTCTCTTTTATAGAAGGAATTTATTTTTCAGCAGAGCAACTTGCCCCAACCGGACAAAACTCTGTCCAAGCGTCTGTCAGCGGATATCAATTTGAGTCACAGAAAATTGGGTTTGCCCAACATTTCTAACTCGAACAACATGCAAACCCGTTGTCAAAAATGGCGTGTTTCCAATAATTCTGGTGCCCGCTTTTCCGGTTGCAATTTGAATATCGTCTATCCATACATCAACATTGTCCGGGGTGTTTGTTGTTGCTGTATCAACAGTAACAACAAAGGTTTTGGCCGTTGAATTTATGATATTCCACGCCCCCCATTCTCCCTGAGAAAAACCATATCTTCCATTCATTGCGTAACCGGGTTTTGCTGCGTCAGTATTTACATCTTTTGGAGCAAATGTAACGGGCAAAAGTTTTCCGTTAGTGGGAGAAGGGGGAAGACTACTTTGCGAATCAATTATTCCTTGCATGAGTGGATATTTAGTAACATCAAGAAGACCTTGCTCGGCAAGGTAGTCGCTCCAGTTAGGCCATAGTGTGTAAGTTCCAAAAACATTCACAAGACCACCTGCCATATGAAAAATGTCGCTCGCACGTTTTTGTGCTTCTCGTGTTCGAGAATCAACGTATTTTGCCTGATTTTGCAAAACGCTGCCGCCGTCGTCACCCCCGAGCGACCATCCGCTTTCGTAAGCCAGCATTTCGAGGCCCATAACTTTTGCATAGCTTACTTCTGTGTTGATCATTTGTTGATAAGCGCTTCCACCTGGTTGTCCGGCGGCTTCGCCTCCAGCAGGAATGCCATCGGAGTAAAATTTTTCGAGACTTGTAAGAGCAATTTCATCAACAAAGGCTGTACCCGTTGCGCAGCCACGAATACTTAAAGTGTGAGTTGAATTTGCTTGGAGGCTAGAAATCTGGGTGTAATAATATTGCGATCCCCACCACCAAACATTTTGGGCACCCCACGACTGACCCCCTTGCGTGTCGGCGCTAAGGGGAACATATCCATCACCCTGACTGGGTGTTCTTGCAGAAATTTCGACGTCATCTAAAAAAACGCGTAATTTTTGTCTGTTTGTTGACGCATTGACTGATCTAAAAACAACACCATATTTTCCGGTTGCATCAACTGTAAGCGAGGTGCTTATTGAGCCCGTATCTGTGATATATGCATATTGTTTGCCAGATTTTGCTTCGGGCGCAATAAGAATACCTTGTGGAGTTGCTTGTGGCCTTGCGATTCCGGCACTTCCCAAAAAGCTCCAATTGCCACCAGTGGGCGCCTCATTTGAACCTTCGCTTACAACAGGAAATTCGAAGCTCCCATTTGCAAGAATACTTGTTTTCCCTGTGCTATTAGCAGCACTGTAATAGGCAGCGCCGCCACCGCCCCAAAGCCAGTATGACAAAGGCTTCGGGTTTGTAACATGTTTTTTGCCGTCTCCATTGTTAAAATACGTATCGGCAAACTCAAGCCCCAAACTGGCAGTAAGATTGGCGTTGTCGTATTGCCATTCAAAAAGAGGACGAATGCGTCGCATCATGGCATCGTCGCCAAAAACAGATCTAAAAATAGAACTTATTTGCATCATGCGATGAACAATCTTACGAGAAGTCCAGTCGAACTCAGATTTGTAATGGCCATCAGAATTTTTTTCCAAAGTGAGATTGTCAAAATTAATAATGGCAAAATCTTCATTATTTGCGTCGGCGTCAAGAGTTGCCAAGTTGCGAATATTTGCATAATCGCTCCAGTAATCGGCTCCAAAGTTCCAAAGTTCATTTGCAATTTCAAGATACACGCGCAAGTTTGGATTTAACGGAGGATATAACGGGTTTGCAACTGGGCCATTATAGGGATTTACTCCGTCGCTACCGTACCGCAAGAGTTTTGCAAGATTAACCATATAGCTTTGCGTATCGGCGGCATTACGACCCGTTGCTAACGTAGGAATGCTGAGCATAAGATCACGCCCAGTTTCGTTTGCGAGCATAATTTTGTATTCCCACGAGTGGCCATTATTTTTATATTCGGGCTGATATGGAGAAAGACGATACCTAAGTGCCGTTTTTGAGCCATTACTTTGATTAAAAAAGTTGGGCAAAGTACGGTCGGTCCAGTTCATTTCGTAATTTGAAACAAGCTGAAAACGCAATACTGTGAATTTAGAAAGTGCTGTCTTAGTTTCGGTGGTGAATAGCGTAGTTTCAAAAAATGAGTTAGAGTTTACTGTGTCTCCAGGGGTTTTGGGTCGTAAAAGTTCTAAATTGGTAAATCCTGCAGGGCCATTAGAGCGCCCATCACGATGACTATTTCTAATATTTACCGTAGAGGCATTCCATTTGTTATTTTTTGTAAGAAATGATCCTGTTGTTGTATTTGTTGGGGCATCGTAACTGTAATGCAAGCTGGAGAGATCAACATTCCCTCTAATACTGACATCTCCCGAACCAACAAAACTGAAACCTATTTTTCCAAACATAATAGGGTCGATATCTAAACCAAAATTAAAGCTTTCTTGAAAGCAATAGGATGCGTCTTGCTTCGGCCATCCACTAGAGTCGAGGTTTGTTATTTCTGCTCCGGTGTCAACGTTGTTCCAAGTGTTTCGAGCGCCCTTTACAATGTCAACAAAACCCGCGTTATCTTGTAGGGGATTATTAATGCCCACATGGCTAACGGCATCAATAATTTCGAGAGGAGTGCTTGGGCTCGACCAAAATAGCTGCATAGTCGCATTTCCGCCGCGCTGCGCGTATTCTATTTTAATATCGTAGTTTTCTGATGCAACAAGACTTTTCTCCGAAACATCTTTTTGGGCGTTGTGCAAAGTCCAATTGTTGATAAGAGGTTCCCAATTTGTGGAATTTGCAGGTTTCAAATACACACGCACGCCATCATCAGAGAGCGTTGTGAATGTGTACGTCTCGCTAAATTTTGGCACAACTTTGCCAACCCAGCGTACCGAAAATGAGTCGTGAGTTACTGATGCAAAATTTGTAGTGATCGATCCACCGGGGTTCAGGTTACTGCCCCAATCAAAATCGATGCGTGCGTCTTTACGCACAAACACTGGCGCACCGCTCAAGGACGAGTTGGCAAAATATTCTCCAACAAGACCACCGTCTAAAATTCCCCCACCGTTGGGATGTCGCACTGACACAGGCACAACCGATTCGGCAAGATTTGTTGGCGCTCCGCCTCCCTCTGGATTTCCCCCAGAAGAAGTTGTGTCAGTAGAATCAGTCCCTGATGTCTCAGATGTGGTGCCCGCGGCTGCATTACGAGAGGTTTTGTTTGGCGCGGGTTTTACGTGGATAACATTGGAAGCCGAGCACGCAGCCATTACAAAGATTAGGCCAAAAACGCAATAAGCCCGCCTTTTTGTGGCCAGATTATTTGCCATGCCTTCCTCCTCAAGAAAACCGTCACGCCATCTATTTCCCCTATCGGGATTTTTTTAATAACTCTTTAATAGCTGTTTTTTGGTCAGCGAAAACTGCACCTGTTAATTTTTCAGTGAAAACTGCACCTCAAGTAAAATCAGTGCCTTCCAGAACGAGGGGGCAAAGATGGAAAGAGGTGTTTGGAGGTCGAAGAAGGCTGAGCTTAGAGCGCGATACAGGCATGAAAAATATTTCGTTCAAATGGATGGTTCGCCACATGTTTGGTTTGGCGAGCAAGAATCGTGTCTTATCGTCATGATAGATGACGCCACAAGCAAAATACTTGCAGCTCAATTCTGGCCAACAAAGACAACTATGGGGTGCCTGTCGGTTCTGAAGGCAAATTGCGGCAATCAAAACAGGTAAGTGACGAAATTGTTTCCGAAACAGAGGGGCTTCTTGTCTTTGAAAAAGACATAGAGAGTATGCTTAGCTAAGAATAATTTTTGATTTTAAGTCACAATTCTCTCGCGATTTTAGGTCGCATTGCAGGAAATATTGCCGAACAGGATTTGCACAACAAAATTTCGCAGTCGCTTTCAGTGTCGGTTCTTAGATTGGGTGAAATTTTTGGAAGCGAAGAAGCCTTGGCTGAACTCGATAAGTATAGCATTGTTTTAGAAAAGGACGGATTTCTTCACTTTATTACAGAGCAAATTGTGGGATTGTCTATATGGCAAAGTATTATTAAATCGTTTGCCTACACAACTGTAAAATTGGAATGAGCTTGGGCCTGATTTTTGTTTGTTCTATTTGTGCGCCAACTTTTGTTGCGGTTTTAAGTGGCGGATTTGTGTATTAGAGGCATCACTTGTTGCTGTATTCCATGTTGTATTCGGCATAAATCTTTGCAATTGTTCCGTCTTCCTTCATTTTCTTTAAGGTTTCGTCGTATTTTTTGACGAGTCCTTCGAGTCCTGGGTAATTCGATTTCTTTACAAAGGTTGTGTAGTAGGGGGCCTCTTTAACTACGCCAGGATGCTCTTTAATTTTGTCCATGTAGTTGTTTTCTTTTGCTTCAAAAAGCACGCGAAACGGATGGTCAACCATTACGTCAATTCGCTTTGCCAGAAGCTTAGGAGCCTGAGCTTCGTTTTTTACGACTTCATCAAGAGTGTAAACGCCCGCTTTGCCCTTTGCCCAAAAGTCTTTTGAATATGAGTATCCCACTGTTGCGCCAACTTTTAGGCCCTTCATGTCGTCGAGTGTGTTGATTTGTCGTTTTGCAAAGAGCTCTGGGCTTGTCCAATACTTCCAGCGAATGGTGATGTGAGATTCGTTTGGATACCAAAGAAACTGTTCTCGTTCTTTGTTTTTTGAGTAGCAATAAATCACATCAAAACTTCCGTCTTGCCAGCTTTTATCAAGGCGAGTTGATGAGTTTTCAAAAACAACCTTTGTTTTTACTCCAAGTCGTGCAAACACGGTGTCAACAATTTTATAATCGAGCCCCCCAGGTTTTCCGTTTTTATCTTGGTAACGAAGAGGTTGTTCTGGAATGCCTGCAATAATCAGTTCTCGTTCGGCGGCAGTCGCGTGAAGTGACGATACAAACATGCTAGAAAGTAAAGTGGTAAAAACAATTCTTTTGACTTGCATGGTGAACTCCTTTTTAAGATCGATAAGCCATTGTGCGAAAGGTATATTGCTATTCAAGTTTGCATAATAAGACATGCTAGATAGCTTATTGAAGTTTGGGCTATTTCGCAACAGGTGCGGAGTCTATTTTTTGACAGGCTCCAGCTGAAGTGCAAATATTACGTTCCACGTAAGTGGCGCATTTTTGACACACACGTTCCAAGTTTGATGGCATAGCTCACAGAATAGGCAAATTTTTTTACTGAACAAAACTGAGAACAGCCGAACCAAATTGCGCGAAAGAGTTTGCGATCTCTTGGGTATCGAGACGACAACGCTCAGAATTCCAGAGAGAAAATGAACGCTCGTTCGAGAGGGTCACCGCTTTGGCAGGTTCGAGAAATCTCGCTCGCAAGGTATTCGGCCGTCTCGCAAGTTCTCGCTAAAGTTGCCGGTGGCGCTTCCGTTCGTGCTGCCATTAGAGAAATTTTGCAAAAAGGGTACGTGGT
>CAIZES010000322.1 GCA_903932045.1 uncultured Silvanigrella sp. | reverse complement strand
CGGCCTTGTTTCTCGTGGTCAATTCTTGACTTTCGTTGAAGCGTTTCGCGGTTCTTTCGAAAACTCAGGCGTGGCAACTGCTACTAGACTTTTAGCAATGAAACGGCCCGACTACTTTATTTGTTTGGATAGCAAGAACAGAACGAATCTCTGCAAAGAATTTCGAATTTCACAGAGCATAGAACTCGAGGAGTACTGGGATAAGGTGGTCTCTCGAATTCTCGACTCAAACTGGTGGAACTCGCCCAAGCCAATGAGCGAATTGGAAAGTAGAGTGTGGTTGGGGCGCGCTGCGTTTCTTGATGTGAGGTTTTATGCGCCATGAAAACACACACGACCTTTGCCTATCCAATTTTAACCACTCTACGCGACATGAAGATCGAAATTACTCGGATTGGGAAGATCGTTGACAAATGTCAACAGTTTATCTGGTAGCGTCTGGAAGTTTGACAAAAAATACGCTCGATTAGGCAATTCACTGCAATTTTATGAAAGGGGTCCTATGATTATTGAATCTTTTGAGAGCGTAAAAGCCAATTGCCTCTCTCGAAAAATGCAACGAATAATAGTTGATATCAACGTTTCGACTGATGCAAGTATTATGAGTTCTCTGTCTAAATTGGCAATGGAAAAGTCAAATCTAACTTTATTGGATCCCGACAGCTTTATTTTAGAGACTTGCAAGCCAAGCAACGACTCAGAAAGAGTGCAAAATTTTAAAGACAAAATAAAGAGTATTTCATTTTTTAGCCCAAATATTATCGTGTGTCGACTACCTGGTTTGAAACTAAATCCGTATTGCTCCAATTTATTCCTCAATTTTTTTTGAATCATGACCTTCTTTGGCCCCGCCCTTACGAACCCAATCATCAACCTCGGTTAGCTTAAATTTCCAAAGCCGCCCAATTCGGTGTGCAGGAAGTGCTTTATTTTCAATCCATCGATAAATTGAATCTTTGGTTACGCCTAAATGTTGCGCAACCGCTTCTACTGAAACCCAAGGCTCTGATGTCATTGTTTAGTCCGATAATCAGGTTAATGGCGACTGTCGCTTAGATCCTATCACGATAGCATTCAATAGACAATAATCGTATATAGTTGGTTTTAAAAGTGGATGATTGGCAAAGGATTTGCGCGGAGTCTAAAACCACAAGGCTGTACTGAGGTTAAAGCGCTAGTCTGTTTTAGAAGGCGTAGTTTTATTTATTATTTATTTTCGCATTAAGAAAATATACGAGTTCGTGATGTTTATTTTCTTACACGGGAAATAGAAAATCTAATCGAGCCAGATCGATCCGTGCTAGTGATGAGTACAACGGCTTCGCCTCCATCTCGACTTCGTGCAGCGAGTGTGCTTTTTAGTAACCCACAACCCAAAAGTCAAACCATTAGTTTAACTTTTGCTGTATAGCTTACATTATGGGTAACCTGTGAGGTTTTTTCTAAACTACATGGCTGCAATCGTTTCCAATTGTGGAGTCAGTGCCTCCACAATCTGTGGGTGTTGATACCAATGGGTTTCAAAGTTGTGCTCCTATAATTCGCTCAATAAAGGAGGGCTTTCTGGCGTGTTCGATTCGGAGTTGCTGTATACGTGCGAAAAAGTCAGAGCCAACAGAGATCTCGGCGAGGTCGCGCAGATCGATAAGGTGTTTTATAGCTAAATCATAATTTTT
The DNA here is from genome assembly GCA_903932045.1 of uncultured Silvanigrella sp. Classification (GTDB taxonomy): domain Bacteria; phylum Bdellovibrionota_B; class Oligoflexia; order Silvanigrellales; family Silvanigrellaceae; genus CAIZES01. The sequence continues at coordinate 7,209 of CAIZES010000322.1, read as the reverse complement.
GGACTGTTTAGTGGAAACAAGGTTCTCAATTTGTGCCCATAGTTTACTTTCAAAACCAACAAGACTATGTAGGTGCTTTTTTCTTGCACTAGCCTCTTCCTGTTCTCGTTTTATCCGCTCTTTTGCGTTTTTTTCAGCTTCAACTTGTTGTTGCTGAGTTCTGCATAAATCGGCTGCCTTCAGTATCTGTCCAACGGTTCTAACGCTGCTTGGCGCGGAGATGGATTTTGGAGCACGATCTGTAAGAAATCTTTGCTGCAAATTTATAAGTGCAGTTTGAGCAGTATTTTTAATAAGATCTGTAATAATTCGATCTTTTTCAGATAAAGAAAGCGTATCAAGCCATTTTTGAAGCTCTTCGCGAGAAAAATCCAAATTTTCCATAGGACGGCTAGTGGCCGATGCAATATGCAGCAAATCTTCGTCAAGACGCAAAAACTCTGCTAATTCTTCAAGAGAAGAGCTGAGTTCTTGAAGACCCGGTGGCACTGGCGGTTCTAGCTCTTTGTCTTTGAGGTCACCTGCCTGAACTCGATACAACCAACCAATGTATAGGGCACGCAAGTCGCCACGCATAAGTTCGGATCGTAGCGAAGTAAAACTTGAAAGTTTTTCGCAGTTTTCAATCCATTCGCAGCCTTCCTCTTCCTCAGAAACAAAGGAAATAATTATTTTGTCGGATTTTTCGCGGACAGAGAAGCAACCTTCGCCGCTGTATTTCTTCGCTGTACTAGGATCGAGAAGACATGAAGGCAAGCGAAGCTTTAAAATATGTGTTCCCCAATTGGCCATATAAAGAAAAGCATCAAAATATTTATCCATCCAAGCATCTTCGTCGCCTTTAAAGTTACCCCAGGAATAATCTACCTTAAAACTAGTGGATGTTATCTCAGCTCTTGATGAGTACGATCTGAGATGGCTTATCTCTTTATCAGTAAGGAAACTATCAATGGCTCGGAATTCATAAAACTGGTACTCACTCATGAATTTATGCTCCTCTTAAAGATTCCATGCTTCCATTTGCTAAAACAAATACTGGTCTAATTCAAGTTTTTGGGTCACGACAGCAAAGTCGAGGGTATCCATTTTTTTGTACTTCAGCGTTCGATAAATCGCGCTTCGCTTTTTAGCCATACTTAGAGTTACTGGATGCTTATCGAAGTAGTCGATGATAATTGTAGTAGATTTGTTTTCATTTTCTCGTTCTATTCTGCCAATATATTGTGTGAGCTTCGCCTTAGATGAGCAGGGAAATGCAAGAATAAGCGAATCCAATTTAGGTATATCAACCCCTTCACCTACAAGTGATCCTGTTGCGAAAAGGGCACATCCACTGCTACTTTGAAATGCAATTTCAAGATTTGCGAATATTTTTCTCCTGGCTTTGACGCCCAGTTCCCCTGTTATTAAAAATAATGGCAGATTTGTTTCTATCATTTCAACAACTGCAATGATTTTATTGAGGAGTTCTTTTCTTTCAGATAAGACAAGAATCCTCCGCCCAGTTTTAATCAACTTCAGCACGTCTTCTGCAATTAACTTGATACGCATCTCGGAAGCTAATAATTTCTCCCAAATGACATGGATATCAGAGCCAGCGGGAACGGAATCAAGGCCGGAGTCAATCTCTCGGATAATAAGATGCCGCTCAATTTGTTGGCTTCGAATGGGCTCTTTTATTACATGCAGTATTGGACCACATTGCATCTCCATTATTGGATGAAAACCGTCAGCTCTTTTTGGGGTTGCAGTTAGACCAATTATTCGCTTGGCAGTTACGTTTGACAAAAGTGCTTCAAACGATAACGCCGGAATATGATGGCTCTCATCCACAATTACAAGAGAATAGTTTGCTAAAAAAGCTTGAATGTCGTCTTTGTTAATCAGACTTTGAAAAAGTGCAATATCAACGATAAAGTGCTGCGTTTTCTTGCTACCCAAAACAAACCCAATTTGTTTTTTGGTAAGGGTTGTAAATTCAAGCATACGCTCCGCCCATTGCTCTGCAATTTGTGAGCGATGGCATATAACAAGTGTAGGAATACTAAGTTCAGCAATTAACGCGCAGGCAATAACTGTTTTTCCTGTGCCAGTAGGTGCAACAAGAACTCCCGATTGCTTTTCTAAGAGTATTTGAAATGCTTCTTGCTGATCAGCACGAAGTTTTGCTTTAAATAGAATTCTGGTTTCAAGTTTTTGAGAGTCTGGCCTTTTATCCAAAATAGCCCACTGGCCGCCAGCTTGCGTCACCAAAGAAGCAGCAGCTTCGCGCACCCCTCTGGAAAGAATCATGCGTGAACCTTCCATTTCTCCTCGAACAATGTGCCGTGGCGTATCCCAATTACTTTTTCGTAGATGCTCATTTTTAAAGAACTCTGGGTTAGAAAAAGTAACAAGTCTTTTAAGTGCATTTAGAAGCCACCCCGGAAGATCTTGAGTTTCAATAGTTAGTTTTGTGCTTAAAACCGCTTTAACTATGCCGTCAAATTTTCTACTTATGCCTTTGGAGTTTTTGGGAGCACTGATTTCTACTATTGATATAATGTCGTCTTCAAGCGGGACGGTCAGCTCACGCTCATATTTTGCAAGGATCTCTGTAAGTTTTTCCTTGGAAAGTCTGGGTAGGGAAAAAATAAAACCCCATTGATCTTCCTTTACAGAGGCATCGTCGTTAATAAATACTGTATTGGAAATGTCCCGTCCTTTGCCATAAAAGGGAAGTGCAATAAGGTTGCCAAAACCACCATCTCTGATTTCGTCTTGATTTGGAAAAAGGCGATCATAGCTTTTAAATTTCCCAAGTGTGCTGGCGTTTGTTGCAAGATCGAGGACAATAAATCCAAGTTTCCTGGCTTCTCGTGCGGTTATCTTTTGTTCAAAAAATATCCAACAGTGACATCCTTTGCCTGAACGAGATCGCTCAATACCAACAGTGATACCAAGTTCTTCTGCTGTTTTTCTATAAAGAACAGCATCGGCAAGCCAATCCTCTTCATCAAAATCAGCTGCAAGAAATTTACTCATTCCGTCAGCATCAATGGCAAACATTCCCGCAAATATTATCCCTTTAAAATGCTCTAACGCAATTTTTTCATCGAAGGGGATGTATGTTTTATTGGGACAGACATTACATTTGATTGTTTTTTTGTTACAGAGTCCTTGCTTCCATTCATTTGCACATGCAGGACTCCAGCCACTTTTTCCGGCTTTACTTGCCCAGGCTTTAGGGAAAACATCAATCCGATTTCCAAAAAGTTGCATAAACATAGTTATTTTTTGAGTGCTGGAATAGGAATGTTTATCAATAATGCTTTGTGTTAAGTTTGTTTCTATTTGCCTAATTTGTTTAATAACTTCTATTCGTTCATTGTCTAGTTGAGCTAGGCGAGTTTTTAGTTTATCAAGATGTTCAATAATACCATTCATATTTGCTCAACTTTTATTGTGGTGGCTTAAGGAGCCTCCTGACACATCTTTACAATTTCACAACAAATTGTCCTGTGCGCCCGTTAAACAATCCATCTCGTTCTTTAATCCGTTCTTGTGCATACAGTGCAAGATGCTCTAGCCAACGCGATGGAAATACAGAGGTAGGCATGTTTTTTAGTTCGCATATGAGTTGGCCTTCTATCTCCTGCATAATAGTGATGGATAAATCTGGAGAATTTCCACAAGCTGCGCCCATCTGTTGCCAATCCGCTGTCCGTATGTTGGAACGCTTTCCGTTAACAAGCAATGCAGAAGAAACTTCGTCCTCGCCATCAATGAGAAAGGTTGACGTTAAATCAAATGCCGGAGAGAGTCTTACCACGGCATTATTTAGCACAGCAACATTTCGTGCATGAAAATCGCAGTTGCCAACTAAGAACGAAAAATAGATCTGCCGAAAGAATCGCTCCCCATCGTCGGGGCGACCAAATAATTTTGACAGCGTTTTGCCGATTTGGTTAGCAGAGACGTTGAATTTTTCTTGTCCCTGAATCTTCCCAAAAATTTGGCCAAAGTCTTCCATGGCAATCCGCCGGATTTGTCCATTTCTGTCAGAAATACGGTCGAATCTGCGAGTAATGTAATGAAAACGCCCATCAACATCACGAATTAGACCGCAGGTTGCTGCCGTAATACCTAGGCGATGGGCGAGCGTCATAATTAGCATTTCGTTTTCTGGAAACTTCTCAATCTCTGGATGCTGGGGTTTTAAGATGAATAACCCATCATTGCCGAAACCCGCAACGGTTAAACGGTTTTCATTAGCCTGATTGCTGTCTTGTCCAAGCGAGAGAGATGCTTTGGCTTGCATGCCTGGAAGCACTAGTCTTGCTTCAAGGTTCTGTCTTGCCATTTTTTCAATTTGGGAAAAATCGTAGCGATATAAAGCAACTTCTGGGGAAGAAAATAGAGCCGTAGCGCACGAGAGGTGGTATTCACCAATGGTTTTTGCATCGTTCAAAGGCTTTAAACACACCAAACAAATGTCCCCAGATTCAGTATTACTGGAATTCGCTGTTTCGAATGGAACAATGTTGTTTGATGAGGATAGCGGGTTTATTTCTGCATCTGCCGGAACTACGGACACATCACCCATGGTGTCGCTGCCAAAAGCCAACAGAAGGCCATAGCGATCTTTGGCTAAGTCTTTGCGGATTTTTGTAGCCACGTTAAGAATCCAGCCCTCAGGCACAAGACCATCAAAAAATGGGGGCAGTGAAGCGGATTCGCTTTGGGTTAAGCCTGGAAATGATATTGCAATTGGAGTCAAAACATTGTTTTCTAAGGGGCGATAGGCATAACGACCAGTTGGCAACCGCTCCAGAGTTCCTCTGCCTTTATCTTGTTTAAGCACTAGCCCTTTGCTAATTTCGACCATTAGAATCCTCTTCTTTCAGTAAGCTTTCAATGTCGTAAACCCGAGGTCTATCTTTGACGATAAGCTCACCGCTCAAAACCTCCAACGCCCGTAAAAGATTTGAGAGTCGGACATCGGTCGCACCTCGCTCCAGATCCGAGACAAGTGCAGGCGGGAGCCCCACATAGTTGGCGAACTGAGCTTGCGTCATTCCCAGGGATTCACGCTTAGCCCTAAACCATAAGGCAACAGTGGTTAGGGGCGTATCCGGTAGTGGGGTTTTGCGTGGGCGCTTTTTATCGACAGATGAAGTCATGGCTTTAGCTCCTATCTATTTTCTTATCTAACAAATAGAAACAAAAGTCAAGTCTATTTACGTTCATGGGAAATAAAGTATCACCTTGTCTTTATTTTCTTATATGGGAAATAGAGTGTACGCCAAATCTGATCAGGCTCCAGGCAACGAGGTGACAGTATGCTTCGCCTCCATCCCGGCTTCGTGCAGATTCGTGCAGCGTGGGTGCTTTTTGGTGTTCTTCCGTGACCGTCGGTGTTCGTCGTGCTTTTGATAGTGAATTGATACTATTAAATATTTCTTTCTTAACAGATACCTACAAAACTCGTTGCTAATTCCCGGCACCTCCACCATTTTCTGAATAGTTCAACAATACCAGTAAGAAATCGAAAATAATCCAATAATAATCACAACGTTGTGGTGAGTTACATGTGTCTAGCCAGATCATCGAGATGTCATTGTAAATCACGCGAAATAACCCCTCTTGTTGTAATTCTGTTGTAATCGGCTGTTGTAATCCGTCGAGCGAAGAAAATTTTCACACGACAAACGAAAGATGTTTCTGCGGGATGCCGATATCTCGATGGATCCGATTACAACATTTGGCCCCAAAAACGAAGGCTTTTTGCTACCCCTCCAAGGGGCAAAATAGGCGGCCAAAAGCGAATCGGACCGGGGTGGTTTTGGGTGGTGGGTGCCCCTGCCAGTGGCAAGCGGGTGGTGGTTGGGATGAGAGCGCTCACCCACCGGCACCGGACGCTTACGTTCATCGCAAGCGCACCGCCTTGCACAGCCGGTCACCCGCGATAGACGCAATAAAATGCGAAGGGTCCGAGCGGTTCTCGGCCGTTTGGCACAATGTTCTTGGTTCAGCTCAAGCGAGACAGTCCTGACAACTGAATGTTGTCGAAGAGAAAGATCAACAATTTGTAAGCGCCAAGTCCCACCCACGTTGCGAAACCTATCGCGCGGCATTAAAAACGCTCTGGCGTCGAAGATTGGCGTCTAAGTCCCAGATGCAAAAGATTTTGGCGCAGCAGTTATTCTGAGTCTTGGGCTACTGGCGGCTTCCAGTTCCAAGGCAGGTATTCGTCGAGTTTTTGCTGATTTTCAGGTGTCGAGCGTTGTTTGTAGAGAATTGGTAGCTCAGTGAAAAGCACCTGAAGATATTGGAGTGCATCAAGACCGTTTTCTTTGGCCGTGATAGCGAGGCTGTATAACGCTGCGCTGGCTTCAGCGCCTGCAACGCTACTCGAAAAGAGCCAATTTTTGCGGCCGATAACAAAGGGGCGAATGAGACGCTCGGCATGATTATTGGAAATTGATAAGTTGCCATCGCAGATGAAAACAACAAGTCCAGGCCAATATTCGCGGAGATAATCAAGTGCAGTACCGAGTTTGGATTTGGGCGGCACCTGGCAAACATGCTGGTCGAGCAATGCTTTGATTTCGTCGAGCAAAGGTTTTTGAATCAGCTCCCGCTGCTTTTTTCGTTCTTCCACACTCATTTCTTTAAACTTTCGTTCGTTCGAAAACAGCGCGCCTATTTTGTCCATGAATTCTTGCGCAAGTTGTTTTCCAGGCGGGGCGCCGCTTACGAGCGCATCTTCGAATTTTCGCCGCGCGTGCGCCCAACAGAACACCCGAGTCACTTTGTGCAGATTATTGTAGCCACCATAGGCATCAACATGGAGATAACCTTTAAAATTGCTAATAAGATGGGCTGCAGACTCCTGTGAGCGATTGGGGTGATATTCAAAATACACCACTGGCTTGGCGAATTCAGAAGCAGCCATCATCCACATATAGCTCTTTGATGTTGGCTTTTTTCCTGGTACTTTAAGCACCTGAACTGGCGTTTCATCGGCGTGCAGGTAAGCAGAGTTGATTAAGTGCGTTTTGAATTTTTGCATGAACGGCTTAAGAAACTCATACGCCGCAATCACCCAAGAGGCCATGGTTGTGCGAGACAGCTCAAAGCCTAGGTTTTGAAATACTTGCTCTTGTCGATGAAGTGGCATGCCCATTTGATACTTGTTAAAAATAATTGACGCAAGCAGATGAGGTT
>CAIZES010000321.1 GCA_903932045.1 uncultured Silvanigrella sp. | reverse complement strand
GGCGCCAACCTACCGAAAAACCAAACATCTAAAAACCAAACATCTAAAAACACTTACAAATGAGATGAGACACCCCTGCTGGGGATATTTCCTATTTCAAAAAATCTCTGAAGAGCTGTAGATATTTTTCCACAACAGGATCCCAACCAAAGCTCATTCCGTGCGCATATGCGGCTTCTGCCATATTGGGATGACTATCGTATTCTTTCAGTTTCTCGATGGTTTCACTTGCCATAATTTGTGCGTCGTTTGAGCTCCAATAAAGTGCGTGAGGGCCGCAAACTTCTGGAACTGCCGATTTGCGAAATACAAATACGGGTTTGCGCGCCTGCATGGCTTCAAGCGGGGGATATCCCATTCCCTCGGATATGGATGGAAAAAGCACGGCCCGAGAGTTTTTATAATACCAATATTTGTCTTCATCACTTACGATGCCGCGGAGGTGAATTCGACTTTCCAAATTTCTTTCGCGCACCTTTTGCAAAAACTCTTCGCCAGCTGGTGTTTGGTGTTGACCCAGCATCACAAGATCAAACTCTGGCAAATTTTCCATGAGCCCAAGAAGAGCTTCATAGTTTTTTGTTTTTTTGTGCACTCCAACCGTTAAAAGATATGGCTTTTGAGGCATAAATTGAGGGTGTTCAACGTTGGGGAATGATTTGAGTTCGAGTCCAGCCGAAATCACGTGCATTGGGCGGTTTTGCAATTGAAGATGTTGCCTGACCTCCTCACCTGTGTGCGAAGAAATCACTGTGATTATGGATGAGCGATTTATAAATTTCTGAATACGATGCAGGCGAGAACGTACGCGTGCCGGGCTTTTTTCGTGAACAAAATTGAGGTCGTTGATAGTGAGAATAAAACGTGCCCCTGAAACAGGTGGAAACGCAATATCCTGATGTGGGCAATACCAAAGATCGTATTTTTTGTGCAGAAAAGGAAAAATCTTAAGCAGAGCTGAGCATTCCACGTAATCAACTGCGTTACCAAAACAACCAACATTTTGAGATGGTACCAGAAACGTAAATTTAAGATCGGGATTTAGCGTTGCACGTTGCGCAAGTTTTTGCCCAAAGTAGAGTGCAACGTGGCCTAATCCCGATGTTGGTTCGCGCAGTCTGTCGAGATCGATGAGAATGTGCTTTTGCGTTTCATTTGTTTTTGCTTTGTCTGTGTTTGTATTCATGGGTGGAACCGCGAACAAATAAATTCAACATCGCTTTGTGTGAGATCGGGATAGCTAGGGAGGTTTATGGTTGTTTCACCCAAGTGTTCTGCAACTGGAAAACATTCGCCGCGAGCGAATTCGGCATGCATCGGAAACAGATGCGATGGTGGAAATCCGGGTCGTGTTTCAATACCCGATGCGGCAAGGCGTGCACGCAAAGCATCGCGTTGTGGGTTGTTCTTGGTTTTAATGCTTACCATCCAAAAGGAGTGAGTGGTTCCGGGTTGTTCGTTATGAAACTCAATATCTGCGATGCCTGCCAAACATTTTTTGTACGCCATGGCAATTGCTCTTTTTTTGGCGACGATGCTATCTACGCGTTCCAATTGTGCTAAACCTATTGCAGCACAGATATTTGTCATGCGATAATTGTATCCAATGGCGTCGTGCCAATAGGTGCGTTCGGCGCTAACAGCTTGGCTTTTGAGATGAGCACAGCGGGCAATGATGTCCCGATTTTTCGAAACGAGCATTCCGCCTTCGCCAGTTGTGATGGTTTTGTTGCCAAAAAAGGAAAAGCTGCCGATGTCCCCAAAAAGGCCAACGTGGGTTTCGCTCGCGCGAGTGCCAATGGCCTCGGCACAGTCTTCTACCAAGAGTAGGTTGTGCTGCTTACAAAATGCGGACAGTTCTTCAATAGCGCATGTTTGTCCGTACAAATGGACTGCCATTACGGCCTTTGTTTTTGCGGTCACTTTTTTTGCAACTTCTGCAATGCTCAATTGCCATGTGGTAGGATTGGAATCCACAAAAACGGGAATTGCGCCAACGTAGCGTATGGCGTTCACAGAAGCCACGTAAGTAAATGCGGGGACAATAACCTCGTCACCAGGACCCACATTCAGTGCAAGTAAAGCAAGATGAAGTGACACGGTGCCGTTGGAACACGTTGTGGCGGCGGGTGCACCAACATATTTTGCAAATTCCGACTCGAATTTGCCTACGAAGGTTCCCTTTGAGCTAATCCAATTTGTTTCCAGACATTCATTAACATATCGACTTTCATTGCCTCTCAAATTGGGTCGGTATACGGGATATTTGATGTCAGACATTTTGGGGCACCTTGTGTTGTTTCAAAACTATTTTGGAGTCGGTTTCCGATTTTGTGCAGGTTTTTTTCCGTTCGCAACGCATATCTTACGCAAAGAATCCTTGAAGAGCAAATGCTAGGCCAAGGACTCCAAGAGCAAGGCTACCGTACCAGAATCTTCGTTTTTTGGTGAGCACCGATATGGCTGCAATTGCAATGGCGACTTGAAACAGAGTTACTCCGCGCGCATAAATGAGATGTTTTTTTAAGTGGGCTGCCGACACGCTTTCTTTTTCTTGTGCATCTCGCGAAATCTCCTCTTGTTCGCGCTTGTATTCAGAGCGTTTTTCTTCGTCTTTTTTGCTGGGTTCTGAACCTTGCGCTTCCAATAATTCCATTTTTGCGCCCAAAATACTCCATTTAATGCCTTTCGCTTGATAGTAGGCCCAAGCATCGGAGGCATGAATTTGCTCAAGCATTGCCTCGTTGGCATGGTGCCCCGCCACGAGAGCTGTAATAGCCGCAGCAACTGCCAGAAGGGCTGAGCTGAGTGCTACGCGAAACATCCACGGGTCATTTGAGTGCTGTGCGACGTGTTCCATGTGTTCTCTTACTTTTTCAGTAGTGTCTTCAAATTCTTCCATAGTTGATCTGGCTCCATGCAATAAGAAAATTTGTTGTTCCCACAGAGTGCGTGGCGTTTTGAAAAACTAAAGGGAATCGGGCCTTCCTGTCAATAATGGGATAGGGAAATGGGCAACGGGAAATGCGAGATGCGGCATGCGAGATGCGGCATGCGAGATGCGGCATGCGAG
>CAIZES010000320.1 GCA_903932045.1 uncultured Silvanigrella sp. | reverse complement strand
CTCTCGTTCAACGTGAGTACGAGCTTCCCAGTGGCAAAGTACATTCTTACGATATTGTGAAAGGCCGTCCTGTGGTGTGCGCTTTGGTGCTGGATTCCGAAGGGCGTGTTGTTCTGACTCGTCAGTTTAGACCAGGCCCAGAACGTGAGGTTTTTGTTCTTCCTGGGGGTGTGATTGATCCCGGAGAAACGCCTGCTCAGGCTATGGAACGCGAGTGTCTAGAAGAAACGGGATATGAAGGTCGTTCCGAGTTCTTGGTTTCCACTTGGGCTGGCGCATATTCAACCACAATTCGGCATCATTTTATTATTCAGAACGCAAAACCCATTCCTCAACCTGCAATTGATCCAGACGAAATCGCAGGTGTTGCGATTATGACGTGGGATGAGGTTTGGAAGGCTGTTTGGGATGGAAAAATGATGGACGTAGAAACGCTTTTCCTAGCAGCTTCGCGTTTGTCCCCAAGTGTGATAGTGCCTCCCTGTGTTGTACATGAGGTTGTCACATGAAATCAGTTGTGTTGGAAAGTTTGCAAGAAGCGCGCGAAGGTTTGGATGATCTATTACAAAATACAGCGATGTTGAGTTGTATTTCCGACGCGGGTCAAAAAATGACCGATGCTGTTCGCGGGGGATGTCGAATTTTCTCGTGCGGAAATGGCGGTTCAATGTGTGACGCTATGCACTTCGCCGAGGAATGTTCGGGGCGTTTTCGGAACGATCGCATTCCTCTTCCCGCTCTTGCTATCGCTGACGCATCGCATATTTCTTGCACCGCAAATGATTTTGGTTGGGATAAGGTTTTTTCGCGCTACTTGGCCGCTCATGGGCGCGCAGGCGACGTCCTTGTGGCCATAAGTACGAGCGGAAAAAGCCCTAACATTTTGGAGGCTGCACGCGAGGCAAAATCTCGCGGAATGACAGTGATTGCACTTACGGGAAAACCGGAAAGTGAGTTGGGGAAAATGGCCGACTATGATGTCTGCACGCCCGCCGGAAAATATTCCGATCGTGTTCAAGAACTCCACATCAAAGTGTTGCACATTTTTGTTGAGATTATTGAGAGAGGGTTATTTTCGAAAGAGTAATTCTCTTTGAGTTTTGTGTCGTTGGGAAATTTACGGCACAACGTCGTGCTGATCTTTAAAGAATGCCTCGGCCTTTTCCATTGTAAGAATCTGCGTTCAAAATAACGCGTCGTTTGCGGCCTGGCCAACCCAGAGGGCCATGATTTTCCCAACCGTCATACGTCAGTGTTGCTTGCGAACCGTCGTCGACATAGATGTCCGCTGTTTTTTTGAAAATAATTTCTAAATCGCCTTCGTCGTGAACCCCTGTAAAGAACAGTTTGCCGTCGATTTTGATATTCACTGCAGTTTTTGATTTGAATGTGAGTAATGCTTTTGCCCCGGCATTTTGCTGTGTAGACGTGGTTGGAAGATTTGTGCTTGTTGCGGGTGCTGTATCTTTTGAAGGATTCTGAGTTGTTGTCGCTGTACCTTGAGCATCCGTCGCCTTCAAGCTTTGTTGGGTTGTCGTATTTGCAGTAAGTGCTGCGGTTGTTGGAGAAGGAGTTGTTCCTTCCGAAGGATTGGATTGGCTTGTGGTTGTTGGCTCTGACGTAGGTGCTGGCGTGGTAGAATCGGAGCTAACAAGTGCAGCGTTATCAGTGCTGGGAGCTTCATCGTTGTCGCTGTCTTTTAATGCTGGCTTTCTGGCAAGTGAAATAGCAACAAAGAGTGTTGCTGCAATCACAGCAACAAGTCCAAAAATAAGGCCTTTTGAAATGAATGATTCTTTAGGCTCATTGTTGGCATTATTGGTTGTGGTCGTGCTTGCTATGTTGTCCGTGGAAATGGAAACGCTTTCCAATTGTTCAGCAAGGGTTTTCTCGGGAACAAAAGCAGGAATTTCTGCTGCAGCGGCCTTTTCTTCAGCAGCAGAGTTCTCTTCGACGTTTGCTTTGCTGTACTCAGGATCCTTTTTCTGCACAGAATTTTTTACCTCTATCTCGTCTTTTATCTTTTGTTCCTGTTTTGTATTTGTGTTTTTATCTAACTTTGCAGGGACAACTGGGTGTGAGACAACTTTAGAAATATCTTCCTTCGCCGCTGCTTTTGGTATTTCCTTTACTTCAGGTATTTCCTTTACTTCAGGCTTGGCTGGTTGGGTCTTTGGTGATTCTGAAGTGATTTCATTATGCTGGTCTTCGAAGATTTCGTTGCCGTTTAGAAACATTTCTTTTGCCAAATGTGTTGCATTTACAACAGGAACATTGTTTTCGTAAATAACTTCTTGATGCATTGTTGGGGTCTGATGAGAATGTTTTGTATGTTTGGGTTCAATGCCAAGCAAATTGGCGAGGTCGCCTGTGGCATCTATAGCGCGATCCTCTTCTTCTTCGTGCATGCTGGAATGCGAGGAGTGTGGAATATGGCGAGGTCGAATTGGCGACTGTGCGCGAGGAACATCTCGTGGAGTTGGTTCTAATTTACGAACCGAAGGCTCCGACCGAGATGTCGAAACGTTCACTTTGGCTTTGAGTTGAGAATCATCCTGGGAAATTTTGAGTTCCAACTCGGGAACAGGAACATTTACTTCTTTTGCATAAATTCTCACTAATCCCCGACCATTAACTCCTTGTGGCAAGGCGTTCCATAATCCATTTTCTATAGCCACAAGATAGTGTTCGCGAATTTTTATGCTGTCGCTTAACTGGGCCGCAGTTTTTCCCGAGCGTTCCCGTCCTTGTCGAATGCGTTCACCAATTTCTGTTGCAACTCTGTGGGTGACACCTAGTCCAATGATTTCTTCGTTGTTGTGGGACATGTTTTTTCCCCTTTAAAAAAGTTATTTTTTGTTCTCTTGAAGAATTTGTTTTACGCGAGCTTCCGTTAATGCATCTGGTTTGTTTATCAGTATTGTATTGAGCTTTTCTCTTGCAATTTTTCCCTGACCGTTCTTGAAGTATGCGCGAGTGAGATCAAGATAGGGATCAATACATCCTTGGCATGAGTCAACCGCTTGGTTGAAACTGGTAATGGCCTGTGAATACTTCTTTTCTATCATGTAACACTTGCCATTGTTGTAGTGTGCAGACGTGAGTGTTGGATCGAGTCGAAGCGCTTCTTCGAATTTTTGATGCGCCAGATTGCAGTGTTTTTCTTCGAGATACGAAAGTCCCACATTGGCGTGAACTTTTTCCATATAGGGATAGTTCGCGTCGTCCTCAATTTTCTTCAGATGTTTGCGCGCATCATTGTATCGCTTTTGGATAATTAAAGCATAGGCGTAGTTAAAGCGAACATCTTGGTTTTTGGGTTCAAGCGCAAGTGATTTTTCGTAGGCGGCAGAGGCTGCAGAGTAGTCGTTCAGTCCCATAAATGCGTATCCAAGGTAAGCCTCTACGGTTGGGTTCTGTTGGTTTTTTCGGCGAATATCCTGAAGAGCGGCAACCGCTTTTCTGTACTGACCAGTTTCGTTAAATTGGCGGGCCACTTCTAAATCGCCACCAAGCGATGGATCATTTGGTGTTGATGCGCAACTTAAAAAAATACCTGCGACAGAGAGCGTGAGCGAAGTTAAAAAAAGTTTTCTTAGCATGATTTTATACCGCCGATTTGTTGTTTTTTCATGAATAAGGGATCCTTTGTGCCACCACTTGACGAGGTTTTCCAGCTGTTTCCGTGTCGCTCACAACTCGCTCCTGAACCATTCTGTCCATAATGCGCGCTGCGCGGTTGTATCCGATGCGAAAATTTCTTTGAATACTCGATGTGCTAACTGTCCCGGCTTCCACTGCAAACTCTAGGGCACGGTCGTAAAGGGAATTCTCATCCATGTCGTCGCCGTTTGTTTCGCTGGCATCGGTTTTTGTTTCGTCCTTGATATTTTCGGATGCTTTGTCCACTTGCTGAATGATTCCGGTATCGTAATTTGTAGGAAACAGATCTCTGAGATGGTTTGCCACATTTGCTATTTCACTGTCAGTTGCGAAGGCGCAGTGTGAACGAACAAGTCGACTGGTGCCAGGAGGCAAAAACAACATGTCACCTTTGCCCAATAGTTTTTCTGCTCCAGTGGATTCGATAATTGTGCGACTGTCGTATTTCGATGCCACTTGAAACGAAAGACGACAAGGAAGGTTTGCTTTTATAACACCCGTAAGAACATCAACGCTTGGGCGCTGGGTAGCAAGTATGAGATGTATGCCTGCAGCGCGTGCTTTTTGTGCGAGGCGTTGCACACAATCTTCGACGTCTTTCGGAGCTGTCATCATAAGGTCACAGAGTTCGTCGATAACCACAACAATATAGGGAAGACGTGTTGGAGGTTTTTCAACGTTGCGAAGTTCTTCCGGGATTTCATTTGTTTCAATAGCCTGATTGTAGGAGTAGACATTGCGTACTTGCATGTGTTTCATCAGGCGATAGCGGCGCTCCATTTCCTCAATTGCCCATCGCAGCGCGCCCGCAGCTTTTTGTGGATCGGTTACAACTGGCATCAGAAGGTGTCCAATGCCATCGTATACCGAAAGTTCGAGCATTTTGGGGTCGACTAAAATAACCCTGACGTGCTCTGGTGTGTGACGCATCATCAGCGATAAAAGCATAACGTTTATGCCTACGGATTTTCCCGATCCCGTTGAACCAGCAACCAATAGGTGAGGCATGGCAGCGAGGTCAACAACGAGAGGGCTACCATCAACAATTTTTCCGAGAGCCATTGGAAGTGCGGCTCGAGAGTTTCGAAAGTGTGTGGACTCAAGAAGTTCTCTCATGGGAATGACTTCTCGAACGGCGGCTGGAATTTCTACGCCAATGGTGCTTTTTCCGGCTTGGGGTGCCATGAGCACACTTCTTGCTTTGAGTCCAAGAGCAAGATCATCTTGTAGGCCCAAAACGCGGCTTACTTTAATTCCAGGAGCAGGCTCAAACTCGTGAACATTCACTACGGGCCCGGGCTGGCTGTGTGTTACCGAACCCAAAACATGAAATGTGGCCAGTTTTTCTTCAAGAAGTTTGGCTTCGCTTTTGAGGCGATCCAATTCCTCCGCAGTATTTTGTCGGCTTGCTGCAGGCGTATCTTTTATGTGTTTTAAAAGATTGCGATAGTCTGTGTCGTTAATAAGATGCGATTCTGTTGCGGATGCCAAAGGTTTTTCCGTCGTTGTATTTGCACTGATCTGTGTGCTTGTGGTTACTTCCGTTTTGGATGGGAGTGAAGTTATTTTTGGCCTTGCCGTAACTGTAAAACGCATTTCTTCGCTATTGACATTTTCGTCGGTATTCGTGGTGTGGGATGATGTGGTGCGATTGTGTTGCGAATTTTGAGTTTGAGTTTGAGTTTGATATTCTTCCTGATTTCCAAGGTCTTTTGCAAGTTTTTGAGCCTTCAGCGATGGCGACCAATTGAGAAGTTTTACAAGCAGATTAACGGGGCGTACTCCAAGACACAAAGGGAGAGTGGCAAGAACAGCAAAAGTGAATGCCGCAATGGCGCCAGAGCGACTCAGGTGTTCGACAAAGAAATCCGAAATTCCCTTTCCAATTAGGCCGCCGGAAGCAAATTTGGCACCACGAAATGTCCATTCGGGAGAAATTGTAGCCAAGAGACCAACATAGCACAGTATGAGTTGTGGGAACCCAATGGCGCGTAATTTCCAGGTCGTCCTTGTGCAAATGCCTCGATATGCAATGAGGACTTCTACCAGGGTCAGCAAAACAAATGTTGGCGCTCCAAATCCAAAAAATTGTACGCTCCAATCAGCAATGACTGCTCCGGTGGGGCCAAAAAGATTTCCTGTTTCCGTGCTGGAAGAAACCGAAAAGCTGCTTGGGTCGGATGGTTTAAACGTGATTACGGCTAATAGAAGCGCAAGTGAAAAGAAGAATGCTATGGAAAACAAATATTCCCGCATGTTGTTTCTGGAACTGCTCTGTTCTCTCCTGTTGGACACTGGGCTCTCCTTGGGGTGGTCTGCAGTGCTACGCTACTGGCTTGCTAAACCTATTGTCTCAGAATTTTGTCAGGGGAACAAAGCTGGAGAATTGACGTCAGCGCCCCGACGTATTTGTCTTGTGTTTTGTGTGGTAGGCTGTGAGGTGGAAGCTTGTGATTGGAACCCTGTTGGTTATTTGAAAAAAAACGAGGTATTCTAACCTCTCGTTTGCATCAGGAAGAGGAACTATTTTGTGAAAATTCTTCTCGTGGACGATGATACCGACCTTGGCAAGATTATTGTTTCACGGTTGTCCCGCAGAGGCATGGTCGTCGTGTTGGCTGCTTCTTTAGTTGACGCTTATAGAAACTTTGATGCCGTTGCTGGGGATTTTGGGGCGATTCTGTGCGATTATCATTTAGGGTCCGAAACGGGATTGAGTTTTTTCGACTACGTCGCAGCGAAGGGGTTTGTTGGGCGCTTTGTTGTGATGAGTGGAGATGATTGTCCGAGTCCGCGATTGTCCGAATTGTGTTTGAGTGGTAAATGCTATCATGTGCTTAAGCCGTTCGATTTGGAATCGCTTGTGTCGGTGATTAAAGGTTAGTTTGGGGGAATTTATGTCGGAGCAGGAATGCGATGTCGAGTGGATGAAGCTCGGCGAGGCTGCATTCGCACTTGGGGTGTCGGAAATTACACTCCGTCGTAAAGTAAAGGGCGGCAAAATGTCGCACGAACTGCGCGATGGCAAATATTATGTGCTTCTCAAAAAAGATCGGGAGACGGGAAAATATCTGGAAGGTACCCCCGAAAATTATGTTTCAACAATGTCAAATTCCGGACTTGTTTTGGATGAATCACGTATGATTGTGATGCAGAGGGAAATAGAACTTCGCGAACACTGCATTCGGCAGCTGAAACGTACGGTTGAAGATCAGGCAACGCTGATTGGTTTTTTAGAACAAACATTAAGTACGCTTTCGAAACAACATCAATGATACCATTCGGTGGTTATTCTGTCGTATTTTCCGTACGTTTTTCAAGAATGAAAGCATTTTCGCCATTTTTATAGTATTTCGACCTTGTTGCAATTTGGCGAAACCCTACGTTCTTGTACAAATCTATGGCGGCTTCGTTGGTTTCTCCAACCTCCAAAATGATCCTTTTGGCTTTTTGTTTGTTTGCATACTGAAGCGCGTTTGAAACTAGCCATTTGCCAATTCCAAGGCGGCGAAAGGCAGAGTCTGCGGCTACGAAATCAATTTCAGCATCATCGTAAGTGATGCGCATTTCAAGAAAGCCGAGAACAAGGTTGTTGTGCAAAGCCAAGAAAAGAACGTTTTTGAGGGTGTTTTGCGGAGAGGGTGAATATGCCTCCAAAACGGATCTTGCGATATTTTCGGCGCTCGGTCCATATTGTGACTGTGCAGCAATGGATTGAATCTGTTCTGTGATGTCATCGCAACACAATTCCAGGGCGTTTGAGGAAACTGTTCCGTTGGAAATTGTCATGTAGGTCATGTCCATTTTTTCCAACCCCTATTGAGCATTGATATCGAGAGGTCGCTGATGCCAAAACCAGTTGAGTGAACCGGATGATTCGCGGAGTGAACCTTTGTTTTTTCGGAGTGCAACCGCGCGCAGAACCACATCGGCAAGTTTGAGAATTGTCTCGTCCTGGCTTTTTTCAAGTGCTTGTTGAAGTTCTAATGGAAGAGTTTGCTTTAATTGTTCTTTTCGAATCTGTGCAAGAAGAGCCGATTTGTTTTCCTCTTTTGGTGCATTTAAAGGGTTTTTTGAAAGTTCTGGGTAACTGAGTGTGACAAAAATGAGTCGCTGAACATCGGAAGGCCATTTTTCGAATTGCTTGAGAAATGGTTTGTTTCGGTCGATTAAAAATCCTGAAAGTTCTTTCCAGTCTGAAATTTCAGATATGGCTTCATTGGGCATTGCTGTATTCGAGAGCGCCAGAATAATATAAACATCGGAGAGTGTATAAATATGTTTCTCAACGGTTAGGATAGTGCGATCAACAAGTGTTCTTGGGTTCTTCCAAGGATCTGTTTGTGCCATGGCAAAATGTGAAACTAGCAAAAAACAAACCAAAAGCCTACGTACTACTCTAACAAGGGATAGATAATTTAATCGAACGCAGTTTCCAAAGTAGAACATTGTAGGGTTGCCTTTTTTAGCGTTTGGAGAAGTCTCCCAAATGCAGTTCGATGCTAGCTGTTTTTGATTTGATTCTGCCGCTATCAAGTGTTCTTGAGTAGGTGTAAGAAATTCTTATGGCAGAGCGAAAAGTTAAGGTAAAAGTAGCTCCAATTCCCAAATCCATTGTGGACCCTCGGTCGGGTATTCCGCGTTCTTCCATCGTGGTAAAGAACACTTCTCCAGGCCCGAGAATAAGGAGCGGCTGGAATACATTGACCACATTTGAACCCCAAACGCCTGGCAATTGAGGCGCTACCTCTATGTGAGATGCAACCGATATAGGGAAAAGTGCGCTGGCCATGGTGTTCTGTGAGTTTTTCGCCTCCCAGTAAGCCATTCTTCCTGTGAGGGATCCCGAAAAAATAGAACGTAGGCGTTGTATTGCCGAAATTTGAAGGCCGGGAGCTGTTGGTTTGTAGAGTTCAGATGAATCGCCTGAAAGACTTTCAAAATTGGTGCCAATTCCTATGGAAAAACCGTCCCAAAATGAAGGCAATGAACGCATGGGGGCAATGCGCGACTCCGTTGGAATTTTGTGGGTTTCTTTTGCAAGGTCATTTGAGGTTTGGGGCGAATTTGGCTCTTGGGCCCCTAGTGCTTGTGATGCAAGCAGGGCTGCGGCAATAGCGGGCAATTTTTGGGAGCACATGTTTTGCATCAGTTGCGTCCTTTTTCTATCCATGGCAAGGCTAACACTAGGTTTGGCATGGAGTCAAAACGTGGAGATATTATGACTGCAATCGAGCTCTATACAGATGGTGCGTGTTCAGGGAATCCGGGTCCGGGTGGTTGGGGTTGTTTGTTGATTGCCGGGAAACATGCACGACGTTTATCTGGTTATGAACCCGATACAACAAACAACAGAATGGAGCTTACTGCAGTTATTCGCGGATTGTCGGCTCTCACGCGTCCAAGCGAAGTTCTGGTCACCACCGATAGCACCTATGTGAAGAATGCTTTTACTGAAGGTTGGCTCGACTCCTGGCAGACTAAAGGATGGAAAACAAAAACAGGAAAGCCTGTAAAGAACCAGGATCTTTGGCTTGAACTCAGTCGACTGCGGCGTGTGCATGTGCTCACTTGGGAATGGGTTGAAGGACATTCCGGGCATCTCCAAAATGAATTGTGCGACGAATTGGCTCGTCAAGCAATAAAAAGTCGAAAAGGTATTGATGAACGAGAATCTGAAGGAGGCTGAAAAATGAGGCGTAATGAGAAAATTGAGCAACTTTCTTCCGAGATTTTGCTGCACAAAAAGCGCTATTATACTGGCAAAGCCACAATTCCAGACCTCGCCTATGATGCTCTGGAAGACGAATTGCGTGATTTAGATCCTCATCATCCCGTCCTTTCTTTTGTTGGATATTCGCTTGGTGGAAATATAGGAAAAGTGGAGCATCGTCCTCCTATGTTGTCCCTGCAAAAAACATACGAAATAAGTCAGGTCGTTGCTTTTGTTTCGCAAGCTCCTTGTTTGTGTCTCGATAAGCTCGACGGCATGGCTATGTCGTTGGAATATCGCAGCGATGGCATCTTTCTGAGAGGATCAACAAGAGGCAACGGTACGCTTGGAGAAGACGTGACCGAGTCTGTTTTTCACATTGCTCAAATCCCAAAGAAGCTTATGTTGCCTGCACTTGAAAAGGACGTTGTTATTGAAGTTCGGGGTGAAGTCTATTTTCCAATTTCTGAGTTTCCTCCATTTGAAGGTGAGTTTGAAAGCTATCGTAACGCCGTGCCGGGTACCTTTGGTCGGAAAGATGTGGAAGCTGCCGCACCGGTTCTCAGGGTCTTGGGGTTTACGGCTTACGAAGTTTTTGTGCGCAAAGCTTCGATGGTGCTTCCCCTTCGCGAGGTTTCTCGGTTATTAAATTTGCCTCGTCCAACTTTTTGGGAACGCATTCGATTTCTCGATTCATTGGGTTTTCAAACGGGTCTTTCCCAGGAAGTTGTTGAAAAAATAGTAAGTTATAACCTTGTGGATATTGCTAATCTCATCGAGAAAAGGTTTTCGCGAAAACGCGATTATCAACTGGACGGTTTGGTTTTTAGAGTGGACGATGATGTTGTTTGGGAGGCAATGGGCTCAACCTCACACCACCCGCGTGGCAGTTTGGCGTTTAAACAAACCGGTGAAACTGCAGTAACCGAAATTCTGGCCATTGAAGAAAGCATGGGACGTTCTGGGAAAGTAACGTTTCGGGCAAGACTTTCGCCTGTTTTTCTTTCAGGCGCAACAATATCCTTTGCAACTTTACACAACGCTGAATTTATTGAGGCGGGTGGTTATGCTCCGGGAGCTAAGGTTCGTATCAAGCGAAGTGGCGAGGTTATTCCTGCAATTATCGGTTTGGAACAAGAGGCACCTTCTGTTTATGTTCTTCCAGAAAAGTGTCCTTGTGGTGTGACTCTCATTCGACGCGGTCCCGATCTCTTTTGTGCAGAACGCAAACCTTGTATTTTTAGAGACCGCGAAAGTCTGGTCTATTTTGTGCATGAATTAGAAATAATGGGTATTTCCGATAAAATTGTAAATCGTTTGTTAGAGGCAGGCTTGGTTCGCGAACCGGCGGACTTTTTCAAACTTCAAAAGTCGGACTTGATGCAAATCGAAGGCTTTGCCGAAAAATCAGCCGAGAATTTGGTGGCATCTATTCAAGCTCGGCGTGTGCTTCCGCTTGCAATTTTTCTTACGGCTATGGGAATTTCTCGTGGAGGTGCTGTAAAATGCAAAGAAGTGTCGCGGCGTTTTGTAACTCTTCAAGCGGTTTTGGATGTCGGCGTTTCTGAACTTGAATCGCAAAAAGGATGGGCAAAGAAGTCGGCCGAGGAATTTTTCAATTCTCTTGCCGAAAAACGATCTTATATTGAAAACCTTCTCAATGTTGTTCAAGTTCTGCCGGATTCTTCTGGATCTGAATTGAACGGCATCGATCATCCTCTTAAGGGCAAAGCAATTTGTATTACGGGAACTTTGTCCCGTTCTCGTGATGAGTATCGAAATCTTGTTGAGGCCATTGGTGCAAAACTTGTGGAAAGCGTAAGTGCAAAAACTCAATTCCTGGTTTGCAATGAACCGTCCAGTTCTTCCAAATATCAGAAAGCTCAGTCGCTGGGAATTCCTATTATTACTGAAGACCAGCTCATGGAAAAACTTACAACTTCCGTGTCCTAAAGCAGAGGTCTTCGCATGCCCAAAGAATTGCTAAGCACAACAAGAGATAATGTTTTGTTGTAAAGAAGGGCATTGCTTGTTGTGTTTCGGAACTTCCAAATGCCCTTGCGCACGCTGCTAAAATTTTGAGTCCAAAATCGAGTGGCGGAATAATGACGTTGTAAAGAATTGACCAAGGAACAATGAGAATAATCAGTGACAACGGACAAATCCACCAAGTTACCAGCGGGATAACGACAAGGTTGGCTAGCGTGGCATTCAACGGGTTTGTGGTACAGAGTGGTAACATAAAAATTGCCATGGCTCCTGACGTTGCTGAGGTAACTGCAAGCGTGAACAATGTTCTTTCTCTCCAGGTTCTTTTTAAAAAACGTGCCGAAAGAGTTCTGTGACAAAGCCCAAGAACGGAAGCTCCGAGTGCTGAAAAAAGAAAGGAGAGGTCTTGAAGTGTATTCCCTAAAAAAGGTGTGATGATGAGTATCAAGATTGTTCTTACGAGTGTTTTGTATGACGGCAAGTGTTCCGTTGTTATGCTGTAGTGTGCCGTGCGTTGGAGCTGCGGAAATGTGCCTGGAATTTTGCCGACCATTGTGCGCATTAGGCTTCCTGTTGCTCCAAATGCTGCCGCACAAACAGCAGCGGTGGCAATTTCAATGGTGTTCGTTGCCCTTCCAATATTTTGCATGAGTTTGAGGGGCGAAATATATCGCAAAAACAGCTTTGCCAATGGCCAGATAATAATACTTGCAACAATAGGCGAAACAAAGCTCACTTGTCCTCCAGAAATTGCAAGAATGTGAGCGGTTCCTGAGGTGCGAAACGCCTGTGCTGTTGGCGCATCCAATGTGCGGTCGTTTGCTAGAAAATTTTTTGCCAGATCGGATTCAGAGAATTTTGGGGAGAGTTCTTGTGAGCATCGTTCGGCACGTTGAGAGAATATATTGTGGGTTGCCAATTCTTTGAGTTGTGTGTTTGGTTTGATTTCAGAAAGAATCAAGGAAAGTGATATGTAAAATCCGGAAGTCGCGAGAGCGCGGAAAAAGAGTGGTGGAATTTTTAGAGCCACTTGCGGCATCAGCGACAGACGCAACATTTTCTATAGTCTCTCTTTGGCAAAACATTTTTTGGCTGCAGAAGCCTCCGTCGCTTGTCTTGCCGTGTTTTTTTCTAAATTCCAAGTGTCTCGAATGGACGTGTCCAGTTTCTGCTCAGGCGAGGTCGAAAGGCTATTTTACAGAGGCAGCTACAATCTCGCGAAAAAACCGCGAGCGACTCGGCGGAGAGTCACCAAAGTTGGAAAGAATTATGATTGTGGTTTTGGTTTCAGGAACAACGATTGCAATAGACTGATAGCCCGGATGAGCTCCCGTGAGGAAGAAAACGTCTTTTCCGTTGACTTGCTGGATTTCCCCGCCGTAGGCGAACCATTGATTTGTGTTCTTTTGTACGTATTTTGTAAATATCTTATTGCGCCAGTGTTCCGGAATGACGCGATTATTTTGGAGCGCTTCAATCCATTTTGCAATATTGCGCGTTGTTGAATATAGGGATCCCGAAGCGAGGTCCCATTCTGGATGACGGAATTCTTTTTGTATGCGGCGACTTCTTCCGAACCACGAACGCGGGTCTAAGGGTGAAAGAGCAGTGCTACCTATGGAGCGAGTGCTGGCGGGAACTTCGCTATCAATGGAAAATCCTGTTTGCGTGAGGTTTGTCTCGGCCAGTATCCGACGCATGATCAAATGAAACGGAGTGGCTTCAACTTTTTCAATCACTTTTCCAAGGAGCATAAAATTTGAATTGGACGATTCGCCTTTCGTGCCAGGAGCGAATGTTGGAGTCAGAGGCAAAATCTCTCGGAGCACACCGTCAAAACCATCTGGCGGTGGCTCGCTCGACCCGAATTTCATGTTCCAGGCTGTTTTCCATGTGGGCATGTAGTCGGGAATGCCCGAGGAATTTGAAAGAAGGTGGTGTAACGAGATCTTTTCTGTCCCGGGTCTGTTGAATTCCTCAATATATTTCTGAACAGGGTCGTCCAGGTGTAAGAGGCCGTTGGAGGCTAGTTTCAGTATCTCTGCCGTCGTGAAAAAGCGAGTGATTGCTCCAATACGAAAAGCTGTTTCGGGTGTGTTCGGAATGTTTGATGTGAGAGTGGTGAAGCCAAAAGCGTCATCGTATTCCACACTGTTGTTTGTTTTAACATATACGGAGCCCGAAAAGCGGCCATGTTTTTCAAAGTCGGTACAGACGTTTAGAATACGTTCGGTAACTGCCGACTGAGGCGTTCCATTCAACGCCCAGGCATCGCAGCAAAAAAGTGTAGAAATGAGAAGGACGATGCTTGTTGGAGTCACTGCGACAGACCACTTACGCTCATAATGAGTTGGTCGTGCCAGTCGTGCCGAATTTTAATAAATCCCTTACTAAATTCTTGGTCCCGATTACTGATCATGCTCATAAAAGGGTTTTTGGCAGCACCTTCAATAAGTGCATCATCAAAGTTCACATCTGTTTTGTCCTTGTATTTTATTTTTACCTTGCGAGATTGTTCGGTTGTAGAGGCACCGGTTTTGGGCTTGCTCTCGGCGCCTAAAGCCAAAGATGTTTGTGTCAGCAAGTAGGTTGCCAGAAGCGTTATAGATATAAACTTGCACCACATGTCGCCCCCCCCAATAAATATCACATTGTCACATATTTCGTATCGGCTTTTTTGGTAAAAAGTTGAGTCTCAGATTTGGGTTTAACCCTTTACTCGTTGTTTTCGATGTCAATCTGTTGACTCTCGAGTGGGGCGGGACACAAGAAATTCTCGAAAATTCCGAATACTTCTGCAACGGAGGAGTTCAATTTTGAGTCGTTGGTACGTTGTTAGCGAAAAAAATAAAGACGGACCTTTCTCGCTGGAAGAACTGCGCGCAAAACTCATTGCCGGCGAGCTCGAACTCGATGCGCTCCTGATGCGCGAAGGAAGCGTGATTCAGTGTAAAGTTCTCGATGTCCCGGAGCTGTTCTCACAGAAAAGTGACTCCCGTGTTTTCGCGGACAACTCGAAAACAAAAGGAGCGTTTGTTGCTGAGCCTGTGAACTCAATGGACAACGATGCTACGCGCGTTGCAACGCAAACGAGACTCGTTGGAGAGTCTCTTTTTCATGAAAAAATTTCACCTGGAACAGTGGTTGTCGATAAGTCCCTTGTTTTTGACAAGTCAAAACTTAAAGATCCATCAATACAGTTTGGAGTGGAAAAAAGTCTTTCGAAGATAGAAGACGCCAAAGTCGAAAAAAATAAATCTGATGTAAAAGTGAAGCCCTCTTTGCCGGCAGGTGAAACTGTTCCAATTGAAATTCGGAAGACAGGAATTGTGCGGGCGCACGGAGAAGAAGAAAAGCGGAGACAAGTGTCCGACTCCCTCAAAAGGGACGGGGTTCTTGGGGCTGACATTGTTGGTTCACAAGAGAATCTGAAAAAGAAAAAAGTGCAGTTAAAAAATGAAGATAACGTCGAGAGTTCGGGACCATCTCGAAAGATGAAGCATCCGTCTCGGCTACTCTTCTCGCGCAAGATGAGCTCCCGCCTCCGTGAGGTTATCTTCTTGGCTGGTATTACCGCCGGTTCGGTTTTGGTGATTTCTTTGTTGTCAGTCGTTTTTTGGAAAGCCTTTCATGCGCAGCAGCATAAAGGAACAGAAAAAGAAGCAGGAATTTCTGCTCAGGCTGTTCCATATGTTCCGCAAAACTCACATCTAGGTGTGGTACCAAAGTCGCCTTCAGACGCTGAATTCAATCCTCTTGGGGGAACGGGTTCTGCACTTTCGCCTTCAACACAAGTACCTCACAGGGTGTTTGCTCCTAAGACAGTTGCGCCGAAGGCAATTGTTCCAAAGCCAGCTCCTCCCAAGGTCGCTCCGCGGAAAAAAAGTGCTGCCGAAACAAATCCTGGAGAAGCAAAAAGTGCAAAAGAAAAATTAAGAAAAAATGAACAGAAGTTAAAAAAGAAATCGAAAAATAATCAAATCTCTCTCCAGGACTCTGCTGTTCCTGCATCGGTTCCAGTAAAAAGCGTTCCTAAACCAACGCGAATTGGGGAACTTGTTCGCTATGATTTGGTAAAGACGGTCGTTATTCCTGCTCAATGTGCGCCATGTCGCATAAAGGCAAAATTGTCGGACGGGAGTTCAGTGCTTCTTGTTTCTCCATCGATCCGATTGTGGAAAGCGGCAGAAATAAAAGGCACAGCGCAGGTTGCTGTTTCGGGTACGGTCATAAAAATAACCCCACAAGAAACATGGATCATGCTGCAAAAAGTTTCAAAAAAGGAGACACCTCAAAAATGACGTGCTCATTTATTTATCGCTAACCCCAGATGACTCAAATGTTGCCATTTCGTTAAGCATTGCGAGTGCATCGCACATAATTCCCGCAGCCATGGCGGCGCCGCTGCCTTCGCCTAATCGAAGATCAAGATTGAGAAGAGGTTTGACATTGAGCGCCTGAATCGCCGCTTGATGGGCGGGTTCCGAGCCAACGTGTCCAGCAATGATCCAGCTTTTGAATTCGGGATATTTGAGAGCAAACGGAAGCATTGATGCCGTTGCAATTGTGCCGTCCATGAGAATGTGGCGTTGGTGTTCCGCTGCTGCTTCTGCGGCGCCGGCAATGGCTGCCAGTTCAAAACCGCCGAGACTACGCAAAATGGATAAGGGATCGTTTGCGCAATTTCCAAATTCTTTCTGATGACGCGTCAGAGCGGCCTCAATAACCGCAGACTTCTTCTTTTTTTGTTCGGGGCTGATACCAGTGCCTTGTCCGGTGAGAGACTGTGGCAACACTCCTAGGGTTTGACAAATAATTGCTGTTGAGGGAGTTGTATTTCCGATACCCATTTCGCCAAGAAGAAAAACATCGGGATTGCTGTCCTGAATTGCTTTTTCAACAACTTCGCGCCCGGTTTTGAGAGCAAGTTGAAAAGCTGCCTCCGAAAGTGCGCATTCTTTTGTGATGTCTCGTGCTCCAATTGGATAGGTTTCCGATCCAATTTTTCCCATGGCAATGTTGCGATCCAGAAAGGTTGTCTTGGGTGCGTGAGTTGTTTGCGGGGGATGGTCGTACGGATTTGCAACACCGACGTCTACAACGTACATGTGTGAATTTCTCTGACGACTGAGAACCGACATTGCTGCGCCACCCATAATGAAGTTAATTACCATTTGTCCTGTTACTTCACACGGAAAAGCGCTGGTTCCATGATTGCGAGCGACGCCATGGTCGCCAGCGAACACTGAAGATGCAAATCGCATTGAAAAAGGATGACTTTGATTTGCTTTCTGGGCAAGTACGCGAAGCACAGGATGAAACGTTCTTTCGAGTGCGCCTGGGGGCATTGTAAGGCGATTGTACCGTTGAAACGCTTCGGCTGTTTCGAAAGATTTTGCGGCGGAAAGTGTCATGACAAGGCTCCTGAAATGAAAGTTTCATTTGACGTCGTACCTTACATTTCTAAGTCATGTTTTTCAAGGAGACGATATTTGTATTTCGTTAACTAGATGACAGAAAAGTTTTGCTAGACGAGTTTTTCTTCCCAGGGAAAGAGAATTGTTCCTTGGGTATGAAGTTGTGTCACAATGTCCTTAATCTTTTTCTGTGCTGCATTGACATCTGTTTTGCGTGTTGGCCCCAGGCTTCGAAGGAGTTCTGTAAGAGTCTCTCGACGTGCGCCTGACACGCACGAAAAAAATTTTTCTTGTACGGTTTTGTTTTCAATTTTGAGCGCTAAGACGATATCTCTATCCGAAAGTTTGCAGCATGTTCGTTCGAGATCTCTCGGTAAGAGTGTCGAAATCTTTTCCACAGACAGCAATTGCTGCTCAATATCTTCCGCGAGTTTGGGGGTTCTTTGTCTTAATTCTGAAATAATGTGTTCTCGAAAATCTGAGTCAACATTTTCGAGAAGCTTACTGACGGTTTCTGCGCCGCCAAAAATTTTTAAGGTTCCCGTGTCACGAGTTTTTATGTTTTCAATCTCTGCCAATATTAATTGAAGGTTTTCCGTGTTAATTGCTTCTAACGTGGCAATGGTTTGGCACAAAGCGATTTGAAGCTCGGTGTTGAGTGCTTTGAAAACGAGAGTCCCTTTGGGTGCTGGAATAAGGCAGAGAATTGTTGCGGCAGTTGTGGTTCTTTCCCGTTCTATCCATCTTGCAAGATGTTGCGGATTTATTTCGCGAAGATTATCTACAACATTCTTAAGAAGAAACGAAGACTGTGCATCTTCTTCGAGGGTTTGATCCTTGATGGTGTTTGCTGCCAGAGTCACTAATTTTTGAATCGACTCGTTCTGATCGAGTTCATGGTGTAGTCTATTACTGGTGGTTTTCTCGTATATTGAAACAAACTCGCGTACAAATTCATTAACGGTTTCCTTATCAATAGCTTGAAGTTGTGAAAGGCCTTCAATAACTCGTTTGAGAAGGTGTTTCGGGAGTCCTTTCAAAAGCGCTCCGGATTCACTATCTCCAATGAGGCTTATAATTGTCGCCACTTTTTGTTCTGGAGTGTACATTTGTGAACTCCAATTTTATTTCTAACGTTTGGCTTGTGAGTTAATGTTTTTTAGAAACGAAAATATTTTCTTGCTTTTCAGAAACTCGGATTGCGGTTCCTTTTGGGCCTGAGACAAATAGAATTCTGCTTCTTCTTTGTTTCCCAATCGTGCGTGAGCGAGTCCCAAATTGAACAAGAGTTGTCCTTTGTACTTCGAAACAAAAGGAATTGCATTTTCGTAGAGTTCTATAGCCTCATCAATTTTGCACGACTTTGTCAAAGCAACTGCTCGGTTGTTAAAAAAGCTAGCGAGCGCGTACGATTCTAAAGCGCTTTTATCATTTTCCAAAAGTGTTGCCGCGGTAATTGTGTCGCCCTCCGAAACCGCTGCTTTAACCAAGCCAATGTTTGCGTCTTTGTTCTCTGGATCGGCTCGAAGAACGTCGTTGAATTGTCTCTTTGCGCCTTGAATATTGTTCATCCCAAGAAGTGCATCGCCGATGCAGTTCTTGTGTGAGAAATTGTTGGGACTCTTTGAAGCGAGTCTTTCAAAAATAAGCAGTGCCTCATCGTATTTTTCGCTGTGGCACAAGCACTTCCCCAGAAGACTCAGAACTTGAAGAGTCTCTGCCTTTCCAGGGTCCATTCCTTCAATTGTTTCGTAAAGGAAGTCCGTCGCTCCATTAACGTTTCCCTCCAGAATCAAACATTGTGCTTTGAGTGGTGCAAAGTGAGGATTTTTTGCCATTTCGGATTTGATAAGAGTGTCTTTGAGAAGGGCATTCGCCTTCTGAAGATCTTCTTTTTCAATTGCAATGCGAAGTTCACAAAATTTTCTTCGAATGGGCGCTCGATTGTTTCGTTCTTGAATCATATTGTTTGCGTGACTCACAATCTTTTCAATATTCCCCGAAAAAATGTTGTATTCGAATGCAAGTTCATCAAGCAGGAGAGTGTCTATGGTTTGAATTTCGTTTGCAACTATAATAACGTCTGCAGTTGCTAAAAACGGATTTTTCTTGATGACATTTTGAAGAAAATGGTATGCAGGAATGTCTAAGTTTTTCCAATCCAAAATCATGAAGTCGAAGTTGAAATCACTATCATGTGAAGCCTCTAGAAAATTTTTGGCTGAAGAATATTCCGTTGTCGAAAAGCGTGTGTCTCCCTGAAACGATTTTACTATTGCCTGCATCAATTCGGTGCTTTGGCTAATCACAACCGTTGGAATACTACCCACTCCTGGCCCTTTGAGTTGAGAGCGGTTGGCACATTTTACTGTTGTGCCGATTTTTACGGTTGTACCAATTCTCATAATTTTTGAAGCCTTCTCTGTATTGTGGTCTCTTCGTCAGTCATTTTGGGTCGTGGTCTTATCTGCTTTGTTGGTAGTTATAGG
>CAIZES010000319.1 GCA_903932045.1 uncultured Silvanigrella sp. | reverse complement strand
GTTCCCACACCCATAAGATAGCGTGGTTTTTGCTCAGGAAGAAGAGCTGCTGTATATGTACAAAAATGATCGCGCTCTTGCTCGGTTTCACCAACAGCCAAACCACCAACGGCATATCCATCAAAATTCATCTCTGTCAAAGTCTGTGCACTTTGACGCCGCAAGTCTTCAAAAACAGCCCCTTGCACAATACCAAACTGAGCATTATCCGACCTTTTTCTAGCTTTTTGCGAACGCAGTGCCCAACGATGAGTTCTTTCCATGGCGTCAACAGCAACATCATAACAGCTTGTAGAAGGCACACAAACATCGAGTACCATCATAATATCGGACCCCAATGTTTCTTGAAAACCCACAGAAACTTCGGGAGAAAGAAATTTAAAGGAATTATCAATATAGCTCTTAAATTGCACACCTTTTTCGCTAATTTCTCTTTGATGCGGCAACGAAAAAACCTGAAATCCTCCCGAATCCGTTAGAATAGGACGATCCCAAGAAATGAGTTTGTGATACCCTCCAACGGTTTCGATAATTTGGGGCCCGGGTCGAAGAAACAAATGATATGTATTGCCCAAAATAATTTGCGTTCCACAGGCTTCCAAATCTTCGTGCGACAAAGTTCGTACCGCACCAAAAGTTCCAACCGACATAAAAACAGGCGTTTGAACAACCCCGCTTCGCGTTGAGAAACAACCACGACGGGCGGCGGTTTGAGAATCCTTTTCTAAAAGTTTGAACTGAAACACACCCATGAATTACATTCTTTCCGATTTAAATTTCGAAAGAAGATCCTCAACAGATGCCTTTGTTTGAGGAATGTCAGGTCTGGATTGTCGAGTTGTTTGTTGTGGGGTGCGGCTGCGAGACTGAGAACTTACCCCTCGATCTCGGGAATCACGATTTTGAGAAACGTTCTTGTTCGACTTTTCCGGACTATGAGTTCTCTGAGAACGAGATTCTTGAGAGCCAATCACTACTTTATCGCCAGTTTTTCTCTCTTCAGCCTCCTTCTTTGACAAACTAATTCTCTTACGCTCCCGATCAATACCAATCACTTTCACTCGAACCTGAGCGCCAACAGAAATAAACTCCGCCGGATTTTTCACAAATTCATTTGAAAGTTCGCTAATATGAACAAGTCCATCCTGATGAACTCCAATGTCAACAAACGCACCAAAATTCGTTACGTTTGTAACCGTTCCCGTCAAAATCTGCCCTTCTTGAAGCTGCTCAAATGCTCGAACCGATTTCGTATAGGACATCTTTACGCCATCGCTACGGGGATCTCGGCCTGGCTTAGATAGTTCCTTAACAATATCTTGAAGCGTAGGGAGACCAATTTCTCCTTGCACAAATAAGGAAAGATTTAAATTTGATGCCGCCGAAGCATTGCCAACCAAACCGTCCAAACCGACACTTAAACTCGAAGCCATGGCTTCAACAATAGTATATGCCTCAGGATGTACAGCCGAATTATCCAACGGATTATCCGAACTCGGAATTCTCAAGAAACCAGCTGCTTGTTGAAATGTTTTAGAACCAAATCCAGGAATCTCCATCAATGACTTTCGATTCGAAAATTCACCCTTTGTATTACGTTGCGTCACTATGCTTCGCGCAAGTGATGGTCCAATTCCAGATACATACGACAACAAACTTGCACTCGCTGTATTCAAATTGACGCCAACATAGTTCACGCAACTTTCAACAACTTCCTCAAGTGAGCGCTTCAACTTACCTTGATTCACATCGTGTTGATACTGACCCACACCAATACTCTTTGGATCAATCTTCACAAGTTCAGCCAATGGATCTTGCAAACGCCGCGCGATACTAACCGATCCGCGATAGCTAATATCTAAGTCTGGAAATTCTTCACGAGCCACATCACTCGCCGAATACACACTAGCACCGGATTCATTCACCATCACAACACGAATTTTGCGTTCTTTTTCTTGTTCCAATGCGCCTTCAACAAAAGCTTCCATTTCACGTCCAGCTGTTCCATTTCCAATAGAAACATATTCAACATTGTATCGACGAACAAGAGAGAGAAACTTTTCACGCGCGCTTTCGTTTTTCGAAGAAGTTTGCGGCACGTCATGATCAGGATAAATCGTAACAAACTCCAACAATTTTCCAGTACCATCTACAACAACAAGTTTACTGCCAGTTCGGAATCCAGGATCAACACCCAGCACCGTCATTTTTGGGATTGGCGGCAACAACAAAAGATTGCGCAAATTTTTTGAAAACACCGTGATAGCCTCTTCTTCTGCACGACCCTTCGTTTCCAACCGAAGTTCTGTTTCAACACTTGGCGCAATCAAACGAACATATGAATCTTTGATGCATTCAAACAGAAATTCTTTCACCAGATTGGAAGATGTTCCGCGTACCAGTCGACTCTGAATCATTTCAATAGGTGTTGCTTCATCTAACTCCAAAGATACTTTCAAAATCTCTTCTTTTTCTCCACGGCGCAACGCCATAAGCCTATGAGGCGGAATGGTTCGAACGGATTCGGAGAAATCATAGTAATCAGTAAATTTTGTTTTTTTCTCTTTGAATTCATCTTTGACTATGGAACGAAAGCTTGAATTTTCAAACGTCCATTGACGAAGCTCTCCGCGAACTTCCGCCATTTCGGCAACCGTCTCTGAAATAATGTCCCGAACACCAGAAAGCACAATTTCTACAGATGTGAGATCTGCATGATTTCCAACCAAAGCTGTCGCTAAATCACGCAGCGCAATGGGTTCTTCCTGCGCTAAAATCTGCACCGCTAAAGGTTCAAGACCGCGTTCTTTTGCAATTTGCCCACGTGTGCGTTTCTTGGGTTTATACGGCAAATAGAGATCTTCAAGTTCTGTTTTATTACGACATCGCACCAAACGATCGCGAAGCTCAGGCGTTAACTTACCTTGCTCTGCAATGGTCTTAAGAATTGCATCACGTCGCTCGTTCAGCGTAATAATATACTCAAACTTATCTCGAATATCGCGAATTTGTACTTCGTCTAGTCCACCCGTTGCTTCCTTACGATACCGAGCAACAAAGGGAATCGTGCAATCTTCTACCAAAAGCTTCAGCGTACTTTCAACTTGATGCTTTGCAATTTCGAGTTCGCGCGAGACTTCTGTGACAGTATCTTGAGTTACAAGTTCTATTGAAAACGTCATATATTATTACCCCTATCCAATCTTATCCGCGTTCAACATTAAAATTGCCAGCCCAGTTTTCTTTAACATACTTTCCCTAAGCGATTGGATATCCCGATAAAGCGCTTCTGCGTCAGTATCCGCCAATGCCACCAAAACAACACAATACGCTTTTTCTTCCAGCATGCCTAGCACCTGCAGGCCACCCGAACCAGTGCCACGAACATCATTCCACTTGACATAATGTTTCACAAAAGGATTGGTACGCAAAATGGAAAACACTTCTTTGTCTGCTTCTGCATTATACATAATCAAACAAGCTTTCATACCATACTCCGACTATGAACACTCTTCGAGAATTCCTCCAAAATGCGTAAACTTGTTTTCAAGCGAGGATTTCCAACCTCATAGTCTTTCTTACTTTCAGTAATGATTCTCAAAAAGAACATAAGATCGTAGAGAGCCAAAAAACCACCTGGGGCATTCGGCACAAGTTCAGCGGCAGTCGAATCTTCTCCAATTGCACTCATATATGCTCGCAATACAATGCTTTCAACATCAGTTAATCTTCGGTTTGCAGCAGGCAGAAAAGCGCGTTCATCAATTCCACGCCAAGATTCCCAGAGTGCCTCAAATTCGTGTCCCACAAGCTCATCAATAATCGGAGAATGACTTCTGCGATCGGTCATATACCAAGCATACCGAATACTCAGATTGAGAGCCGCAAGATCCTTTAAAGAGGGTTGTTTTAACTCAATCGGACTCTCGAAGCCAGTCAATTCGTCTCCGGTATCAGAACCAAAATCAAAAAGATAGAGCCCTTTGACACCGTTCAAAATATGTCCCAAATGAATTCGACCATGAATTCGAATTCTAAAACCTAGCCCCTCAAAGCGAGAGACACGAGATAGCAACATTTCAGTTGTGTTCGACAAATCAGCAATTGTCAGGGCAAACTGCGGAAATTTTTGCGCAGCTCCTTCCAATGAAATGCTTCGTGACTTAAGGGTGGCCTCAACCTGAGTAAGCCACTGGCGTCTATACTCCCCTGCATTTGCTTCAGGAAGCAGACTTGGATTTTCTCGAGCGTGGGTCATTGCACGGTGAAATTCTCCGAGAAGACGGCCTAAGCTCTCGGACATACGCAAAACATCTTCCCAAGCCTCCCGTGAAGAACGTTCTCTTTCCAATTCCGGAAATCGCGCTTGCTGCAACCGCGCCAAAAAATCGTGCCACAAAGGCCCATTGCTATGAACATATTCTGTACTAATTGCAACATTTGTGACCGGCGCATCTTTTGCCGCATACTCGTACACCGCAATGAGCCGGGGGAATGACAAAAATATTTTTTGTTGGTTCAAATACTCCATAATTTCAACTTCAAGAGATCCTGCGTTTTCGCGTGATAAAACCCTGAAAATTTTTACAGCTTCCATAAGTTCAATACGCGACAGAACGCTTTTTCTATCAGATGAAACATTGAGTGCCAAAAGGTTTTGCTCGCCTCCACAACTTCTCATCCGAAATTGCGCGCCCTTTTCGGTCAACAAAACAAAACGATTATGCATTGCATATTTCCAAGCTTCAAAAAAAGCTGGATCAGCAGATGCCTCACGAAGACTCCAGGGAGAAAGAGAAATAAGATCTCCGTCTTCTCCATGACGAATCAATCGAAACGGAAATGTCATGAGATCGTGGCAACCCTCGAAACCAATCCAAAGAAGACCAAGTGCTCCAAGAGCGTCTTGCCGAAAAACACAAGCATCGGAAAACCGTCCACGGGGCTCAGCCAAATGGCTGAACGGAAAATATCGAAGCTCTCGCCACGATTCAGGCTGAACGGCGGCCACAAGCTGAGCTACAATTTCCAAAAAAGCATTCACAACTTATCCATCCGTTTCAACCCGAACATCATCAAGCTCCGGAAAAGCATCCAAAATATAGTTTGCCACAGCGTCTGCTGTAAAGGCCTGAATACCACAAGAGACGCAGGCCCCAGCAAGCCGCAAAACGAGAACACGATTTTCAAACGAAACCAGATCAATATCTCCGCCATGCGCCATAATCCCGGGTAGAATTCTTTGATCTATAAACTTTTCCACGGCCACACGAAGCGATACCGGCTGCACAACCGTTTCCACAACGTCCCCCCAAAAAATTGCTTCTAATAACTTGCCAATATCTTTAACATACCAAATCTCAAGAAACCACAGTCTTGCCTCTAAACTCGATTCGTGATGCAATACTGACTTCTGAATTACGAAACAGACTCACTTGACCATGACAGAGGGTTGGGAAGGACGCATGACTTTGGTTCAAAGACTCTTCAATTTCAAGACCTCAATTTTGGCTGGAAGTTTGGCTTTTTTCTGCATAGCACAAGCTCAAGATTTGCCTTCCGTTGAAAAAAATTTAACAGAGACAGCACCCACTCCAACACCAGCCCCAGCAGCGAGTCCAACACCCGAAAGTGTCATAGAAAACTTCTGCAGGCGCGTTGACGAACAATACTCCCGCTACGGTTGGGAAAATTCTCAATGCAGAAGAATTCCTTGGATATTCTCGCAAACAAGCGAAAAAAACTATCCCCTCGTCTATTGGGTCCTTGAATCGGGTGCTCCCTCCAAAGAAGGACGTCCCTTTGAAGACACCACACTTTTTCTAGGAGGAGTCCATGGTGATGAACCCAGTGGTGTCTATGTTCTTTTTAAATTCGCAAACGAACTTCTTTCAAATCCAGAGCTCGCAGATCACCATCGTGTTATTATCGCCCCCCTTGTGAATCCTGATGGTTTTTTTGCCAGAACTCGAAATAACAGTCGAGGAGTCGATCTCAATCGAAATTTTCCTACCAAAGACTTCAATAAAAGTGCACTTATAGTCTGGAAAAAACGTCGCAAAGGTAATCCACAACACTTCCCAGGATACACATCTGGAAGCGAAGCTGGAACCCAGTTCCAAATGAAGCTACTTGATGCCTTTGAACCCGACAAAATTTTTTCTCTTCACTCGCCATTAGATTTTGTCGACTATGATGGCCCTGGGTCAACAAAACGCAAATCGGCTCTCTCCACAGGAGAATATCGAGCACAACAAATCGCACAGATTTTTGCAAAAAAAACACGAAACTATCGCGTTGTCAGTTATCAATTTTTTCCAGGAAGCCTTGGTAATTATGCTGGAAATGAACGCAATATCCCAACTATTACGTTAGAGTTTTCCTCATCCAACCCAAAAGCTGCCAACAAGCACTGGGCGGATGTTGTAAATGCCTTGCGAGCTGGGGTAAACTATGAGTTTAAAAGAGTGACTTTAGCAAAAACAGAATCTAAAAAAACAAAATAAAACAAATTGATTCCAAAAAATGACTCTCTCAATTTAAAACACTTCGGAAAAAATAGTTCCATCATATTTCATGGTGGAAATTGAATCGTGACTATAAGACACAGCATAAACATAATCTAGAATATTAAACATCGAAACAACGCCTCGATGTGAAAACTCAAGCGAACTTGGAACCGAATTCTCCGCTCCAACCTTTCTCCATTGAATCCAAGAACGAGCACTTCCCTCGCCGGATGGCCGAACTTCCATTCTGAGCCAAACGGGTCGACACACTGCTTGAGTTGCAAAGAATCGAATCGCTAAAACATTTGTTGAAAATTCTGTTTGAGGCGCTACATCGCCTACCAGAGAATATTTCTCATAAGTCACTTTTCCAAAAGAAAGTTTCTCCGCCAGATTTGCACCCACAAACGCCGCATCTGGTATACCTGACCAAGCATTCATTTTCCAAACGACACCAGAAGCATCGTCAGCAACCAAAATTGAATCTGCAAATTCCGATTGACATATCGTTTCTTGTGATGTCGAAGATGCCGAAAAATATGTTCGATAAACCTTCGTATCTTCAGTGTCCCCGGTTTGATAAATCAAAGGTACATAAGCAATAGACGAATTGAGCAACCCACTTGAAAGCAACTTTGAGAAATCAACGACTGCCGCTGAAAATACTCTTGGATCCCCTGTTCCGTCCCAACTTCCTACCGAAAAATCTTTCGCCAAAGTAGAAAAAGACCCGAGCGAAGCCACACTATTTGAAGGAAATACTATGAAACGTCCATTTTGGAATACTGGATTTGAATAGC
>CAIZES010000318.1 GCA_903932045.1 uncultured Silvanigrella sp. | reverse complement strand
GAGTAACGAGTTCATAAGTGGCCTCATTTTTGAAAGTTTGAGACCTCTCTTATCACAATTCTAACAATGTTAAAACCTTAGGTTTTTAGATGCGATGCCCCCGTCCTCCATGAGCGATGAGCGATGAGCGATGAGCGATGAGCGGATAGATGCCACATTATAAGAAAACAGCGAACAAAATACATCTCCTCACATTCAAAAATCCCAGCCTAATTCAAGAAGAGCTCCGTAGGCACTGCTTTTGTAATTTTTGGCCTCTTGTTCTGTGAAATCGGCACCGAACGTAACGCTGCCCATGGAGTAGGTTCCATCAATGCCAAACTTCAAACCCGACGGAAGACGATAATCCACCCCTAAAAGTGCTCCGTAGCGCATGCTGGACTTCAACGCATAGGACGCCGACGCATCTCCCGTCACAGTGTGCTTGCCACTCATACCCACATCAAAAAACGGAGTTAACTTTCCACTTAAACTTTTGCTAAAATCCAGAATGACTCCGGTCTGTGTCCGCAAAAAAAGACCCGTAAAACTTCGGGTATAGGTCAAGGTTGTGTTGTTTGTTGTGTTGGCAGCCTGAATGGGAACCGATGCCTTGTACCACATCATTCCTAAGCCAACCGGAATTCGAACGGTTGGGGAAATCGTAAAATAGTAATCACCAACTGCACCAACATCATAACTCAAATATGTGAGCGACGAAGTATCGCCGTCAGGCAGATTTACGTTCATCAAACCGCCACCTGCTAAGGCGGAAACTCCAAACTTAGGTCCATTTTCCGACGACTGCATTGCTCCTTTTTTTCCACCAGATTTTTTGGAACCAGAGGAAGCACTTTTCCCTTTTGCACGGCCATCACCTTCTTCGAGTTCAACGCTTGCCTGATTTACAGGGCTACATTCTTTCGAACCCAAAATTTCGGCAATGAATCCTTTTTGAGGAACAATAGATACAACTTTTCCTGGAAGTCGATTGCCATCGCTTGAAACAATCACAATTTTGGAATTCGCACCAGGAACATCCAGTCCTTCAACCAAAACACGACAATTTTTCTGCTTCGTAACTTTTCCGGCACCAAAGGCTGGAACAGAAATAAGACTTAAAAAGATCACGACACCTGATAACAATATCTCTTTCATAAATAGAAACTCCCACGCAAACAGTCAGAATACCAATGAGTCAAAGCATATAAAGCCCAACAAAGACTTCCTCTACAATTTCAGTTTAAGAAGTCAGCGCTTGGGTTATTGTAACCGCAAAGAAGAGGCAGCTCGCAGGCCCTGCGTCAATTCGGTGGCATGTGTAAGTAAAAAATGAGATACAAACAGAATTAGCTACCCCGTGTTCTCCAGGTCGCCCGGGTGTTCACAATATAATTCCAAATTGTTGCAACAACGATTCCAAAAAGATCTGCAAAATAATCGTTGGATAATCCCTTATTTCTAAGATATGTTGCTATTGCAAAATTAATGAGCGCACCAGCAAGACAAACAACATGAAAACTGGCCAACCCGAGAGCAAGACCTCGTACACCCGAAAGTTTTGCATCGCGGAACGTCCATGAATTATTCAACACAAAGTTGGTAATAACGGAAATTTCAATACCGAATGCGGTTGCTTGGGAACTCGATAGCGCAAACAATTCCTTTCCCAACTTAAGACCACCTAAATTTACAACTACACCTGAAGCCCCAACAATTCCGTACTTTACAAAACGAAGTGGAATGAATTTTCCAAAACTCAACTCATAAAGTGCTTGCAAATACTGCGTCATCACTTTCGCTGAAAGCTTACTCTCGCCATAGATACGCCCACGAAATGTGAATCCCACCTCACGAATAACCCGCCCCTTCGCACGAGCGGCAATTTCCAAAAGAATTTTAAATCCCTTGGGATTGATTTCTTCTGAAATATTTTGAAAGAACTCACGCCTCACAGCAAAAAAACCACTCATAGGATCGGTTACGGTGCGAGGCAAAACCAAGTGCGCCATTTGCGTTGCGGTCCAAGACACAAAGCGCCGAACCATACTCCAGTTTTCAACACCACCACCATCAACCTTACGAGAACCCACAACAAGTTCTGCGCCGTTTTCAAAGGCTTCAATAAACTTTGGAATAACATTTTCATCGTGTTGAAGATCGGCATCCATCACCAAAAGAATGTCGCCTTCAGCCGCTTTAAACCCGTCAATCACAGCGGGACTCAAGCCCCGATTGGCAAGACGGCGAATGCTTCGAAGCCAAGGACGGGTTTCGCTCAGCTCGCGTGCCAGTAACCAGGTTTCGTCGGGGGAGTTATCGTCCATCACCAAAACCTCAAAATCTCGACCCACAAGAACCTTTTCAAGCCTCTCCACAAGGATAGGAAGATTTTGACGTTCGTTGTAAGTTGGCAAAATTATGGAAATAGAGAGCGACATAAAAACTCCTTTCAGGAAGAGACTCCTGCGAGCCTGCTTCCATGCCTCGCCAATGTCAATAGGACAACGCTCCCAAACAGGTTTCCGTAACCCCCTTACTAGTGTATATTTGACGATACCCGTTTTCGGTCCGGGACTTCGACCGTTCCAGCGAGGTTCCTATGTTGCGGCACTCTGTTTTGGCGACAACTTTCTTTACATTTTTATGTTATTGTGTTCCTTGTTTTGCAAATGCATCTGAAAAACATTTTTTCAATGAAATTATAAATGCAAATCAGTTGACGGCAGCTGCTCATTTATCGCTCGAAATCCTTGGAGTCATCTTCCTCACTTTATGCTTGGCAAAAGTTATGAAACTCACAACTTTTACCAAAAGAACCTTCAACCTGAAAATATCAAAAAAAGAAACACACACGGTTCTTAACAAAAACCTACTAAAAACTCCTGCACTAGCACTTTCTGCAGCAAAACATGAGATCATGAAAATGGGACGCGATGCACAAAACATGGTGCAAGAAAGTCTTGAAAGCGTGTTTCACGGGGAACCCAAAGTTAACCGCGATGCACTTTCCAAAGTAGAACGCTCACTGGACGATCGCTACGTTATCACACGCCAATTTTTAGCAGCACTTATGGAAAAACGTCTGCCAGAACGCGAGGGTCAAGATGTTTTGCTTTCAATGCGCACTTTGCATGATATCGAACAAATTGCCGACATAGTTGAAGACAGAATCATCCCTCGAGTGGAAATCTTGCGAGACAACGGCATCATGCTATCTGAGGCAGGACGCCAACAACTTCAACAATATCACACAAAGGTGCTGAAACAAGTGAGCCGTAGTCTGGATCTTTTTGATTCACCAGACAGTGCCAAGGCAGCAAAAATATCGGAACGTTTCGAACGTTATTGCATGCTTTCGTACGAGTTAAAGGATCAACACTTTAAACGACTTCAAAATCATGTTACCGAAAGCGAACAAACAACAAATGTGCATCTTAACCTGTTGTCAGCTTTGTTTGATATTTCAAATTTGGCCACTAACATTGCCCGCCACATGAGAAAACGCAGTGCCTCCACTTCCCACAAAACTGAACAAGTTCCAGCTACGCTTCCCAGTCCACAAATTCCCGTGAATATTTGACGAAAAGCCACTCCTCACTCCGTCCTCACTCCCTCCAGCCAAAAGCCGATAGGGATGACAGGGGGAAAGAGATGTGATTGGACATAACCATTGCCCAAAACAAGCAAATGGAAAGCAAGGCAATTCTTTTCAGGTTTTGGTCTTACCGCTAACATTAACATCATGCCTATCATCATCGCTAAGACGTGCATGGACACAGCGTTCTTTTTTCACTCATTGTCTTGTAATGCTCACAAGTTTTCTTATTTCTTTTCAAACCCTGACGTCATGCGGAAAAAAGAATTCATCACAAACAATCAACGCACAACGCTTTGTTGACATCACCATTGAAATTAACAACAATCCAAACCCCTTGGGGTTTACAGCGGTAACTGAGCTTCAAAACGACAACAATTTCCAAAATACCTTTCTTAACGCAATCAATCTTTCGACCTCAAATGCAGATACATTCACGTTGGTCATATCGGGCTGCGGTTCTGGTTTTTCACAAACTCTCTCAATTTCTGCAAGCTCAGGAACACTTCGTTTTTATGAAGGCGACACAAACTGCATTGTCGCGTTGCGGTCGTTTTCGTGGAACTCAAAAACCTGGACCAAAAGTGGAGGTGGCGATTTTTCGGGCGTCACAGCCGCCACGTTTTTAAACAATACAGACGGCGAAACACTGGTCGTAAAGCAAATTAAAAATCTTTCTAGCCCGGTAGTTCAAACAGACGCCGTTCAATTCATTTTTCAAAGAATTTTAAGCGGCGACAAAAAAGCACTCATTTCAATTGGAACACCAAACGAAATACTAGGACAAACCGGAGAACACGGGCCCTACCTAAAATGGTTCACAAGTGGCATTGTTGCATCCCTCAGCTCCCTCGATGCATCGAATATACCCACTCTGCGCGTAAAAGTAGAATGCACCGGCAATTGGACATGGCAGCAAAGTTCGCCAGAAACCTCCCTTTGCAATATTAGTGGCGACAGTCTTGAAATGTCCAACGTCTGGGCAAAACTCGTAAATGATACCTACGCAAATGGCTCCACTTTGACTCAAGCCAATGCATCCAATCTCTTTG
Source organism: uncultured Silvanigrella sp. (assembly GCA_903932045.1). Classification (GTDB taxonomy): domain Bacteria; phylum Bdellovibrionota_B; class Oligoflexia; order Silvanigrellales; family Silvanigrellaceae; genus CAIZES01. Next base: position 591 of record CAIZES010000318.1, on the reverse strand, counting down.
AAACCACGCCATCTGCAACACATGTTCAAACGGGAAATGTGTTTGATGCTTCCGGAACAAATAGCGGTGGTTTTCAAATTAACGTCCCAGCCTCGGGAGATATTGCAATTTGTCGCAGCTATTTGCTTATACTTATGCGTGAAAATGCCGACTCAACGAAACGTTCTTTCACTTATTTCAATGTGGATATGGCAACATCAGATACCGGATGTTAGGGAGTTTTGGTGAAGTTTTTGTGGCACCTCATTGCTGTTGTTATTTTGTTTTTGAGCGAAGTTGCTTTTGCTCAAAGAGAATTGCCAACTCAAAGTCGATCCACACCAAGCTTCATCATTGGATTCGGATACGGCCTTTCGTATTTAAGTTCACCAGGACTCACCAATATCAACGATCAACTGGGAAATAGCGCACTCATGACGCCTTCGGGGGTTCATGGTCTGGCAAGCAACGCAAATATAAGCATTCTAAAATCGGACAAAGAATTCAACAAATTCTACACGTTTTCTGCCACCTCGCTCAGCGATTCTGTTACGGCATCGGGTGCTGGAAATTCGGTGACTTCCAAATATTCGTTGTGGAGTTTCGGCGGCG
>CAIZES010000317.1 GCA_903932045.1 uncultured Silvanigrella sp. | reverse complement strand
CCTCAAAAAAAGAGCTTAAGCCTTAGAAACTCGAACATTACAAAACTCGAACATTACAAAACTCGAACATTACAAAACTCAAACATTACATTTTGTATGTTGGAGTTTTTCCAATGGCGTCCTTGCGTGAGAGTTTAATGCGTCCGGTGCGGTCGAGTTCTATAACCTTAACCATCACTTCGTCGCCTTCCTTAAGAACTTCGTCTACGCGTTCAACGCGCTCTGCAGCAAGCTGAGAAACGTGTACCAAGCCTTCAGTTCCTGGCTTAATTTCCACAAAGGCACCAAAATCAGCAACTTTTTTCACTGTGCCCAAGTAAATGTCGCCAATTTCAGGGTCGCTTGTGAGGAACACAATGAGGCGTTTTGCAGCCGCAGCGGCCTTACCATCTTGCGAAGCAATTGTGACAACGCCAGCGTCGTCAACATTCACTTTACAACCAGTTTCAGCAACAATGCGCTTAATATTCTTTCCACCTGGGCCAATCAAATCGCGAACGCGTTCTTGCTTGAGCTTCATTTGCTCAACACGAGGAGCACGCATTGAAAGATCACGAGGCTTGGTGAGGCACTTCATAATCTCGCGCAAAATGTGAGCACGACCTTCCTTTGCCTGGGCCATAGCCTGCTTCAAAATGTCGAGAGTCAGGCCGCCAATTTTGATATCCATTTGCAGAGCAGTGATGCCCGATTTTCCACCGGCCACTTTAAAATCCATGTCGCCCAATGCATCTTCGTCACCAAGGATGTCGGAAAGAATTGCGAATTTATCGCCTTCCTTGATGAGACCCATAGCGATTCCCGAAACAGGCTCAGACACAGGAACACCCGCATCCATAAGAGCCAGCGAACCGGAACAAACCGACGCCATTGAAGACGAACCGTTGCTTTCTGTAATCTCAGAAACCAAGCGAATTGTGTAAGGGAACTTGCGACCATCGGGAATTGTAGCGCGAAGAGCGCGCTCTGCGAGATTTCCGTGACCCACTTCACGACGCCCAGGTGAGCCCAAACGCTTGGGTTCGCCAACAGAATATCCGGGCATGTTGTAATGCAACATGAAAAGTTTTTCTTCGAGCGGAGTGCGCAGCGATTCGCCACGTTGACAATCGTCGGTTGTGCCTAATGTGCACACGCCAATGGATTGTGTTTCGCCGCGAGTAAACAAAGCGGAACCGTGCGGGCGTTTTAGCACACCGGACTCGCTTGTGATGGGGCGAATATCCGTGGATTTACGACCGTCAACACGCAAATTTTTGTCGAGAATGTTCCAACGGAGGGTGTTGTAGCATGCCATTTCAAACAAATAATCGAATTCTTCCTTCACCGAAGAATCGGCGCCTTCAGGAATAAGCGCTTTTGCTGCTTCAGCCTTCACTGTGCCAATGGCTTCACGACGCTCGAGCTTTTTATGAATGGAATAAGCGTCCGACAATTTCTTACCAAAACGCTCTTTGAGACCTCGCTCCATGGCTTCGTTTTTCTCAGCCACGGGAATGGGGCGTTTTTCAATACCAACAGCAGCACGCAGTTCGTCTTGAACCTTGCACATAATTTTGATTTGCTTATGAGCAGTGTCGATAGCTTGCAGCATTGTTTCTTCAGAAACAAAGTTTGCAGCAGCTTCCACCATCAAAATAGCTTCCTTGGTACCAGCCACCATCAAGTTCAAGTCGCTGGTTTCCAATTCCTCGTCACTGGGATTGATTAGGAATTTTTTCTCGGCCTTGATGTAACCAATGCGCACACCAGCAACGGGTCCAGCAAATGGAACATCGGAAATGTGAAGCGCTGCGCTAGCGCCCACAATGGCAAGCCAATCGGAAGGAATGCCGGGCTCGTACGACATGACAGTTGCTACAACCTGTACTTCCACGAAAAAGTTTTCGGGAAACAAGGGGCGAATGGGGCGATCAATCAAACGACTTGTGAGAACTTCACGATCAGACGGTCTGGTTTCGCGCTTAATATATCCACCGGGAATACGACCGGCAGCATAAAGTTTTTCGATATAATCCACACTCAAGGGGAAAAAATCCTGACCGGGCTTTGGTTTTTTTGCTGCGGTTGTAGCCACAAGAATTTGTGTATCTCCGCAACTCACAAGCACGGCACCATTCGCCTGACGCGCAATGCGTCCAGTTTCGATGACAACTTCTTTGCCATCGATCTTGAAGGTCTTCTTAACAATATTGAACATAAGGATCCTAACCAAATAGACAGGCGGCGCAGGACACGCTCGCCTCATTCGAACTTGTTCCTCCCGGCCAACCCGGAAGTCCCAACACACCATGTGTCGGCCTTGTGCAAAATCATTGCATCAACTTCAACCCTAATAGAAATACCTCTCGTTAACAAGACCCCATCCTGCAGTGTTGCATGGTCGGTCTCTGACGGTTATGAGAAAAAAGAAGGTGCTCCATTCCGTGCCCTATGAAAAAGTTTCAGGGAGATTTCATGTCAACACTTAAAGTCCTTACATATCCGCATGTGCTTCTGAAAAAAAAGGCAACTCCAATTGAGAAATTCACGCCCGACCTAAAAACCTTTTCCGAAAAAATGTTCGCTACCATGGCTGCATCAGAGGGCATTGGCCTTGCAGCTCCCCAAGTAGGAATTTCCAAACGGCTTATCGTTGTTGATGTGAGCGGCTATGCAGAGTCCGATAACGACGATGCAAAAGCATGGATTGGCACAACCCGTTTCACACTCAATGGCACCGAAACCCCAATCCCATATCCACTTGCATTGATCAATCCGGAAATCAGTCACTCGGAAGAAGAAATTATTTTCCCCTTTGATGGATGTCTTTCGCTCCCTGGCGGTTCGGGATACCGCACACGCCGTTTTCGAAAAATTGTGCTTTCAGCATGTACTGTTGATGGACAAAATGTGACTATCGAAACCGATGGCATTCTCAGCATTTGCCTTCAGCACGAAATGGATCATCTGGAAGGAATTCTGTTTGTAGATCGCTTAATAGATGGACAAGATCGAGAAAATGTTCTCTCCGAGGTAACAGAGTATGAACAGTCTTCTGAGTTCAGAAAAAAACTCAAAAAGCTAAAACCCGTAGACGCCCGAAGCATACCCTTAGAGTTTATTTAGGGGTTCATTTAGGGGTTCATTTAGGGGTTCAAACGGCCTCATACTTTGCCAGCCTGCATCGCGCTTGACAAAACCAAATCTCGAAGCTAAGTTGTGCCCTCTCTCCAGGGTTGTCCACATACCCACGTCAAAGTCAAAAAACTGACTCCTAATTTTTAGCAAAAAAAACAATTACTTATCTTTAGAGAGAAATTTTCCGAACACTCTATCCACACGTTGTCCACATTGTCTTTGAAGTTAAAATGGCCGGAAGTACATCCCCTTTGATACAAATTCAAAATATTCCTGTAATATTGAATATTTAATGTTAACAAGCTGCCCCGCATTGGGGAATGACTGAACGCACCAGTGATCAAGGAGCAACTCCCGCTCGTTTGGCACAAGGCTCGTTTGCACGCACGGTAGCCCACCGGAGTCAATAATTTCCCGAAGTCGAGCCAACAAAATACCGGCACAAACAGACAAATTGAGCGACTCCACGAAACCGGTCATGGTGACGTAACAATAAAGATCGGCAAACGGTGTCCAATCAGGTGAAATACCTTCCGACTCATTTCCAAATACAACTGCCAAACGACGGCCGCCCAAAAACTCCGCAAAAGGCTCACCGCTCAATTCCATATTCGAAAACATGGGAAGCTGGTGCTGATAATGCGCCGCAGAATCAAAAAAACTAGGCAGTGAAACAAGAGCAACTGCATATCCATCTGCCTTCAAGCGCTCTGCGCACTGCCGAACCGTGGAGGCACGCCGCAGTGACAACCACCGCGAGGAACCGCGTTCCACCGTATCGTGAACACGAGCCTTGCGATATTCTTCCTGATAAACAAACAAAGCATCCTGAAAACCCAACGCATCAGCTGTTCTCAGCACGGCACTAATGTTGTGACAATGATGAGTGTCCTGAAAAACAGGAACCACACAACGAGAACGTCCATTCAGCACAGTGGAAAAACGAGCCACACGCTCAGGCGTAAGAATATCGTCAAGCAAAGCTCGCAAACTTCCGCGATGTTCTTCAAGATGCAACGGGAGTTGATACTCCATGGACATATTTTCGGTTCTCCAATGCTTTGGCTTCCCATGTCTTTGCTGTATATAAACACACATCAAAGACCAACTGCCGATTACGGAGGAAAGCATGACAAACCGTTCAAAGCACGAAATCCACACAATGTTCAAGCCCGGAGCGCCAGGACCCACTGGAAATAAACTCAACACAAAGGGATGGCTACAAGAAGCTTCGCTCCGCATGCTCCTAAACAATCTCGACGCCACGGTTGCCGAACGGCCCGAAGACCTTGTTGTGTACGGTGGACGCGGAAAAGCCGCGCGATCCAGGGATGATTTCAACCGCATTACCGCAGCTCTCCAAGACCTGGAGCAAGACGAAACCTTGCTGGTTCAAAGCGGCGCAGCTGTGGCACGCATCAAAACTCACGCCGATGCCCCACGCGTTATGCTTGCAAACTCAAACCTTGTGGGCAATTGGGCAAACTGGGAACACTTCGACAAACTCGAAAAACTTGGCCTTATTATGTACGGCCAAATGACAGCAGGCAGCTGGATTTACATTGGTTCGCAAGGCATTGTGCAAGGCACATACGAAACATTTAACGAAGCCATGCGCCTTCACTACAACGGCCAAGCGAAAGGAAAATTCATTTTTTCCAGCGGACTGGGTGGCATGGGCGGTGCTCAACCTTTGGCGGCAATTTTCACCGGCGCTTGTTTCTTGGGAATTGAGGTCGACAGATCGCGTGCAGAAATGCGCGTTCGAACACGCTATCTCGACGAAATTTACGACGATATCGATTCCGCCATGACCGCTTTACACAAATACATGGCGGCGGGCGAGGCAAAAAGCATTGCTATTATTGGAAATGCAGCTCAGGTTCTACCTGAACTTCTCAAAAGAAAAGATTTCACGCCTGCCCTAGCCACCGACCAAACATCGGCACACGATCCGCTCTATGGCTACGTTCCCGTTGGATACTCCATGGAACAAGTGCGAACAGAACGGGTTTCCAATCCCGATAAAGTTTGTGCAGACGCAATGAAATCCATTGCTATTCACATGCGGGCACTGCTGGAATTAAAAACACGCGGCATTCCCACCTTCGATTATGGAAATAACATCCGCGCCATGGCCGAAAAAGAAGGTGTCAAAAATGCTTTCGATATAAAAGGTTTCGTTCCCGAATACATTCGTCCACTCTTCTGCGAAGGCAAAGGGCCATTCCGTTTTGCTTGTCTCTCGGGTGATCCACGGGACCTCGAGAAAGCCGATACAGCCCTTCGCGAAATGTTTGTCGCAAACGAAGGCGTACAGCGCTGGCTCAATTTAGCACCCAAACGCATTGCCATTCAAGGGTATCCATCACGCATTTTGTGGCTCGGATACGGCGAACGCTGCCGCGCAGGATTGTTGCTCAACGATATGGTGAAGCGTGGAGAACTCAGCGCACCAATTGTCATTGGTCGCGATCACCTGGATTGCGGTTCGGTAGCCTCCCCTTTCCGCGAAACGGAATCCATGAAAGATGGCTCCGATGCCATTGCTGATTGGGCTATTTTAAATGCCTTTGGCAACATTGCCAGTGGCGCAACCTGGGTGAGTTTTCATCACGGAGGTGGCGTAGGCATGGGTTACTCTTTGCACGCGGGCATGGTTATTGTTGCCGACGGTACCGAAGCCGCAGCAAAACGTTTGGAACGCGTTCTCACTTTCGATCCGGCAATGGGTATTTTTAGACATGCTGAGGCAGGATATGAAACCGCGCGGACAATTGCTGATGAACGCATGATGAATGATTCTGTTCTGGCCTCGCAACCGCGCTTTTATCCACGCTACAAATAGCGGAGAGCACCATGTACGGACTAAGTCATACCCGAATCGCCGACGCCGGCAAATGTTTCATCCTTAAAAATGCGGCATGCATTATTACCATGAACGGACCCGATGACGATGCCGAAAAATGCATGGGAATCAAAAGAAATTGTGACATTGTTATTCGCGATGGAAGAATCGAAAAACTAAACGAACATGCGACTCATTCCTGCACCTTTACCGAAGCCGAATTCATTGACGCCAGCGCCTGGGTTATAATGCCGGGATTAGTGGACGCACACGCTCACCCTCTTTGTGTAGGAAGCCGTGCATCTGAAACAGTTCTAAAAGCTAAAGGCCTTGGCTACGAAGAAATCGCAGCTCGAGGCGGCGGAATTGTTTCAAGCATGAAAAAAATACGCGAAGCCTCTGACATCGAAATTGAAGAAAATTTTGTCCGTTTCGCGCAGATGGCTCTTGCGCGTGGCGTTGTTTGTATGGATGCAAAAACGGGATACGGCCTCAACATTTCCGAAGAAATGCGACACTTCCAATGCCTTATCCGCGCATGCGAGCAAAACAAAATTCTACCGCGCATAGCTGCAACACTCTTAGGACCACACGCTGCAAGCCCCGATTTTCAAGGAATGGAAGCCTTCATTGGAGCACTTATCAATAGCCTTCCTCAATTTGCAGAAGTTGCGCACAGCGCAGTGTCAAAAGGCATTCTTACTGGAGTGGCGGCAGACATCTTTGTG
>CAIZES010000316.1 GCA_903932045.1 uncultured Silvanigrella sp. | reverse complement strand
TCGCACCGGAAAAATTTGATTCGGCTCTCGCAAAATAAGAAAGGCATCATCCTCAACTTCATTAAACTGCGAAGGGATGCGCGTCCATGTTTTCCCATTATCAGGGGTTGAGAATGCAATCAAATGATCCCGAAATTGTCCCTCCAATGAAGCCGCCTCATTTGTTCTTACAAACACAGGATAAGCCCATGCACTCCCCAAAGAGCCCACAGAAAAAACCGTGCACAGCGTTTTCAAAGCGCAACCAGCATTCAAGAAAAATCGGTTTCGGAAAAACACATCAAACTTTTTATTTTGCATTGCATCTACTATAGACATAAAATCTCCTGAATTGCTACCACATCAAGTACAAATCATAAGGCATCATGCCTAGCGCATACTGCATAGTTCCTTTTCAGAAATGGAACGGATCTGATGCTGGAGATTTTATCCTAGCAAGGCTGTGCTTGTCACCAAACTGCTTAACCAAGCGGAGAGTAAGCCGGAGAGTAAGCCGGAGGAGTTCACCTCCAGCTTCTCGGCGCAAAAGAACCGGACGTGAGACTCTCGCCTCATTCGGCTCCGCTTAAACTGACCGGAAATATCTCCCAGTGAACAAATAGCTGTGGTTTTTCGATTGGCATTTGTAACGAGTTCATAAGTGGCCTCATTTTTGAAAGTTTGAGACCTCTCTTATCACAATTCTAACAATCTTAAAACCTTAGGTTTTTAGCTGCGATGCCCCTATTAACCAAGCCTGCACTTGTAGTCTTCGTACCCAAACTCTTTAATGAGCTTTGCTTGTTGTGAGCGAGGGTCGTATGTGGCAAGAGATGCCAACTTAACCCCGTTAAACGTAGTTGTTTTCACCATCGAATAATGTGCCATATCCAAAAAAACAAGTTTGTCGCCGGGCGAAAGCGGAGCGTCAAAAGAATAGTCACCAATAACATCCCCTGCCAGGCACGTTAACCCACCCAAACGGTAGGTGACGCTTTTTTCACCAGGAACACCTGCACCCACAATCTGTGGACGATACGGCATTTCCAAAACATCGGGCATATGCGTAGAAGCAGATGTGTCCAAAATGGCAAGCGGCATTTCATTATCCAAGGTTTCCAACACCTGAGTGACTAAAATTCCGGTATTGAGTGCAACAGCTTCACCGGGCTCCAAATAAACTTCCACATAAGGATGACGCTTGCGAAAAGCATTGATGGTTTCGCAAAGGAGGTCCACATTGTAATCAGGACGAGTGATGTGATGCCCGCCCCCAAAATTCACCCAATGACACTGTGAATCAATAAACTTGCCAAATTTTTCTTCCACGTGCGGAAGAGTGCGCGCCAAAGTATCAGAATTTTGCTCACACAGTGTATGAAAGTGAAGCCCTTCAATGCCATCCAGCAAAGCTTCGTTGAAATTTGCAAGCGTTGTACCCAAACGAGAGTGTTTGAAACACGGATTATACAAATCTGTTTCAATTTCGGAATATTCAGGATTGACACGAATTCCACAGCTTATTTTTTTTCCAGATGCTTTTGAGTGATTTTCAACCGCACCCCGAAAACGTTTCCATTGATTGGGGCTATTGAAAACGATGTGGTGAGCCAAGTCACATATTTTGCCAAAATCGCGTTCATCAAACGCTGGGCAATACACGTGCGCCTCTCCGCCAAATTCTTTTGCACCATGAATGAGTTCATGCAAACCGCTTGCTGTGGTTCCCTTCAAGTACTTCATAACAAGCGGCGCAACGGGGTGCATCGCAAACCCCTTGAGTGCAGCCAAAACTTTTGCACCTGTGCGTTTTTGAACTTCGTCCAAGCGCTTCAAATTATTCTCAAGCGCCTCCAAATTCACCACAAAACATGGTGTTGAAAACTTTGAAATATCAATTCCTGCCACAAGGAGCGCCGAACTCATTTCAACACCGCCGGCACTTCCGGGAGTTCAACTTCTTGCCAAGGCAATCCTTGCGCGCCAAGAACATTCAAAAAGGGAGTGGGATCGAGTTGCTCAACGTTAAAAACGCCCGCGCCCTTCCAGTGCCCCTGCAACATCATCATTGCGCCAGTCACAGCTGGAACACCGGTTGTGTAAGAAATTGCTTGGCTACGCACTTCCTTCCAGCATTCTTCGTGATCGCAAATTTGATAAATATACATTGTTTTTTTCTTGCCATTTTTGGTTCCGTGCACAACACAACCAATATTGGTTTTGCCCTTTGTGCGCGGCCCAAGCGAAGCAGGATCGGGCAACACTGCCTTCAAAAACTGCAAGGGAACAATCTGTTTGCCCTCAAAGTTGATAGGCTCAATGCTGGTCATTCCCACATTTTCCAAAACGCGAAGATGCGTGAGGTATTTTTCTGAAAAAGTCATCCAAAAACGAGCGCGTTTCATGCCTTTAATATTTTTGGCGAGCGACTCAAGCTCTTCGTGGTACATCAGATAAATTTCTTTGTCGCCAATTTTATCGAAGTTAAAGGTGTGGTGCGTAGAAAGAGCTGAGGATTCTTTCCATTCCCCGTTTTCGTAGTGACGTGCGGCAGCGGTAATTTCGCGAATGTTAATTTCAGGATTAAAGTTAGTGGCAAAGTGATAGCCGTGGTCGCCGCCGTTGGCATCGAGAATATCCAAGGTTTCGATGCTATCGAAGTGAACTTTTTGCATATGAGCCGTAAAGATATTGGTTACGCCCGGATCAAAGCCGCAGCCCAAAACAGCCATCAAGCCTGCTTTTTGAAACTTCTCCTGGTAAGCCCACTGCCACTTATATTCAAATTTCGCGGTATCGGGTGGCTCGTAGTTTGCGGTGTCCAAGTAGTGGACTCCGGTTTCCAAACAAGCATCCATAATGGTGAGATCTTGGTAAGGAAGAGCAACATTAATAACCAGCTTGGGCTGAACTTCGCGAATGAGTTTCACAAGATCTGTCACGTTATCGGCGTCTACTTTAGCCGTTTTAACAGTGCGACCCGTTTTTTCCTTAATATCGGCAGCAATTTTCTCAACTTTCGAAAGCGTACGACTTGCCAACCAGATATCCGAAAAAATTTCGGGCGCCATTGCACACTTGAACGCCACAACATTGCCCACGCCGCCGGCGCCAATAATCAAAACTCTGCTCATATTCTTGTCACTCCCCAAAAACTCTCTGCAAACTGAGGTGTCGCAGAACATTTTTTATCAATTTCCCGCAAAAAAGCACCGGCACCGTACAACGCGCCCGCCTTTGGAGCAAGATGCTGCCCCATTTGCCTGTAGGTTAGCGGCATATTTGCGAAAAAGTTTTGTTCGCAGCAAAAAACTGCCGTTTTCCGATTTTGGCTGGCCAAAAAGCCCAACAAGGACGAAATTGAAAATGGACCCCATGCAGAACGAATACCGATCAACGCCTGAAGGAGGTTTCTCTGCAGCTCATGACGAGGACGCAATGAGAGTGCAACGCTTGTTTCCCGAAATTGGAAGTCTGGTGCGCTTGGCGTCATATCAACACGCCGAGAAGCCGGCGTTTGTCACATACCTCCCCAATGGAGGTTCGGGATCGCTTTCGTTTTCAGAAGTCGACGAGTACTCCGCCGCATTTGCAGCCTACCTCACAAAATCGATAGGACTCCGCAAGGGCGACAGAGTGGCAATTCAGTTGCCAAATTGCTTGTCCTATGCAGTTTGCGCGCTTGGAGTTTTACGTTCCGGATTTGTGCTTGTAAACATTAACCCAATACTTTCCGAACGCCACGTAATTGAAGCATTGCGTGATAGCGGCGCTAGGGTTTTGGTTGCATCCAGTTTTCATGCAGAAAAACTAGAACGCGTGTTAGGTTTAACAGCTGTGCGAAGCCTAATTTCAGCGAGCATTGCAGACTTTTTTCCAATATGGAGCAGATCACTCATTGAATTTGCAATTCGACTCCGTAGCAAAAAGAAACCGCGCGATAACCGCATTATTTGTCTCGAAAACGCTTTAGAATTAGGACTTCATCAAACACCTTGGACTGTAGGTATAGAAACAACTCCCACTCCATACGACGTAGCCATGTTTCAGTACACAGGTGGCACAACAGGCACCTCAAAAGCAGCAATGCTCACTCATGCAAACATCGCCGTGAGTGTTTCGCAAATTGTTTCAAACCTCCAACATCGCGTTGATTCGCACCGTGATACAATTCTCACCACAATTCCGCTTTCAAACTCGTTTTCGTTCATAATGAATTTCTTATCATTCTTTTGGATGGGAACCAAAAATATCCTCGTTCCATTTTCAAGACCACTGACCAATTTGCGACGAATTATGGAAGATCAAAAAATAACCTGGATGGTTGGCGCGCCAAACTTTTACCGATCTTTGCTGGGTGAATCATGGTTTATAAAAAATCCTCCTCTCAGTCTGAAAGCTGCACTTGCGTTCGGAATGGCTTTGCAACGAGAAATTGCGGAAGAGTTTGTTTACATCACAGGCGCACCGCTTGTTGAGGGATATGGGCTTGCCGAGGCTTGTTCGGTGGTCACTCTCAACTCCCTCCGCGGCGAAAGCGTGTTTCCGAATTCTGTGGGTCTTCCCCTCGGAAATACTGAAATGGGACTTGTCGACTCCAAAGGCTGCTCCATTGCCGTTGGTAACATTGGTGAACTCGTTATTCGCGGGGCTCAAATTATGATTGGATATTGGAACCGCCCCGATGCAACGGCACGCGCCTTGCGAGGCGGATGGCTTTATACCGGCGATGAGGCCCAGTATTTAGAAGATGGAAGTTATAGGCTTCTGGGTCGAAAAAAAGGAACTGAAGAAATAGCGAAGAAAGAAGAAATAACTATCGTAACCAACAGCGAAGGCGAAAAAGAGAGCATTTTTGCCGAGTTTTCGTTTTGATAGCTTTTACCTTGTGTCAAGAAGGGGGCCAAAAATAATCATATTCGACGCCCAAAATCAACACACAATCTCACACCAAAGGTTGGGTGTTTGCCAATTTCCGCTGCACAAAATCCTTTGCTTCAAACACATCAACTTCTACAACACTCTTAGCCAAACGACGCGCTTCACGGTGCGTTTTTGCTTCAGCTTCAGTTAATATTCCCGCAGCGAGAGCCTGAGCAAGCACATCCTCTTCCTTGCCCTTTGCAATTTTCTTTTGCGTAATTGCCTTACGAATTTTAAGCTGAGAAGCCTTTGTTGCCAGGGCCAAATTCATAGCACTTTCCAATTCCGAGAGCGGTTCTGCCCTATTTGATGGAACAAAAATTCCACAACAAATTTCATCGCGAACAGCTCCTGGAGTTTGAAGCGCCTTAGCAAGGACGCGCCCTAGCTTATCACTTGGAGGAGCTCCAACACTCATAATACGTGTCCACGGCAACACAACCCACCTAAAGAAATGACCCAAAATGGGTGTATCAATGTTCCGCGCGGTTTGCTCATTTGCTTTTTGAATTTCGTTGAAGCAGTGCTCCAAAGCCCAAACCGCAAATGGCTGAAATTCTTTTGCTCTCCCTTGCGCCTCAAAGCGACGCATCACGGCTAGCGCAAAGTACATATTTGCCAGAACGTCAGCCATACGCCCAGTAAGCATTTCTCGTGTTTTTAAGCTGCCCGTATAGGTTGCCAAAAAAATCTCTGTATGAAGCGTAAATGCTGCAGATGCGCGAAGCAGCTTGCGCCTATACTTCGCCATGGAATCGAATCCCCAGCCACATGGCGACAACCAACCGTGGGAAAGAGAAAGAACAGGAACACGCACCAAGTTCGTAAGAGCAAAAACAACGTGACGCCAGAACGCCCAATCAAATGCTTCCAAATTGTTATCCAGAATAGACTTCATTTCCTTATAGATATAAGGATGGCATCGGAACACACCGTTACCAAAAATAATCATACTGCGCGTTAAAATATTTGCGCCTTCAACAGTAATCGCAATAGGCGAGGAAAGATGCTGACCCGCAATTAAATTCTTTGGACCCAAGCTTATTGCAGATCCACCCAAGATATCCATTCCATCGGCAATAGACTGACGATGAATTTCTGTACAATATGCCTTGGCAATTGCCGAAATCACCGATGATGTTTTGCCATCATTTAGCGCGCCACAAGTAAAGGTTCGAACAGCTTCAAGCAAATAAGATTTTCCGCCAATTCGTGCAAGCGGCTCTTGAATGCCTTCAAATATACCAATGTTTAAAGCAAATTGCTTCCGCACGGCAGCGTAACCACCAACCACCCGAGCCAAATATTTTGCAGAACCAGCAGCGGTTGCTGGCAAAGAAATTCCACGCCCTGCAGCCAAGCAGCCCATGAGCATCTTCCAGCCTTTTCCTGCATTCACAAGTCCGCCAATAATTTGCTTCTCGGCGGCAACAACAACATCTTTTCCTTCAATTTCACTATTGATAAAATTCACTGTCAAAGGATCATGCCGTTTGCCAAGGCTGATACCAGGCAAATTTGCGGGCACCAAAATTGTTGTAATTCCAAGCTCAGTACCTTTTCCCAAAATGTTTTCGGGGTCACGCAGCTTTATTGCCAAGCCAATAAGAGTGGCCACTGAACCCAAAGTAATGTAACGTTTGCGCCAATTGAGGCGGACCATAATTTCGTTATTTTCACCCCGAAACAAAATACCTTCCGATTGAATGGAACCTGCATCCGATCCTGCTTCCGGTTCCGTCAAACCAAAACACGGAATTTCATCGCCACTCGCGAGTCGTGGCAAATAGAAATTTTTCTGTTCTTCAGTTCCATACAAGTGTAAAAGTTCCGCAGGGCCGAGCGAATTTGGAACCATTGCGGTAATTGCCAACGGGTAACAGCGCGAGGCTAATTTTGCCACCATTGCGCTGTTTGCAAGGGGAGAAAAACCAAGTCCTCCATACTTTTTTGGAACAATCAATCCAAAAATTTTGTGCTTCTTTATAAGCGCCCAGGTTTCTGGCGTGAGATCGCCACGAAGATGAACATCCCAGCTATTCACGGCAGCACAAAGTTCCTCACACGGCCCATCTATGAATTCTTGTTCTTCTTTTGTAAGTTTTGGGTAGGCTTCCTTCATTATTTTCTGCACGTCGGGCTTTCCAGAAAACAAGGCACCATCAACCCACGTATTACCCGCATCAAGAGCTTCTTGTTCGGTTGCCGATATCGGTGGAAGCAATTTGAGTGCGCGAATCACGACAAGAATCGGTCGCGAAAGAATTTGCTTTCGCACTGGCGGTACAAGAAATACAACAACCAATAAAACAACTAACAACAAAACAAACAAACCAACTCCCGGAAGCATTTCCATGGTCTTCTCCTTAAAAAGGTCTGCAAACAGTTTAGAGTCTATTTGAGACAAAACAAAGCTTCATGGGCAATTTTAACCACTTTTGCTCGTCAGAAATATGGCAACAAAAGGAATTTCGTGATCTTTTCAGAAATTCCCTGTAAGCCTTAGTAAGCATTCACTCAACAAAGAATTCGAAAAACACCAACAGTTCCCAAAAACTTTTCTACGGAAGGAACAATCATGACATTATCAAAGACTCAGAGCAGTTTGAGCAGTTTGAGCAGTTTGAGCGCCTTGAACAGGCGGCAGAGTCACAAAATTCAGAAAAGCCGCTACTGTTTGGCATACTCTATGGCTTTGTGCTCTCTGCTTATGAGCTGCGGAAATCTAGAACCTTTAGAACACTCAGAACGTTTCGACCGGCTAGAACATACAGAACGCCAAAAGAATGAAACATCCGAAAGTTTGTTATCGACCTCCTCAACAACAAAAACACGACTCACAATTCCAAAAAGATTTTCACAACCGGAAATAGACTCTCTCTACTCAAACAAAACGGAAGAACGAGACGGAAAAATTTTCCCTGTATCCAACCCCCCTCGCGTTGTTGGATTTTTAGGTACCGAAGCACCTACTGAGTTTCAGAAGGAGTGGGGTAGCGTCACTGTTGGAGCCGAGTTCAAGCAGTATCTCAACACCGGAAATGCACCCACCGCTGCACAACTCGTAAGCTTCTTGCGTGCAACCGAGGCACTCTCCACTTGGAAAGAGATGCGCACCCACGATGGTGCAACAGTTTTCTCGGCCACAAACTCCACCGATGCCGCCGGCAATCGTATTGCCGACAAAGTCGACGGTTTGACGCCCGAGAACGGAAAAATTCTTTTTGGCCACTTCGCCATGCCTATCACAAAATTTCAGGTCAGCATGAATGGAATAATTCAAATACTGCGCGGCGAAGATTTTGCCGCACGAGTGATTCGGATTCATAATTACAAAGACATTTCAGTCCCTTTGTTTGGTTCCGTAGCACGCTCCAACGGGCTTAACATCCTATTGGAAACCTACCCATACCAAAACGGGTGGTTGATGTACGGAGCCGCTGCGGTTAAGATGGAGCGCTTTCAAGAACAAGCTCAACCTTCTTTTGTGGAAAACCTTCTCTATGGTTTTGTAGAATGGCTGAACAAAAAGGTTGTGCCAAATTAAACTGGGAGAGGGTATGGGCACAGAACGCTGCAAGTTGGCAAATGTTATTATGTTTGAAGAGCGCCAAGGAACTCGCTTTTTGGAAAAAAAAGTGCAACTTCTTGTTCACCTTGAATCCTCAGCCAAAACCGTGGAACGCATTAACACACATCTGCGAACAACCTACGCTGTTCCTGGAGATGAGCGCGTTCGTGTTACAAGGGAAATGTGGGAGAAAAACCCACAATCGGTACTCATTGAAACAGTCGGAAAATCGTCGTCACGAAAGTTTGTCATTCAGTTTGACGACCCCGTATCAAAGCCAAAATGGGAAGAACCAGATTTCTAAAAATAAGCACCTGAGTGCACAATTCATTATTCCTCGCGCAAACACTCCGCTGGGTTAACATTTCGCGCACGAAACGCTGGTAGCAAACCAAAACCAATGCCGCACCCAACACTTACCAAAACCGCAACAAAATTTCCAAACCATGCGTAAACAATTTCAAACTTGCCGGCGCTCGGAAACGCATGCACCACTCCCCATGCAACCAAATTATTAAGGGCAAAACCGGCAAAAATTCCGAACATTCCAAATACCACACAAAGTGTTACCGACTCGGTTAAAAAAAGTCTTTGAATGTGCATCGGTGTCGCGCCAATACTTTTTGACAAACCAATTTCACGGATACGTTCACGAACCGAAACAAGCATAATGTTCATAATACCTATGCCACCAACAAAAATACACAAAAAGCCGATAAAAGAAGTGAGTCCCTGCAAAACCAAAAGCATAGTGCGTACTTTATCGAGCATTTCCTGCGGAACCACGGTGCGAAATTCAACACGTCCAGCAACGGTAGACGACAAATAATTTGCAAGCGTATCGGCAACCACTCGGGAATCGACACCCAAATTTGGCATGGCCGAAACTCCGCGCTTGTACTGTTTCTGCATTCCCGACTTCAATAAAGCTGGAACCGGCACATACAGCACGTTGTCGGCGTCCGTACGCATAAACGCCAAGTCCTGCTTCTCCAAGACTCCAATAACAACGAACGTTTGTAAAATATCGCAATTTGTAGCAGCAATTTTCTCACCCACCGGAAAATCCCGATTTTGACGCCCTCGATAATCGGACTTAAAAAGATCGTCCACTGCGTCTTTTCCAAGAACAACAACCGAAACCCCTTCCTCCATTTCAAAATTTGTTGGAAATCGTCCAACGGACAAAGGAGTATCGAGTTCCTTATATTCATCAATGTCAAAAATCCCTTGAAACCTTGCCCGGACGTTCTGACTTTCCGAAACAACTGTGCACGTTTCTGAACCCAAAAGAGGTCGCACTTTTCCCAACGATGCAAAGCGGGCCGCAAACGTCGGAAACTCGCGAGTGGGCTCCATGCCCGCCCAATAGGTTGAGTTCGATTTTCGCACCCCATGAGGAACGTCTTGCATAACGTAAACTTTTTGCGTTGCCGGGCTTAAAAAAAGAGCTTCAAAAGCACGTTCAGAAACAACACCCAAACCCGCAACAAAAACCAAACTCGTAATTCCAATAAACAAACCAAGGCCTGTCAAAAAACTTCGCAACGGATGAGACCGCAATGTTTGCAAAGCAAAAAGAACTTCGCGATAGCGCGCATCAACAAAAAAACGAAAAAGGTCGAATATTGAAAATTTCGACGCTCTCGTATTCGAAGACAACTCCGGCGCCATCCCAGAACGCACCAGCGTATTTCCACTCGGCTGATCGGTAAGCTGATCGGTAAACTGATCAAAAAGTGGGTTGAGTTTGTCTTCAATTATTTTTCCGTCTTTCAGCAGCAACGATCGTTTTGCGCGTCCTGCAACAGCCGGATCATGAGTGATCACTATTACTGTTTTTCCCAGAGAGTTCAGATGCTCTAATATGGAAAGAACTTCTTTTGTTGTGGCAGCATCAAGAGCCCCTGTGGGTTCGTCAGCCAAAATAAGTGAAGGATTGAGAAGCAAAGCTCGGCATATGGCAACTCTTTGCTTTTGCCCACCCGACATCTCCGATGGCAAACTTTGAGATTTGTCGGCAATACCAAAATCTGCCAAAAGTTTTTCTGCGCGCTTGACATAATGTTCACGAGGCAAACTTTCTCGTTTATCGTCAAGAAAAACAACAGGCAACAAAACATTTTCCAACGCCGTCAAACGGGGCAACAAATTAAAATGCTGAAATACAAACCCTATTTTTTCTCCACGAAAACGAGCCTGCTCGGCCTGATCAAGATCTTTTATAGAAACGCCTTCCCACAAATAATCACCGGAAGTTGAACTGGCAAGGAGTCCCAAAACATTCAAAAGCGTTGATTTCCCAGATCCACTCACCCCACGAATGGCAATGTATTCTGCTTTGTGAATTGTAAACGAGACTTCGTTCAATGCCCGAAAACTTTGCTCGGCATCTTCGTAGTCAAAAATAATATTCTTGCACTCTATAAGGGGATTCATGGTTACGACTCCGAACCAAGCACACCCCAGGTGTGTGCAATATAACTAGAAACATATGCGCTCTGCAACTGATTTTGTAAATCAACTATAGATCTCTCCTGCGAATATCTATCCTGCAAACCACGAATGAGTTCGAATGTATCAATAAAACCTGCGTCAAAAAGTCTTTGGTTTACTAAAGTCAACTTTTGCGTTGTTGCAAGAATTTGCTGCGCATTCTTGAGTTTGAGTTCGAGTGCTTCAATTTGACTCTTTTGCGTGGCACAAGCGTAGCGTACAGAATTTTGCAATTTTTGATCGGCTGCTACCGTTTGTTTCAAACTCTCTTGGGCTTCGGTAATCTGAGAAAGTCCCAGGGGATTCCACAAAGACATGGAAAAGCGCGCCGACACAGATGGCGTCAAACTCCAATTAGGAAGATCGGTACTTCGACCCGCTGAAACACGACTTGCAGCACTGGCTGCACTCACAGCCCCAGAGTTATTCACATTGTCTATGTATGAAAGCCCAACATCGGCCCCCAAACGGAATTCGGGGCTCCAGGCTTCAACTCTTTTCACTGAAATTTGTTCCTGAGAAATCTGTCGCTGCAGTTCGGTTTTGTGAGCGTCGGCCGATGCTTCAAAAACGTTTTTCTCACAACTTTCCGTTGAAAACAAATGCGACGCCTTGCTCGCAAGTTCCTCCAGCGGATTCATAAAAGCTGCCAAATCAGCTTTCTGCATGTTCTGTTGCTCAAGGCCATAACGCTTCATAAAAAGCGCCAAATCTGCAACCAACGCTTGTTCATTATTCGCAACATCAGCCGCGGCATTGTCGGTTTCCTTGTCCGACTGAAGAGTGTCGCGAACGTTCAAATTGCCACTTTTGGCCTTTTTGTGCGTATATTCGTTTAAAATTTTCCATTGTTGAAGCTCTTGTTTTCGTTGCTCGTCTATTCTAATTTCTCCAACCAGTTTTACAACATCTTTCAAAATATTAGATTGAAGAACCAAAGAACTCATTAAACTGTCTAATTTAGCCACCGCATGACGCTTTTTAGAAAGTTCCACATTCTTTTGGTCAACCCCGCCGGCCCAAGCTTTTTCCGACAGCGACAATGTGAGTCCAGCATTTTTTGTAGCCTTGTCATCTGGGTTTGTACGGGTTGAATGATCGTATGCTCGTGTTTCCTGAAGCCCAATTTGAGACGATAATGTTGCTGTTGGATAATGTGCCGTTGTAGCAGAATCAACCTGTGCGGCAGCCAAGGTAACACCAGACTTTGTCACATCTTGCTTACAGGCGAATTCTCCAGCAGCATCAAAAGTGGATTTTAAAAAAAATAATTCATTTGTAACTTGTGCGCTGCCACAGAAACCTTCGGCATCAATAAAAGACTTTACACTTTTTTCCGCAGCATAGCTCGAAACTGAAAATCCAGAACAGAGCAACAATAAACTCCAAGAGCACAAAAAACCCTGACACTCTGAACGTTCAAAAAATTGCATAGTCATCCTCTCCTAGAAGAGTTTTGAAAACAAATCAGCAAAACACCCAAAAAAACGGGTCAATCGGAACGCAAGGCCTCAACCACATCAAGTTTTGAGGCTTTCATGCTTGGGAATAGCCCAAACACCAACCCCGACCCAACGCTCACAACCAAGCCAAGAACCAATCCCACAAAGTTAACGTCAAAGGAAAAAGGAATAAATCGAGGAAGAAAAGTACTGGCAACATAAACTGCAACATTAGAGAGAGTCACGCCAATTACAATTCCAACAACGCCTCCAAGCAAACAAAAGAAAACACTCTCTGCCAAAAATTGATTCCGAATATGAAATGTTCTTGCCCCAACGGCTTTCTTAATTCCAATCTCTTTTATTCTCTCGGTTATGCTCACCAACATAATGTTCATAACGCCCACACCACCAATAAAGGTGCAGAGCCCACCAATAAAAACCGTAATGAGTTCGAGCACCGTTAGCATCACCTGAATTTTGGCAATTTGTGCTTCGGCGGTAAAAAATCGAAACGGATATTTTTGTTTTGTTTGAACAGACAAGTAGTTTGTAAATGCCGCTGCAAACTCATTTGCCAGCACGCCTTTTTGAGGATTGAGCAAAAAGAAACTCGCAAATGGCTGAATTCCTCTGTACAAAAGCATTCGACTTGGCGAAAAAATATTTTCATTGTTATCGGATCCAAAATCGGAGTCCATTTTTGAAAGCACACCCACAACTCGCAAAACCAAGTCTGCGCTGCAACCACTCACAGAAATATTCTCACCCATTGGATAATTTGCCTGTTTCGCATAACCGGGATCTGTTTTTGGAAAAAGCTTTTCCAAACTCACCGCTCCCAACAAAACAGTAGGAGTGAGATCGGGATTTTCATATTCTTCCAAAGTAAAGCCTCGCCCCTGGGCAATTGTCGTATTTAACGATTCAAACGAAACGTTTGACATCAGACCCGAAACAGTGAGTTGTGCTGTTGCCGACTTCGAACGCGCAACACAGCCACCCGCCTGAACCACCGGATCGATACTGCCGTATGCAGAAAAAAAAGACTGAATTGGAGTAAACTCACGTTTTAGGTCGAGACCGCGCCACCTGGGAGAACCTTGTTTTTCGGCTTCCCGCATATCAAACATAACAACCGCACGATTTGCCCCCACTCCATCCACAAAACGCAAAAATGCAAGACGCGCCTGGGACGTCAGAGAAATCATCACAATAATTGCAATAATTCCAACCGCAAGCCCAAGAATTGTTAAAAACGATCGGCCTTTGTTGGAAAGAATTGCGTCAAAAACAATATCGGCATAGTGCTCAACTCTGAGTGTTAAAAGTTTTGCCCGGGAAAACAAAGTTCGAGAAGGACGAACATGACGAACATGACTACCAGATGGGGCTTCGCCATTTTTTGCCACTGCAAAAACACTTTCAAATTGCTGAAAATTACTTTGTAGGCTAATTTGCAGGTCATTTGTAGCATCATTCGGTGTTTCACTTCCCAAAGCATCTGCTCTAACATTTGTATTCTTTTTGTCGCTCACAATGTAACCATCTGCAATTTCAATAACCCGCTTCGCTCGTTTTGCAACATCCGGATTGTGAGTAATCACAACAATGGTATTTCCCAGGCTGTTCAATTTGTCGAAAATGCCAAGCACAAGCTCTGTGGTTGCAGAATCTAGCGCTCCTGTGGGTTCATCTGCAAGCAAAAGAAGGGGATTTGCAAACAGAGCACGGGCAATGGCAACCCGCTGTTTTTGCCCGCCCGAAAGCGTACCCGGATATTTCTCGGCTTGTTCAGGAATACCCAGCACAGTCAACAAATTCATGGCACGTTCGTCGGGGTTGGAAACGGGCGCGCCATAGTGGGCAGGCAGCATCACATTATCAACAACCGACATCCTTGGTAACAAATGAAAACTCTGAAAAATAAATCCCAGGTTTTCGTTACGCAGTTTTGCGAGTTCGTCGTGTTCGCACAAAGAAATATCTCGACCCGAAAATTCCAAAGATCCCTGAGTTGGCGAAGTCATGAGGCCTAGCAAATTCATAAGGGTGGTTTTGCCTGAACCGCTCACCCCAATAATCGCAACATACTCTCCCCGCTCAATATCGAAAGAAACAGAATTGAGTGCGCGAAAAAAACCACCTTTTAAGGGATAATCATAAACAACTTCTTTGAGACGAACAACGGGCGTTGCCATAACACCCCCCTATTTTCAACGTGTTTCAGAGCGCTTCAATAGACTTCAATCTGCTTCTCTTTATTTCAACGCGCTTTAATGAGTTTTATCGTGCCCCAATGTTTTTCAATGCGGCCGACCCATGCCCCCTACTGGATTGCGCCCGTTTCCTTTCTTGCCACCCAAATTATCAGCCTCATTAATTTTACCCGAAGCCAATTTTTTGGGATCAATTTTGGAAAAGTCAATTTTGAGAATCTTCTGATTTTCAGTCAGTCCGTTGCTCAAAATTTCCACATATTCATCGCCCATCATTCCAACTTTCACGTCCAAATATTTAGGTTTACGCTCAGCGGAAAGCGACTCGTTTTCATCGGGCGGCAACTCAACAACCGAATATTGCCCAGACGTTGCAACAGCATCTATGGGCACCGAAAGCACATCCTTTTTTTCTCCCACAGGAATGCGAAGCGAGGCATTCATTTGTGAACGCACTTTTTCGTTAGCATTTTCGATGGCAACATCAGCCAAAAAATACGTAAAGCCACCCGCTTTGTCGTCGATACCTTGCTGACTAATGCGTGAAATTTTTCCCTTGTACGCCTTTTCACTCAAGGCATCTAGCCTGATATCAACATCCATGCCAGGGGAAAGCTGCTCAAGATCCGATTCCAATACTTTTGCGCGCGCTATCATTTTCCCAACATCAGAAAGCGTGAGCACAGCGGTATCTGCTACCTGACTGCCCGACGTTGTGCCAATCACTGCATCGCCAATAGACTTGCTAATAAGAGTCACAACAGAACTACGAGGCGCCTTCACAAAAATTGTAGAAAGTCGCGATTTCAATTTTCCTTTTTTTAATTCAGCAGATTTCCCTTGCAAACCCAGCGATTCTTCAAGAAGTCGAAGTCCATCCTGACTCGCCTCCAGAGCAACCCGACTTCGACTCACATCCATTTCCGCCTTTTCGTGTTCCGCTGCGGAAAAAAGTTCAACAACCGACTTCATTCGTACCAGATTTTCTTCAGCCGCTTGCAAATCGAGACGGGCCTTTTCCACATCATTACGCCTTGCTTCAAGCTCTTTTTCACCGGTGCTATCTTGCTTCACCGCAAAAAGAGAACTATCGGCTTTAACCCTATCGCCTTCCTTCACAAGAATATCCACAATTTGGCCAGAAACCGGCGAAAAAACATCAATCGAACTCGACGGCAGTATTTTCCCCGACAATTGAAGAACCTTTTTGACGTCTCTTTTCTTAACAACAACCTCGCGTGTTTCATAAACCTTCCGCAATTTTGCTTGCTCAGATCTTTTCAACGAAACGGAAATGGCGTAGCCGCCAGCAACAACCAACATAAGAGGTGCCAACCACAAAACAAGCTTTCGAGTTTTGCTCGCCTTCTTCACCATTTGCAAGCCTCCAATTCAGCAAAGACCTACCAAATAATCACGCGTTGTTTAAGATTCATGGGATCGCCAGCCTGACACGAAAATGCCTCTGCAAATCCGGGCTGCTGTTTCACTTGTTCGTTCACACGAGCTTCACCCAACGGATGAGGATCTGTTTTTTTCTGAAGTTCTGCAAAACCGGGAGTTGATTTTTGGCACCACGCATGGGCCCAACTGAAGAAAAAGTCCTGCTTGCTAGTGATACTTCCTTGGGATTTGGGAAACGCAGCTTGATACGCTGTTGAAAGACCCACAAAGTCGCCAATGGTTTCACCAAGCACAAGCGAACCATTGTGTTTGGCTGCATCCATTTGCGCAATCAAGGAAGCTGTGCGAGCGTCGAAGTTTTTCTTGTCATCCGCCGAAAACCATTGCCTGAGTTTTCCTTCCGAATCGTACGAAGATCCCTGATCATCAATACCGTGACCCAACTCGTGAGCAATAACGGCACCAATGGCCCCTAAATTAGATTCCATGGATGCGTTAGGATCGAAAAATGGATACTGAAGAATTCCAACGGGA
>CAIZES010000315.1 GCA_903932045.1 uncultured Silvanigrella sp. | reverse complement strand
GGGTGGGCACTTCTGGGATAACATTATCGTCAATATGAAGAGAAACCTCCGCCATTCTGCGAGACATGCATGAGACACAAAGACCACGACCCTTGCAAGAAAACGGCACTATTCTTTCTTCGGTGCATTCAGTACACGCTACCCGCACAAAGCCATAAGCGAGGATGCCACAGCGTAAATAGTTATCAAATTCCTTCTTGATGTAGCTGGGAACCGAGCGACCCTCCAACTCTCGCTCAGCAAAAAAAGTTGCAGAAACGCGCCGTACAATGTCGTAAAGTACGGTTTTTTCGGGGTGACGGTGGTTGTAGAGACGCGGAATTCCGCTCGCAGGTTCCATGGCTGGATTGCAAAACCCGACGTTTGGCTAGAAACGCTTAAAAATCAGGAGCCTGCTACCATACACGTAAAATTGACCAGTCGGCCACCGTTCTGCATTCGCCCCTTTAGTTTTCCTTGCGAAGTCAGGCCGAATGATTTAGTATAGTGTTGTCCACTATACTAGAAGGAGGCTACTTTGGCGAAGTTTGAGTTTAGTGGCTGGCTCATCCAGTGGCTATTTGCGCAAGAGATGTTTCAGTTCGAGTGGGACGCAGGAAATGCGACCAAGTCACAACAGAAACACGACGTAGAAACCAATGAGGCAGAAGAAGTTTTCTATGATGAATCGATTTTTCCATTGGGTGCTCAAACAGAACCCGCAGTTGCCGAGCCTCGTTTTGGAGCTCTCGGAAAAACATTTTCAGCGCGTCATCTGCATGTGGCATTTACGGTTCGTGATGGCCGTGTGCGAGTGATCTCAGCGCGACCCATGCATCGAAAGGAGAAAATGAGCTATGAACAAGCAATACGTGAAGAGTGACACAAGCTACGAAAAGCCGTCCGAATATGATGAGAAGAAAATTCTTGCGGCAATGAAGCGACTCAAAGCAAAGCGCAAAGTTCCCACTTCGGTTGCACTCGATCCCGATCTTGTGGCTGCCATAAAAGAGGCGGCGGATGCACGCGGAGTTCCCTATCAGGTTCTACTGCGGATGTTCATTATTGAAGGCTTTAAATCGTGGCAAAAGAGCGCGTGAGATTTTGTTTTGCTTAGTGCCAGCTAATATCAATAATTTTTCCGAACGCCGCCGCGATTTTTGAAAGCGTTTCAAGCGAGGGGCTTGAGCGTCCCTTTAAAATCGACGAAAGATGACTGGCGCTTAGGCCTGTTCTGCGTGCGAACTCATTGAAGCCGAGGTTTTGCTCCCCCATGAGGTCGGCAACGAATTTTGCAGCAAGTTCTCGCGCTCGCAGAATGGATTTCGCCTCGCTATCTGCTTGTGCTTTGAGTTCCGCAATCTCTTTCTCGGTGAAATTCTCTTCCAACCAGTTGTTGAGTGCTTTGATTTTATGGCGACTCATAGAACCCATTCCCAAATCTTAGCTGAGTTTCTGCAGCAACCGGCGAGCGACAGGGTCTTCTGCTCGATACTACTAAATTTAGTATCGGTCAAATTCTTCGATTGCAATGGGCGACTTGGCCGCCGACACCGCGTTATTATCTTTGCCCGCAGATAATAAAGACCGAAATCTCGTTTTTGCTGGCAATAACGGACCCTTACAAGATGCGTTATTATCTACCACCCCGGACCCTTCTCTGAAAAGAGTTCGGAGCACGATGAAACAAAAGCCACCGCAGCCATGCAACGACTGAAACTGGAGCGCAACATTTCTATCGCGGCCGCCCTCGGCCTCGTTCATACCGTTGATGTTCAACCGTGCGGGAAGGTTGACAGCGAAAGACCCATGGTTTGGAAGTTCCGCTATCAATTACATCTAATGTAACATGCAAGGGAAAATATAAACTATCGGTTTGACTTTTCTCCCCGTAACAACATAGAATGTTCTTTATGGAAGAAAACGTAAACCCACACAATTCAAAACCATCGGCAACCAGTCGCATGCTGCTGACACTCCGTCCCGGCGAGGTTGTGATACCCGATCGTCTTCGGGCGCTAGGAATCTCCGCAAGGCTTTCAACCTATCTCAAAAACTCGGGTGCGCTCTCTTCGCTGGGTGTTGGAGCCTTTGTGCGCGGGCACGAGGAGCCAAGTTTTGCTTCCGCAGTTCAGGCACTCACTCAGCAGCTCAAGCTGCCGTTGCATATTGGAGGCAGAACAGCGCTAGAACTTCAAGGTGTCTCCCAATATTTGACCATAGGAAGTGGCCAAACGGCATGGATATTCAGCACAAAAAAGGCAAAGCTTCCACTTTGGTTTATCAAGCAACCGTGGGGCGCAAGGCCGCAGCTCGTGCAAACAAAATTTCTGAATCAGAGCATCACCGCCAATTTGCGCACCGTTGTCGTTGATGGATTTGAGTTTCCAATATCACGCAGAGAGTTGGCAATATTGGAAACAATATTTCTCATTGGAAAGAGTCACCACTTTGAAGAGGTCGACGAACTGTTCGAAGGCCTGACAACTCTTGATGCCTCTGTTTTGCAGTCGCTTCTTGAGAGTTGCCAATCCATTCGCGTTTGCAGAATTTTTCTTTTCCTCGCACACAAGCACGCACACCCTTGGCTGAGTGGAATTGACGAATTGAAAATCGAGTTGGGTCGCGGGAAACGGGCTGTTGTAAAAGGTGGGAAGCTCGATGCTCGCTACCAAATTACCGTTCCTGTGAGCGAGGTAGAACCCGATGTCTAACCCGTTTGGCAAGGCCTATGAACAGCAAGTGCGGCTCCTCTTGGAAGTTCTTCCCATCATAAGCAGGTATCCGCAATTCGCACTGAAAGGCGGAACGGCCATCAATCTCTTTGTGCGGAATCTTCCAAGACTCTCGGTTGATATCGATCTTGCTTATTTGCCAATATTATCGCGGTCCGATTCGGTTGCCGACATCAAAAACGCTTTGCATCAAATCGCTAGGGCCATTCCCAATGGTGATTCCGAATGCCATGGTGAAAGCCACAAAACCCTTTGACTCTGGAAAAGAGATCAAACTCCTCGTTGAGTTGAAAAATATTACAGTCAAAATTGAGCCGAACTACATTCTTCGCGGCACCGTTTTTCCTGTGGCTGGCGAATAAAAAGGCGTAACGCACGCAGTCGTAATAGGAGATATTCACGTTATTTTGTTTAAAGGAGGTTACATAATACTTGCCGCCAATATTCCTCGCACGTGGTAACGTGTAGTTCTCTCTTAGAGTTCCGAGAAAGATGGACGGGGGTGAACCAAACGCCATCGCCATGGCAGCCAAAGACCCAGGAGCGATGGCTTTAAGATCGCTGTTCGCAATGGTCTGACTGAGCCCCTGGTGGGTCAGTCCAAAGTATTGTTTAAAAGTATCAATAGCGGCTTGAGGATACTGAGCGTCGGTCATTGCCTTTTCGTTGTCAGCTTCAAGCGTCGGATTTTTGCTCCAAGCTGCGGCATGAATGGGGGCTAATCGTCCTGTTAGGGCTAATAAACGTCCATTTCCAGTCGTCCTTTGGCACATGGATGAACCCCTTTTCAAAGGTTAAAAGGCCAGGCACACCGATTTTCTGAAGCAGTGCTTCGTCAGCGCTTGTGGCATCTGTTTCTCGGGAGCTGGTCGAGATTGTGGTGCTAGAAACCGGGCTGTTGTTGCACGAAGCAAAAACAAGAAAACCGAGAGCAGTCAATCCCCATTTTCGAACGTCAATCCTCATTGCATACCTCCGTTATTCCTTTGTTTCGCTTCAGGTAACGCTCAGGGCGTCCTTGAATAAGTTGAAAATGAAGTATTTCTGACCTACCTCATCGTGGAATAAGACGCCACTCTAAAGGCAATTTTTGCAGGTGGGTTCCCAATCTTTGATTGCGGCAAAATGTATTCAGCTCGCATGGAGGTAGCCCTGATGCTTGCGACGATAGTACGATAAGCAATCCAGGCGGAGTTGACAGCACTTAAGGATCGTAAAATTTCCTTTAAAACCTGATTGCGAGCGATTGAAGAGTGCGTCCGCGCCTATTTTCTCTAAACTTCCCAAAATCCTTGCCGACAAATGCACACAAGAACACGTGGGCAGCAAGCCTTTGTCAATGAGAGGCAAAAAACCGAGGGAGAATCGTGATGATGATTCAATGGCGCCGTTTTTTATATCGTGCGAGTTGCACTTTTGCTATGTTAGCTCTCGGGATAGGGTGTCGGCAAAATGTGTCGAAGAAAGACACGAACCAAACCAATAACACCGTCAGTCCTTTGACGGGCTACACGTTTAACTCGTGGGTACCGGGAGCCACTCTCATTGGACTTTCGCACGTCGCGAGCTCACCAAATCTCGATCACCAAACACTCGATGACGGTGTCGCCACGCTTATGCGACTTAACGTAAAGAGTGCCTTTTTTTATCTCACGCCTGACTTTCGCTCAAAATACGTGCAGCAGGATTTTGGCGCTTCAAACCCGCAAAGCCTTAGCGAACTCGCGACCCTAGCGCCCTATCGAAGAGCCTTTGCAGGATTCGATAACATTATTTTAACCTGCACCGCCGATGGCTTCAGTTCCAAGGATCTCAACATTCGCGACCACTTCCTAACGGACGCCGAGTACGCGGCGAACAAGAAGGAGTTTTTCGATTTCACGACGTATCTGATGAAATCGTATAACGGAACGAAAAAGCGCTTCATCCTGAAAAACTGGGAGGGCGACTGGCTTTTACTCGGCGGCTACGATGAAAACGCCGATGTCCCCGACGCGAGAGTCAGCAATTTCGTTCGCTGGCTCCAATCCACTCAGGACGGCATCGCGCAGGCAAGAAGCAGTGCTGAAACGAATTCCGATGTGAGGGTCGATTTCGCACTGGAAATGAATCGACTTGAAATCGTAAGAAAAGGAAAACGCAACACGTTTTTAGGATCAGTTATTCCGCTCGTACCAAGCGATTGGGTGGCTTATTCCTCGTGGGAAACAATTTCAAATCGAGGCGGCCCTCAGGATCCTGATTCCATCTACAAAACAGTCGTTGCAGACCTGAATGACATCAAACAAAGATCAGGGCGACCGCTTTTTGTTTCGGAATTTGGATATGTGGAGTCAGATAACTCAACTTTACAGGCAGCCCGCACCGAAGCTGCGATTCGCGGGTTTAAAGATGCTGGCATTCCGCTTGCATTTTACTGGAATACCTACGAATCAGATTACGGCGTACTCCGAACCGATGGCAAGAGAACGCCAAATGGTGCCTTCAACGCTCTAGCCAAAGAAGCGATGATGGAGCAGGTGAATGAATCAAGATACTTTTCCTCACCACAAGCCACCAACGTCACAGCCGCTTACTGGCAGGTACTCGGCAGAAAACCTGCGGGCGGCGAATTCGACTATTGGGTTAAAAATAAGGCCGCAAGCGATGCCTCATTGATTCACAAATATTTTGCAGAGTCAGACGAGGCTATGAGGGTCGTCGCACAGACATACCAAAAGTACGCCGGAAGTGAGCCCGATGAGGGGAGCAAGCAATATCAGCGCAGTGTGCTAGCCAACGGCGGCACAATTTCCGACATCGCATCTGCACTCTATTCGGATCATCTCAATTACAACACCAAGGAACAAACAACAGAAACGCCACGCGTGAGCATTCCAGCTGCCCCTACCGCAGCACCTCCAACAACCCAGACAGAGGTCACGACGAACACAGGTTCAGGTTGTGTCGGTAGCAGCCTAAGCCCGGGACACGGCCTTAATACTGAACAATGGCTGTGCTCGGACGACCGCCGATTCCTGCTTTCCATGCAGAGCGACGGCAATCTCGTGATTTATCAAGGCAGCAAAGCACTTTGGGCCTCGAACACAGGAGGCTCAGGAGCAACAACCGCGCAGTTTCAAAATGACGGCAATTTTGTGATTTATGCAGGCAGCAAGGCTGTGTGGACTGCAAACGTAGGTGGCAAAGGTGCAGAAAAAATCGTCATGCAGGGCGACGGCAATCTTCTCATACTCAAAGGAGACTCGCTGATTTGGGCTTCGCATACTGGTGGCCATTAGAAAACTCACAGAATAACTTTCTCACTATGGAAGCAAAACATGGCGTCATTAAGGACTACTTACGTTTCTCTGATCACTGCTATTCCTTTCCTCTCGCTCAGAAAGCGGCTTGTGGCGGAGAGTGTTTCGACCTCCGTGAAGGGCATGATTATTGAGCCTATGGAGGAGCGGCACTTGAGGGAATGCCACCGATTAAATTTTCAGCTTGGGTACGACACCTCGTATGAAGAGTTTGCCGGGAGGTTTGAGTTGATTCGGCGCAGAGAGGATCATCTGCTGTGTATCGGTCTGCTTTCGGGTGAGGTTGGTGGTTGGATGCATGTGCAAGACATGTTCATGCTTGAGAGGGAGAACGGTGCACAGATTGCGTCGATTGTTGTCGACGAAAGGGTTCGTGGCCAGGGGGTCGGAAAGGCTCTCTTGGCGCATGGCGAGAACTGGGCCAAAAGTCGAGGTCATGCCGAGGTTTTTCTTTCATCCAACCTTACGCGAGCCGAGTCTCACAAATTTTACGAGCGAGCAGGTTACCTCTCGACAAAGCAATCGAAAATATATTTCAAGAAGATCTGAATCCATTTTCGGTTCACTGCTTCACGATTTCGTATCGATATTCGTCGCTCCATTCACCACGGATCTGCTGCACTTTTTCAGTGTGCGAAACTCTTTTGCCGCCTAAAATTTCTGCAAGGGCCACGGAAGCCACGTTTCGAACATCCATTTCGATGATCACTTTTGTTGCATTCTTCTCTGCAAAAAGAAACTCAATCACTTTGCGGCAGGACTCTTTTGCATAACCCTTGCGCCAGTACCCGGGAAACACGCGGTATGCTAAATATGACTCCCCTGTTTCACGTATGAAGCTGACTTGCACCTGTCCAATAATTTGCTCCGTGACCACGTCGATGCAAATCCAGTTCCACCAATACTCAGAAAAATCCGGCGAAAATCTGTTTTCAAGAAACAAAAATCCCTCTGTAAATTTTGCGGCGTCCGAAGGCTTCTCTCGTTTTATGTATTGGTACAGTTTTTCGTCCTGAAAAAGATCGAAACAGGGCGCAGCATGATGAACACAAGAAGGTTCAAGGCGTAGGCGTTGCGTGGTCAATTCAGGTTGAGATGCGCCATCCCTGAGCTGTTGACTATTCAAGTTCCATTCCTGCATCGAGCTGTATTCTTTGCATCCGTTTTTTCCAAAAAGGCGAATCATGGATAAATTCTCTGAACTTGTTCCGCCATGATACAACGTCCCGCCGAGTTCGCGTATCATTGTGAAACCGTGCCGGTGCACATGCGTGCCAAGCCCTTTGCCGCGAAAATTCTTCAAAACACCCATGTAGGTGATGCGCGACCATCCTGTTTTGGGGTTTATCTGAACATGAATGTAGGCGGCAGGAAGGTTGTTGACGTATCCAATATGAATTCCCGAAAGGTTGTTTGTGAGATCTGTTTCAGAAAGCGCCTCCTTTAGACATCCGAGAGGATTCGCAATAACGTCGAGTGCATGAGGGTCGCCTTCCACGGCATTTTTGAAAATCTCAGCCACGGCTGGCAGCTCGTCTTCCGATTGCACCGGTCGCCAGTCGATCTCGCTCGGTGTCTCTGGCGGCAAATCAGAAACCTCGGTTTTAAATTCCACACGGCCGCCTAAGAGATGAAATCCGGTTTGTTTGAGCGCGTTTTTGTAATCCTCATCAAGGAGGTTGAGAAAGGGTCTTGTTCCAACCTGATTAATATCCCGTTTCTTAAGAATAGCATGTAATACTTTGCCAATGAGCTTGATGGAGACTTCGGCCCTTTGTGAATCGCTCAGCCCCGAACCTCTCATGAGAGGAAAGATTTTTGCTTCGTGGGTTCCCAGTTGCGACCAATGCGCCGCACCTAGCGTGAGTTTACCGACATCGGCCTATTTCTTTCTGTAACCAGCCAAACATATTAGGCATGTTTGTCCAAAACTGTATACACAAAGTTTTCAGTTCTTGTTGCTGCCTGAGTGAGTTTTGGCACGACTCAGGTCGTGATTCCCAGCAAAGGGAGTAACGGTTGGAGTTCTGGTTCGACTTCCTCAAGCTGGGTAGTAATTCTAAACTTTCCTTTTTCGGTGGTTCGGCGAGCCACCCGCACGCGACGCACTCGAGAAAGGGCTCGAAGCAGGGACTGGAAGCTTGCGTACGGAGCGCCTGCACTCCGTGCGCGAAGGAAAAGAAGTTTCGCAAGCAAGAGTCCAAGCGCACAAGTGAAGACGTGGACTTCGATCTTTTGATCGGTCCAGTGATATTGCGGTCGCAATGCCAAGTGTTCATGATCTTTTAGATCAGAAAAAGCTGCTTCAACGTCAGCCTGACTGCGATACGCTTTGATGATGTCCACTGTTGACCATTCGTGCCGATCTGTAACAAGAACGACCCTTCCAAGAGTCGCGGCAGCCAGGGAATCAAAGACATCCTGCCGAAATGTCCACTTCAAGGTCAGCTTCTTCTCTCCTGTTAACGTCACGTCTAAGACTCGACTTAACTGCTGTCGGCCACGGAGACGTGCAGCGATATCTTGCTCAATACGCGCCTTGCTTCGCTTCTGTTTTCCCTTTGCCAGTGTCTCTGACAAGCGTGTTAACCAGCATTGAGCGGCCTCGACATGCTGGAGAATTCCGCGTATCTGCCCGCTCAGAAGACGATCTGAAACAAACACCACTGCAGTTCTATCTGCGCCCCAAATGTTTTTGCGGGTTCGCCAGGCCTGAACGACCTCGCCTCCATCGAGCTTTGTTTCTGAGAGATTTGCGTTGGCCTCATTGACGATGTCTCGTTGGCCTGAAACCGTCAGTCCGGTGACATAGTGAAGTCTCGCGTCGTCCACCATCTTTTGATTGCCGCGTGAGACATTTCCTTTGTCGTATATCAGCGTCACGTTCTCCAGGTTTGCTTTCATCATTTCGAGCCGTTCTTTGATCACGGGTAATAGCTCATGGAAACATTTCGCATCTGACATGTTGCCCTGATAGGTTCTGTGAAAGAGAGGTACACCTTCCTTTCGTGAGCAGAGCAGTGCAACACCCACCTGGCGCAAATCGTACCGTTTCTGTTTCTGATGTCCACGTACAGGTAGCGCGGGTCGAGCGTTCGTGGAAGCAATGAATGTGAAGAAATTCGTTGCGTCATACAACAGAGTGTCGATTGGTAGGCTGAACTTCTCGATTGCACGAGCGACAATTTCAGCTTCAATGTTGCTGATGATGCTTGTTGGAATCTGATTCATTTGATCCCAGAAATGCTGGCTTGTCAGGCTGGCAACATCAATACGGGCAAGTTCATTTAGGGTCGTCGTTTTCGCCCACTCGGCAAATCCACGTTTGCTTGTTGCGTGGCATGCACGGCCGAGCGCAATGATAGCAAGAGATTCTCCAACAGAAAGCCCGTCGTTGGTTAGGGGAGGAGGTTTTGCCGAAGGCTTCGAGATGCTTCCCTTCCGCGGCAAAACTCGGCGTCCCGCTGTCGCGAGATGACGATCAATTGTTCCCGCAATGTCCAATTCCAGCAAGATTTTGTGAACTGCAGCGGTTGCTCCGTGGGCGCTCGAGTGGAGTCGCAGATCTTCGCCTCCCTGAAGGCGCGAGAGCAGGTCATCTGCACTGCCAAGGTACGCAACGGGAACAGGGCGCGGTTTTCCATTGACTCGTCTCGATTCGACGATTCTCCAGTATGTTTTTCCGCGGACTTTGTGAGACTGAATGCTAACCATAGTGTTTGTGTATACACTATCTAAACATGGTTTGCAAGAGGCCTGTCGTATCTCATAACATGCGGGTTTTGTGCGATTATATATTTCGAGATACACGGATTTGTAGAAATGTAGTTTGTGTATACGTTTCTGTGAGAAAATATGTTTTTGAAATAGATAGTTACCTAAAAAGAGACAAGGCCGTCGGTAAACTCACGCTAGGCGGTGAGGCCGCAGAAGGGTGGCTGCGCAGAGTCAAAAAAGCGATGCCGCTCACGCCGAGGCACAACGAATTCGTAAAGTGTTTTGGTACGCTATGTGCGCCGTATATTACACCAACTAACGAAAGGGGTTATTTATGAAGTCGTCAGCAGTTTTGGGTTGTGTCGTTGTTGCTTCGGTTTCGGGGGTTTCGTGCGGAAAATCGAAAAGCTCCACGCCCGTAGCAGCAACTCCTCGCATGTACGTTGCGGCAGATTTTGCCAGATCGAGGAGCTTCTGTTTTTGTTCTGCTGTGAGGTCGTTAATTGATTCTGCGGTAGCCAACGCAGTGAGGTCTTCTTGTTTGTTGGTAAGAAGGAACTGCAAAATCACTCGTGCGGTATTGTCGTCAATCTCACTTCCGAAGGCTTCATATGTGTCGGGAGAGAAAATGTTGAGGAAATAACGCATAATGAGCACACTTTCCAATAATGAGAATCCATTACACTCCAAGCTTCACCTCAGTATCGGTACGAAAAACATTCTCATTACAGTTCTTATTGTAGGATAAGTATAGCTCTGCTATTTCGTCCTTCACGAAAGGTCTGACGATGAGTCGCTGTGAAACCATTGACCTACCTGCCTTTCCCTATCAGTTCCGCGTCTCAGTATGCAGAAGCCTGCACGATTTCCCCTGCGACCGCCTTGCTTGGGGAGTGAAACAGTCCGATGTCACGCTTGAGCAGCAGTGGATCTAGTTTTTCCCAAATAGGAACCTTGCCAGTGTCACGCGATCCGGTGGCGCTTTTTCCAGAACACCGTCAACCGTGCCGCCAAAATCCTCGACCTTCACGTTGCTGTTGGACGCGACAAATATCGGCAACTGAGTGCGCTGCTTGAGTTGACGAGCGAACTCATGGCCGTCAATAGCGGAATTATTTCCAAAATTGAGGTCCGTCACGATACAAGTCAAAGAATCAAGAAAACCCGCGTTTGCATCAACATGTGACCAGAATTTCTCTGGCGAAGCAAAAGTGACGAGTTTTCCGATGGGCCAATCCATCTCCCAGCTCATCCTTATCGTTGCTACATCATCGACAAACACGGAGACCATAGAATTCTCATCTCTTGGAATAGCCTCTGTCCGTTTGTTTACAGTCGAAACTATTGATCCGGCTGTGTTTGATGATGATAAAGTTGGATCGACCAGTCCCAAACGCTCCAATGCCTGGCAGAGAAGCTTCAAGAGATGGGCTCGACTCATTGGTTTGGGCAGAAACGCATCGGCACCCTGCGCGATTGCTGTTTTGCTATCGGATGCAGAAATCCTGTTCGAATGAATGCAGACAAAACCTTCCTGACCGCGCTTTCGCATTTCCTGGACCAGCTCGAATCCTGAAAGAGAGGTTGGGCCAAGGTCAACATCGACGATCGCCAGATCTGCATTGGGTAGAGCCAATGCGTCATCGCTGTGTTCCGCGCTCACGACTTCCAAAAGTGACGCCAAATCTTGATTTCGAGTCAGGCTTTCAGTGAGCGAATTTCTATAGATATTTTCGTCATCCACAATGAGAACAGTCAAGCGTCGGCCAAGATCAGGAAGCAGGTTTTTGAGCGATATTTCGAGCCGAACCTCTGCATCGTCATCAGCGGTTGCTACTCCGAATGATTTGAAGCGAGCGCAAATCTCTTGACTGTTCTTTGGGAGCGCACTGACATCGGGTACAAGTTCTGGTTCAAGCGCGGGTAGCGTGAGATGAAACTCGACTCCAATACCGGGTGATGATTCACACCAGATTTTCCCACCGTGGGCCGTGACGATTTTGTGGGCGATGGCGAGCCCAAGGCCCGTGCCGCCCTTCTTTCCGCTGGTAAAAAATGCTTCAAATAGCTTCGGAAGGTGTTCAGTCGCAATCGGAGGGCCGTTGTTTCCAAAAACGAACAGCACATAGGCCTGGCCGTTTTCTTCGATATTTGAAGTATCAATTCGAACGACGCCTTCCCGCTTCATTGCCTGCACAGCATTTCCAAGGATGTTTGCAAACACCCGCAGCACTTTTCCGCTCTCAACATTCACATGTGAAGTGTGGTTCAACCCATAGGAAATTGAAACCTTGGCAGAAGGAAAGCTCTGAAAGACCTCACCGAGAGCTGCCTCCAGGAGGGTCTCTGGCTTGGCTGGCGATAAAAATATCTCGGAATTTGACCCAATTTCCATGACATCTTGTATGAGTCCATTGACAGAATTCATTGCACGAATCGTCTCGGGAATTCCCTTAGACGCGAACATCTGTATCTGAGTCGGCGTCTTTGCCTTGGAAATTCCTTCAAGCAGCATTTTGAGCATGGAAAACGGGCGACGCACATCGTGCGCAAGCATCTGGGTCATCTGAGCAACTGCTCCCAAACGCTCTGCTTGCCTCCCGATTTCGAGACGTTCCTGAATTCCCTTTTCAAACAATTCTATGATTCTTCGTCCAACCGGGTCTTTTGTTTTGCTTCTCCGACCCTCAGAATCATTGATTTCCCCCTTCCATTTTGACGAATTCCAGTCTTCCAAAACTTCGAGAAGTCTGAATAACTCTCGTCTGTATCCGATGAGACTCAAGAAGGGACCGAAACCGATAAGTATTGGAAAAAGAAACGCGATGACGAAGGCGAAAGGTGAACTGTACATTGCCCGAATCATTTCAGAACCACTAAAGCAGGCAGTTACAGAGCCGATGTTTTGACCATATCTTTCAAGGGATCTGTCGATTCTGAAGTGACATTTCTCAGGAAACGAAAGTGTTGGTAGGGAAACGAGCACATGCTCATCTGTGCGAAACTCGACGTAACTGACTTCCTTTCTGAGAATCGTCTTTCCAATGACTTCGATGAGATGCTTGTCGCCCCTGCTTAGCGCAAGGGTGAGATCGTTTTCCCATACTTGAATCGAATTGATTACCATGCCCTGGGATTCGGATTTTGTCTGCAGAAATGCAACTATAATAAGAAATATGGCCACTACTGAAGTGTAGATCACCTGAATGAATCGCGAGTTTTTCCAGGACTGTTTTTGTTTCATTCGCTCACACTAATAAGATCTAGCCTTGGATATCCTGGACCAGAATCGAGCCATTGGATGTTCGAAACCCATTTCGGATAGTATTGAGTCGATTCAAGCTGCCCCAATGGGACAATAAACCCGCTATCCAGAAGGGCTCTGTGGGCTTTCCCGTAGACAGTGTCCATGGATGCTCTATCATTGACGCGCTTCGCCTTTGAGATGACCTCGACCATGTCCCTTTCTGGGCGTTTGAGGATTGTTCCACCATCTATGAAGTCACGGAACAATCCGTACAAAAATATCTCGCTATACTCGACTCCAACGATCACCAGTAGCTCTTCCTCAGACTTATAAACCTTTGTCACTGCCTCATCGGACTTGATGTTCATGACATTGATTTTCACCGGCAGTTGTTTTTCGTTGGCTCCAAATATCCCTTCAAGTCCGGTTTTCATTCCATCAGAATAGTTATAAAATGGGAATATTTTGCCTTTTTGTTTCGAACTGCATTCAGTTGCCGTCATGTGAAGATTGAAGCTCTCTGAAAAACCAGGGACTCCAAATGGAAGCATTCCCGGAATATCTTTGAGCGGTAACCTTGTCGCTTCACGGATACGCGCTCTATCCAGGCACGAACTGATCTGTTTTCGAAGTTTCTTATCGTACACCCTGACGATGACGGTGTATGATTTCGTCATGGGACGTCGAACTTCTTGGCTCGACTTCTTTATGTCGTCGGGTATTTCGATCTGGTAAATGTGATTCCAGTCATCGATATTCTGCTTCTTCGTGTGCTCAAGCGAAACAAATTTCGTGAACTCGATCCGGTTCAGGCGTTTCTTAATTGAAGAATCCCTTACGAGAATAACCGTATCTTTGTTCAGTTGCTCAACTTGGAATGGTCCAAGGCCTATGGGTACGTTCTGCTTTTCTGTGGAAGATTTCAATACGGTGCACTGATGCGTTCGACAGCGTTCGAATAATTCCGGATCTCCGGACTCCAATGACACATCGACACAGCGGTTGTTGTTGGACTTGGAAATAAGTTTGCTCTGGATTCCTATGAATGAGTAGGAAGATTTCAAGCTTTGAAAAAGATCTTCTTGTGTGATTGGAGATCCATCGGAAAATTTGACGTCTCTTTTCAGACAAAGGGTGAATGACGAAAAATCGCGATTTGTTGCTTTTGTCGAAGACATGTCAAGGAACATGCTGTCTATTACGTTGCCATCTTTTCTCTCAAAGAGCGGGTAATAGACGTGACTCAAAATATACTCGTGGACGTTCACATACGTTTGACGTGGATAGAGATCTTTGGGGATCGTTCTTACGGATACCCTGTATGATTGAACGTCGTTCTTTGCATATGCGCACGTAGATGCCATGAGTATCAGAGTGATGAGTCTGCAAATACTAAGCTTCATTTGAGTTCTCCGATACTCGCAACAGGACGGGTTTTAGTCCGATTTTTTCCTCGAAGGCCAATGAGGAACGATTGAAGGCGTGTGAGATGGATGTCACGGGAAGGTCGTTTGAATTCCATTCTTTAATGGAAGCAATGACGTGTGAACGCACCGCTTTGGCCTCGTTTTCTGAAAGAGATTCCCGGTCGTACCCAAAAAATAGAAGGTGAAATGTTGATTCGTTCGGTATCACCCTGCCATCGACGTCACCAGCAAAAAACATGGCAACGATGCTCCCCTGACGAGTGTAGTATTGCTTATGCCATGGGCCAGACATGACGACTTCAAACTGAGAAAGTTGTGACTCTATCTCGTTGTTGTCTAGGTATGCACGGTTTTTTTCAATGAACGTCTTCTGGAAAAACCTGACTGGTGCGTTTTCGGATGGTGGTACCTGCGTGACATTTATCTGGCATTCCTTCAGAGTAGATGCGGAATTGTCTATCACTTCGAAAGAAGGCAGGATGCCGTCGCCCTCAAATACGTATTTGAGCGTAAAACGTCTTGAGAGGCTCTCTTGCGTATCGTTTGCTAGCACAGCAGTGCAAGGAAATGTGTGGGGGTATGAAGATTGCTTTGCAATTCCGGCAATGGATGGGAGCCCTTCTTCGCGTCTTTCGCTAAAAAGAAATTCACAGGCATCGCATGGTGTTTCAAAAGAAGCGTTCTCAGGAACGGATAATCTGAGTTCATCAAACAAAGAAGCGAATGTTTTGCTGCCAATGATGCCTGGTATCTCTCGTTTCTCCTGCATATTTCTTGAGTAGAGAAATTCATCTGCAACTAGGTCGTTCCAGACAAGTGGACCGCAGCACGACGTAAATCCTTTTCCTGGCAAAAAAAGATATCGTTGTTCTTCCGCTGTTGTCGCAGGGCAGATGCCTTGGAGACCTTCCCTACTACTTCTGCGATCTTTTGTGCCAGTGAGGTCTTTTCCTCGCCCAACTGCGCTGAGTTTCGAGATGATTGGCTTGATGCCTGTGATTCCTTCGCATACTGCGATATCGGCAATCGTGTCATAGACTGCATGCAGAGATGGGGTGATGCCATGCCTTGATGCTGCGTCTATGAGTGCTTGAATGCTTTGTTTGGAGATGAACGGAGAGTGATATCTATCGAATGAAATGACAATTTCGTTGAGTTTTATGAGTGAAAATACCGATTCCGCCTGACTGGAGAAAGAGCCGTTCGTGGTCATGCCCCACTTTACATCTCTTTTGACCATCTTCTGCAAATTTTCAATCTCATGCAGAAATAAAGATGGTTCACCACCTGTGAAATGCACTACGGAGATGTCGAGGTTTGTATCGATTTCCTTTGCGATGCAGGACAAATCATCGGGAGATATTCTAAATCGGAGTGCATCTGAGGATGCGTTGACCATGCAGTGGTCGCACCTAAAATTGCATTTGTCGGCAAGCAATACGAATAGTCGCTTGTTCTGTGGTGCGATCATTGGTCATCCTCGCTTTAGTCGGCAAACATGGTGCTGTTATTCTGTCGCATGTACGTTGCGGCAGATTTTGCCAGATCGAGGAGCTTCTGTTTTTGTTCTGCTGTGAGGTCGTCAATTGATTCTGCGGTAGCCAACGCAGTGAGGTCTTCTTGTTTGTTGGTAAGAAGGAACTGCAAAATCACTCGTGCGGTATTGTCGTCAATCTCACTTCCGCTCACTGGAGCCGTTTCTTTGGTTTGGGTCTCTTGGGCGACTCCCACTTGCGGTTGGGCCAGAGTCATTGCGGTCAAAAGGATTGCTGTGAAAACTCCAGTGTTTGGGCGCATGTGTCGATTCCTTTCTAAACTGTTGGTGAACTATTGTCTGAGAGGTGCATCCCTCGCAAACAAGGTTTGTACAAATGTTGCCTCGCAACTCCAAGCTGCGTGGCAATCTTGGTCTTGTTTCCTCTATACCGGATCATGGCGTACTCGACCATCATTTTCCGCAGCAGTTCTTCAGCATCTGCCATGTTTCCTGAGCGAGCAATTTCATAGAGTTGTCGCCAAGGCGTGATTCCAACCTTGTCATCGATTGCAAGGACAAGCTGTCGCAAATCCTTCGGCACGATGCCCAGATTCTGGTCATACAGATGTTCAAAGCTTCCAAAATCTGAAACCAGCACGAATTCGCGCCCTTCGCTGGCCGCGCGCCCACACGCCATTTCAATCGCATTTGAGAGGCTTCGCAGAGTCACTTGGATGCTGGACGCGTGAACGCGATCCATGATTTCCCTCACAAGACCCTTTTGTGGCTTAACGCGCTGGCGACTCACTCGCGCAAAGAAGAATTCGATGATTTGGCGCGACTCCCGCAGCATTTCAGAAAATGGAGGAATGGTGATGACAAATGGCGTGACGGACTTCTCGAAGCTTTCGACGAACGATCGTTGGTCTGTCAGTGGAAGAGACGTGAAAATGATGCGCACTGAGGAGGGTGCAACCATGGCTCCGCTGTTTGATCTTATCTTGCGGCGCAACACAAACGTCTTGAGTTTTTCCTGCATTGGTGTCGGCAGATGGTGCGCCTCTTCGATGAGAAGCACTCCATTTTGAGCGGCGGCAACAAGACCTGCAGCACCTCCCACGGTGCCGAAGAGAGCTGAATCGGCGCTCTCAAAGGTTTCCTCCGGTGAACATGTGAAGGTGAAAATTCTTCTGCGGACCGGGGTTTCGTTGGTACGCTTGGAGAAAGACGCCAAGTGAAGTTCTTCCGCCAAAGCCCGAGCCACCTCGGTTCGACCCATGCCAGGCTCAGAAATGATCAGAACATTCCCTACGCTGCTTCCTACTATCTTTGTAAAATCGCCCTTGAGAGCGGGGGTCATGCGAATGGAGTGGTCGGATGTATTGACGGCCTTGGCATCTCGAAGAGATCGAGCATGAGCCACGGCGTTGCGGACGACCTTTGCGAATGCATCGAGATCGGGGACCTTGGGGATCACCTCGTCTGCGCCTGCTCTGTAGATGCTTTCCTCTTTGCCGGCATGGCTGGAAGCCACGATGATGGGCATCGCCGGAAATTGCTTTCGAATGCTGGAAATCAGATTCCGGGAGTTCGTCCCCCTGAGAAAGAAGTCGAGGATGCAGACTCCAATTTCACCGCCCTCCAGAATCTCCTGGGCCTCTGTGACCGTGGAGGCAGAGACAGGTTCGATGGCCTCGTCCTGAACGGCCAGCATCATGCGCCGACGATCCGTGGCGCTGTCATCCAAGATGAGCCATTTTTCGCGACCTGTTGGCGTCATTTCTGAGTCCTCCTTGCATCAATGGGGATATGACAGAAAGTGAAAAACGAGTCAATATGAGGTTTCACCATTAGGTGACAGTTTAGAGAGGTTGATCTCGAAGAATTTTTCGAAAAGTGACTTAAGTAGCTTATATGATGGTAATACACATTTTTGGGAAATCTTTGACTGGAGTCGATTTTAGCCCTTTTTTGGTTGGATTGAAGGGCTAAACATGTCGCGAAACGACAGGTTACATCGGAATCACGCACAAATTGGCGAGTGAAGCCGGGCACGGTGCTGGATTGTCGCCCAAGTCGAGGCTTCGGAGTGCTGGAAGCGAGAGGAATACCGACGGGTCCGAAATCATGTTCCGCGAGGCGTCAATCTGTTCGAGTTTTTGAAGAGTGCGAAGAGGGGCAACGTCCGCGATTTTGTTGTTGTTCACCT
Source organism: uncultured Silvanigrella sp. (assembly GCA_903932045.1). Taxonomy (GTDB): domain Bacteria; phylum Bdellovibrionota_B; class Oligoflexia; order Silvanigrellales; family Silvanigrellaceae; genus CAIZES01. The sequence continues at coordinate 9,365 of CAIZES010000315.1, read as the reverse complement.
TGAGGGTCTTGAGAAGGGGGGAGTCCCGCGAGCGGTCGTAGGTCTGAGAGCCGGTTGTCCCCGAGCCAAAGGGTTTCGAGTCCAGAGAGTCCCGTCAGGTCGGAAAGGTTTTCGAGCCGATTTCCAGAGAGCATGAGGACCTTGAGTCCCCCAAGTCGTGTGATGGGGGCTGCGTCTTCAATTTGATTCGCGTTGAGGTTCAGCTCACGGAGGTTCGTGAGACCAGAAAGTGGCGAAAGGTCGGCCACGGCGTTGCGGGCCAACTTCAGCTTTTGGACCTTCGTGAGAGTTGCCAGGGGCACGAGACTTTCAACTCCTTTGTCGCTTAAGTCGAGTTCGCGGGCATCGAGAAGGACCCCCTGCGCCGTGCCACACTTGTCGGGGAAGCGGCTGAGGTCGACCTCTGTGGAGGCGACTCCCATGAGAGCGGCAACCGCACCACGTGCGGAATTTCGGATTACGCCTGAGTCCAACGCATCACACCACTGGGCAAACATCTCGGGGTAGATGGCGAGAAGGGCATCGTCGAGTGCCTTGAGCTTCCTCTTGGTCTCTCCCACCCGTGCCACGCATTTTTCCACGTCTGTGTAGCAAACCATGGCACTGTTGAATATTTCTGTGAGATTGTCAGCAGCAATCACCTGGGCAGCTTCGGCGTTTTCGCTTTGACGCGGTGAAAGCCGGAAGGGGCCGCTGATGAGAGCGTTGACGCGGTTGCGCTTCTTGAGCTGGTCTTCAAAGAGGATGCTCAGATCCCCACGAGCGGCCTTGACCGAGTCGGCGATGATGGGCGGAGGGGGATAGAAAGCAAGGTCTGACTGCGGTCGAAATTCACCGAACCTTCGGGTGCCCCCGCGTATTCAGTGGTTCCCTTGACGCAGTCGCCCGCAAACCGCTCTTCCTTTGTGTTGTAGCCCTTGCCAAGCACCGCTTGGGAAGGCTGTGCTGGTGAAGGCAAGGTCGTGTCCAAAACCTTTGCTGTGCTGTCCCCCACCTTCCCGCAGGAGGCTATCAAGGGGAGCAGTAGAATGATCTGTCGCTTCATTTCTATGTCCTTCTTTTAAGAGTTGTCGCCAATTTGAGCGATGATTTGTTGCTTTATTATACTGTCGGGTCGGGTCTCGACGTGGGCTCGAAAGCTTTCTTCGTCCACATCGAGACAAATCGTAGCCAAATCTCTCGCATCGACTGCAAGAGCAAGCTTGGTTTTTTCTTGCAGAGCCCTCCGAAGGGATTCTTCCATCGCGTCCAGAGTGCTCGCGCAAACATTGATGCTATCGAACTGAGCTGTCAGCTGTAGAAAATGAAGTGCCAATACTTTTTGACGAGCCTGCGACTTCGACACGGGCTCTGTATAGGCTTGGGACAGCAACGCCAGTGCCGCTTGAAAATTCTCAGTGGTGTCTTCGCCTGATTTGGCGAAGGCCGACTGCCGCGCCTCATTGTCTGCAAATCCGGACGCATCCTGAATGACGCTCTGCAGGCGGGCCATTCCATCGTCACTGGAGAACGAGAGAAGTCTCGGCATTGCGACAGGGTTTGGTGGCTTGTCCGCAATGGGTTTTGGTAACACCGCAAGAGGGGCTTTCACTGCAACGAGAGGACTTTTCTTTGAAACCTCCACTTGAGCAGGGGAGGCGTCCTTTCTTCCAGCATACCAATACGAGAGACCCGCCGAAAGAGTGAGAAGGATAAGCATGCCGGTTGTGCGTCGCTTCATGATCACATCTCCCGCTCAACGCTTCTGTCGGCAAAGGCCCCTTCGGGAATGTCAGCCTGAACGCCGTTTTTCCACAAACAGTTGCCATATTCTGTGATAAATGAGCCAGAATATCCGGTGGGATGATTGAAATTGAGATTGTGAAGGATTTCGTGAGCCATGACTCCTGCCCAATAATCCGTGTCTGTGCCATACGTGTATGAAGATTTTCCGAAAAAATCGTCATTGAGTGCCAGATAGAGATAGTGTCTGTCGGAATATCCAGGAAATGGTTTATCCTTGTCGTAGTAGAGGTTTGGAAAACCAATTCCAACGCTTCCTCGATCCTGGTCGTAGCGCGCAATAAAGATGTATGTTGCGATACGAGCCTCTTCGACCAGCTTCGTGCCAAACACCTCCTTCATCTGAGAGACAAATGCTTCGCGTGAGGCAGGAAGATCCTTCACAGAACTTGCATATGTGCAGTCGAGAACGGGTTTTGATATATAGCGCTCTGCCAGCGTCACGGTGGCTTTCTTGAGGAGGGTGTTTTGGTCATCCGAGAAGTCGAAATCCACATGAAGAGCCAGAGCCGCGCCAGTATTGTCGTTGGCGAAGGTTCGAAGGTATTTGCCGGCATAGGCAAAGTCATCATAGGGATAATGAGAAACATCCCGAGCCAAAGCTCGGCTTGCCAGCAACAAAGGCAGTATTGTAAGAAAAATGCTCTTATGAATAATCATGATCTCATCCTTGTATAGGAGAGCAGCCACGGTGCATGTGACTGCCCGTGACGTCAATTTCCTGGCAAGCGATACACCGCCGCATAGTTTGGTTTTGCGTTCAGGACCATCTTCCCAGAGAGAAGAACTTTGCTTGTGTCGCGAGCCCGAAACAGATACTCCACAACGTATTTGCCCGTCTGCTTCACCACGAATTCGCAGTTGTCGCTCTCACGGCAGAAGTGAGGCGTGGCGCGACCTTCGCCGAGAGAATGGCTCTCTCCGTTGTTGTCGACGAAGTACTCCGGCTCGCCGTTGCCTCCAAACTTTGCTTTGAGCTTCGTCTCGAACGAACCCCAACGGCCAATCTGAACAACGTCGTCGATGCATGACGTTTCTGCGTCGCTCACTGCAAACTTGACGACATTGCCATCAACCACGGGGAGCAGCGTTTTGTCCGACTCGCGGCCCAATGGCCGAATCAGGAGAGCATCCCCAGCTGGTGTGGCTTTGAAACCTTCGCGGACGCAGGCAATTGTCGATGGCTGAGTGCGAGTTGCTTCGCTGTGAAGGCCTGGGACATCAGTTGGTTTAGCGGAAGGATCGTCGGTTCTGTCGCCTTGCTGTCCACATGCGGCCAGAGAGAGAAGTGAAGCAGAAAGAAGAATCAGAGTTTTCATGGGGAATTCCTTTCAGGTTGTATGTGTTTTTAGTTGCCCTTGGGATACACGATTTTGCCATTCAGAATATATGGTAGTTCCCCGGCACGGAGCCGAACTTCGCGATCCATCCGATCATTGGCATCTTGAAGCGCAAGATCTCCGGATTGTAAGTTGTTAGCCACATAAATGTGATTTTCCATGCGACGAGTTCCAGGTTTCAAGATGAGATTATGAAGAGAACCCGTATATTTTGGGATGAGTACATTCGATTCCACAGCAACTTCCCTGTTGGAACCATCAAGAATTTTCATACCCTCTCGCAACTTCTCTGCAGAAATAACCTTTCGATTTGCAGCTACGAAGAGATGGTTGGTGGAAACGACCACTTCACCTGCCGAGGTTGTGATCTTGCGAACGGCATGTTTCTCGACTGGACTGCTCAGCGCGTAGCGGACTTTTCCGGCCTCGAAGCCGCTGAGCGGCATGGTCACATCGTCTCCCCGCCGCAGCGTCTCAATCGGCAGCTCGCCGGTTGGGGTGAGGATGAGAGTTCCCAGAATTACACAGCTGCAAGGGCAATCGCACATTGCAATGCCGTCTGCTGTTGGCATGCCGACAGGGGCAACCCAAGGATCAACTTTTCCCTTGGTGAGTTCGCAGATTTGGTGCACCGCGCCAGGGTATTTCCCACAATGTTCGGCACAGGTGACTCCAAAGCCCTGAGCCGCAAACCCAAGGCCAATGACCAAAGCGACCGCATGAGTCACTTTCCTCAAGCCAAGTGAGCTTCCCTGCCCCTCATCCGCGCGGTAGCTACCATCAAACTTCGCAAAAAACGGCACTTTCATAGCATTCTCCAATGAAATGATCTGTTAAAATTTAGGATGATTGATCTTTGCGCATGCTCGAAGTAGCCTTGGACGGCCAAGTGTGGGCTTCTTCGGGGGCACACTCAAAGGGTTTTCTTCTATCGATAGATTTCTTTGAGGCAGGCCCTCCTTTCCTGTTATTTGTTCAATAAGTCGCCAACGCTTGCATGCCAAAACAGCTTGATGTGCGTGGCGTCTCTTTTCGTCGCATCACACCTTTTCATTCCATATTGCATCCAAAAACTTCTGTGAAGATCACCTGTCACCACCGAAATACGCTCGAAAAGAGTTGATCTTCGAGGGTTTCTCGAAAACTGCCTTAAGACACTGTTATTGTGGAATTTGGTCGGAATGAGAAATCTTGACCTGCCCGTGTTAACGATCTTATAAAAACGCCTAAAAATGATCTTTCAAATCCGCTCAAAAACGATCTGTAATCCGCGCCTTGGTGGGCGCGGCGATTTTATTTCGGCAGAACAGGCCCGCTGACAAGAATCGACGATCCTCGGTTTCCTCATCTGGAATGCGAATGCCTTTCACTCGATTCTGGGAAAGATGTTCAGCTATTTTCATCGAATCTCGCTTGTCGAAGGTTTCTGGCGTTCAAATTATGACCATACACAAGTCGAAAGGAAAACAGTTCGATGAGGTATTTGTTCATGAAGGTGTTTATAGGGGCAGAATCGTTTCAGATACCACTCGAATGGATCAGGGCAGATTGACGTTAAGAGTTGCAGTTACAAGGGCCCAAAAACAAGCAACGATTCTGACTCCACGAAAGTGTCCTTGCGAGCTACTGCAATGAAAGAAAATGACGCTTTTCCTGAGATGAAGCGGAAAGATCGCGTACAGGGCAACTCCGGATGCATTTGAGTACAAAGAATCACTCGCAATCGAAACGCAAGAAACAATTCAAGGCTCAGGGACACTGAAAAAAGTTGCCTGAAGATTGATCCCTAAGGCTATGCGGAATCACCATAGTCACTTGAAGCCTCCCCCGCAGGCAAGCGAAGTTTGAAATGGAAGCGGCACAACCAAGAACAATGCATGCACCAAACAAATCCTTGCTATTTGGATAGCCCGAGTGCGTCCTTCAATCATCACGGAATCTTACAATCAACAGGGACGGTTTACCGAAATCACTTTGACTTGGGTGACTGACAGATGTATGACGGCGAAGGGTTAAGAAATTTAACCTTTGCTGCTGGAAGTCCGATATACTGTGAAGGGAGGTGAGCACATGTATCAACAGAAAACGCAAAAACTGATAACGATGCTTACGCCTTTGGGCCAAGTGACAGCCTATGGCATGGAATTTATTGATGAAGACGGTGAGGTTTGCCTGGATCCCGATTCAGAAACACTTATCCGCCTGTTTCAAGCGAAAGAGTTTGTTGAGGAAGTTCGACAAGGGAAGCGATCTTCTGCGTTTAGCGGTAAACAAGTTGCGTATCTCACCGCGCTGACGAGCGTGTCACTTTTGGATCTTGAACGCGGCGTGGGCATGTCAAAGGCGCGTTGGAGTCAGATTAAGAAAAAAGGCGAGGACGCTGTTACTCACCCCCGTAGCACTGACCTTGCAAAATTCTTGTTCAATAAAATCGTCGACCAGATTGCGGCACTGCGTTCTTCAACTGAGTGCTTCGTAGGGTTCGAAGATTACCCGTGTCCTCCACTGAGACTCCCGGTTGTTAAACACAAGCAGAATGGTTGGCAGCCCGTACTTCAGAAAAGAGCTTTGAATTTTTCCTCCTACGAAACAACCTTAGGACAAGAGCGAAAACTCGCATGAAGAAAGACAAGTCACCCAAAGAAATAGAGACGACAAACGGAGAACACCTTCCTCCAGCAAAGGAATTCAATGAGTTCTTAAAGTGCTTGGAAATTCAGGATGTGTGCCTCCGAGCGGAGCGGAGTGTTGCTTACGCAGTTCCGGGCCAAATTGAACCCAAACACTCTCTCACGAGCCTAGATTTTGAATATGACTGGGTCCTCCAAGGCGAAGACCGAAAACTTATTGCTCAAGTTACTGGTGCCTTTGTTGCAAAGAACAAAGAATCTTTAGCTCCCGAAGTTGAGCTGAAAGCTACTTATTTTATCACTTATGCAATTTTGCCGGGAACGAAACTTCCGGACAACGACATCGCCGACCTATTTGTGCGCCTGAATGCCATTTTTCATGCAGTTCCGTACTTTCGCGAGTATTTTCACTCATCATTAGCCCGTTTGCGATTCCCTGTTTTTACTCTGCCGCTTCTTAAGCCCGGAGAAGGAATTGTTGCCAAGAGAACCTCACAGGAACCACGCTAGGTGCTCAGGGGGTATCTTGGAAGCAAATCAATTTCGAGATGAGCTCCGCCGCTTGAGAAACGGCCACCCGTGGAAAAGACGTGCTGATGTTTTTTACTTGAGCAAACACTGCGGTGACTGTTTGTGCCGAAACATTGTTCCGCCTCTTGTTGAAAAGTGCATTGCTGAGAGTAGTTGCGAGAATATCATCGCGTCGAAGTCGAAGCACCCTGGTTCAGTAAAGGTTTGCTTCACTCATCCCGACGGCGGCCCCGACTTTGTTTTTCTGGTCTTTAAGATTTCGTCTGGACCTCCCTACAAAGTCATCACTGGTTGGCAATCATCGAGCCCAGACATGCATTCTGAAGAACCAGACTGTCAAAATGAGCTATTCCTTCGCGGGGAGATAAAAGAACCTCCTTGTAAAATGAATGCTCACGACCGAATGCACTTCGATAATCAGTTTCGAAGAGTCAAATAATCGCTCTGCTGCCAAACTCTGCCCAATCCACAGCTAGGTCACCAACTCAAAGATTGCTGAATTGGCACCCGACTTGGCAGAACGATGTACTTGAGGGCGAACGAAAACTTCCCTCTTATCCATCTCATCCATCTTAAAAAGAAGAAAGAAGAAGAAAGAAGAAGAATAGAGAGAAAAAAGATTTGATAGCACCGGTAGTGAATGATTCAAAAGTTTGTTTGTGAGCGATTCCGCTTGCGCGCAATGAGCGATTGGCTCGAATTTAGGATTAAGAAACAGCTGTTTGAGCAGGGGTTCTAAAAACCAAAAGGCCGTTTTCGAATCCACCCCTCTCCGCCAGTCATTCAAATAACCCGCTTCCCAAGCGGGTTTCTTTTTTTCAAAATCGATTTGCGTTCAATTGCGTTCAATTGCGTTCAGGAATTTCCAGCGCCTGGTTTCCAAGTGAGTTTGGCGTAGTCCTTGAATGCCCCCTTGTCCCGTTGTGCGTAGACCAGGGTGCTGTCCATGTGTTAGTGTTGCCAAGAAGCACCTGAGTCAGCGCGAGATCTTTCGCAGCATTGTGGGCCCTACGGCAGCCTCCATGCCGAAGCACGTGGGTACTGGGTCTGCGTAAATTAAACTCACGCACGATGCGGTACCAAGCGGTTACTGAAGCAAACATCGATGGCGTCCAGCAGTTTTTCCTTGAGGTTTCCTGCGGCGACTCTTACATACGGCATTTGAAACCCGATAACCCGAAGCGAAACGTGAACAAGTTCGTTATTTGCTTTTTCAGCTGCACAAGTTTTCTGCAAAGCAAAATTCTCTTCGACAAGCACGTCACAGGATTTGCCGAGGCTCGGATGAGTCACAACTACCTCTTTTACGCCACCCTCTCGAACCCATTGTAGCGCTGTAGAGCGAGGGATGTGGAGATCAGTGCATAATAAACTCTCCTTTCAGGGTGAAAGACTGCAACTTTTAACCTTCTTTTCGATTCAGAAAGAGATTACAAAGAGATTACTGCTGCGTACGGGGGAGAATAAGTCGGCCCCCTGAATTGAATAAATCAGCCCCCTGAATAGATCATGCCGGTGTTCCTATGCGGCATCAAAATTCAACTACGGCGAGGAAAAAATATTCAATATTCCATGGCCAAGAGGCGCTGTTTCATCGCCGTGTCGGCATCTTCGGAATGAGGCAGACGAAGATTTGCAGAGAACACCACTTGGTGCGATGTGCGTATTTCCATGCTCAACTCTCCTGGCTGCACTTGCTTCCGAATATGTTCATGATAATACGATGGAGTGTGTAATGAATTTTCGTTGGAAAAAAAAGTCTAAATTGTGCCGGATGGTTGCACGGCAAAGCTGTAACTCGTTTAAAAACCGCAAAAATAAAAACGAAGCATGAACAATTCTCACCAGGAGGTCCAGGTATCATGAACTATTGGCTTTTAAAATCGGAACCATCAACTTTTGGCATCGAAAACCTCGAACAAGAAGGACAAAGCCTTTGGGATGGTGTGAGAAACTATCAAGCGCGAAATTTTTTGAAACAAATGCAGCCATCTGATCTGGCGTTTTTTTATCACTCAAACATTGATATTCCAGGTATCGTTGGGCTTGCCAGGATTGTTCAAAGCAATGTCATTGATCCCACACAGTTTAACCCTGAGAGCAAGTACTTTGATCCTAGAGCATCCAAAGAGGCGCCTCGGTGGCACACGGTCGTCGTAAAATTTGAAACAAAATTCCCTCAGACTTTGAGTTTAGAAAGGCTTAAAAAGCTTTTTTCGCCCGAAGAGCTCATGTTAGTGCGTAAGGGCAACCGTCTCTCAGTACTTCCACTGAGCCTGAGTGTTGCGCAGCGGCTTGTAAATCTCTGCAGCAATGATGCTTAATGTGCAGGCCGCCAAGTGCATGAAGCAATAAAAAAGATAATTGAGCATAGAATGGTGCTACAAAATCGCCATATTCCTCAGGCAGCTCGAGCGAATTTGGAGAAAACGGCTTGCGAAGTTTCAACCTTTGCCTCCAACAGTATCGAAGGCAACCCTCTACCTCTCACCGAGGTGCGAAGAATTCTAAAAAAGTCCAGAAAATGTAGCATCACTGAACGCGAGGTTCTTAATTATGATACTAGTTTATGTTTCTTAAATGAAAAACTGGATCAGGGAGAAATTGATTTCTCACTCAAACTCATTCTCTCCATTCAAAAGAATATTACTGTCGGAACTTTAGATAAGTTTCGGTCGGGAAAAATGCGAAAAGAGCCGGTTGTGGGAAATGACCCACGTGTTGGCAAGCCCGTATATTACACCCCCGATTGTAAAGATGCTTCTAAATTGATGACTGATTTGTTGTTGTGGATAAATAAACATCGCAAAAAACTTGATCCGATTATAGTGGCCGTAGTTTTTCACAAACAGTTTGTTGTGGTTCACCCTTTCAGTGAGGGTAATGGCCGTACTGCAAGGCTTTTTAAGTAGGATTTTGTTGGTCGATCTGGGACTCAATGCCTTTTGTTAGCGGTTTCTAAAAAACGTCCTAAAATGGTGGTTATCGCGTGACCACCAAAAAGTTTTGCTTAGAATGTTGGAACACGCGCAAAACTACGCTTTGAGTACAAAGCTTGTTTTCGCTCAGCAGGGTCTCGCCG
>CAIZES010000314.1 GCA_903932045.1 uncultured Silvanigrella sp. | reverse complement strand
TTTTGCCAAACTCTTTCAGCAGTCCCCAGTTATGTTGTTCCAATATATACCGAATATCTTTTATATGGCCTTGTTGCCTTGCGCCTGATGCTACATCAAATTGGGCTTGCTTTATTGTTTGATCCGCAAAATGAGAAAAAGTCATTTCACGCGGGGCAGCAGTTAGCGCACCCGATGTATGAAGATTACTGAAAATCTCTTCGGCTACTGTCTTTGCTTCTAATCGCGTTTTTTCTTTTGTTGAACGGACGACATACTTTTTTGTTTTATTATTCCAGATGCGTGCGAAATAAAATGGACTTGCGAGGGTCTTGTAGATCGCAAGCCCTTGTCGGATTGTTATCGCAGGTCCATCCAGTGAGTTCCTGCTTTTGTCCATTTTTACGCTGCCAGCATTTGTTGAACTGTGCCGCACCCGATGCCGAGTTCTTTCGCTATCTTGTTTTTCGCCATCCCTTTTTCACGCATCAATCGCACCGCGATAATAGTATTTTCGTTCACCCGTGAAGGGCGACCCAATTTTTTCCCTTCGGCTTTTACTCTGGCAAGTCCAGCACAAACTCGCTCGCGGATCATATTACGCTCAAACTCGGCGATTGCTGCGAATATAGCGAAGGACATTTTTCCTGATGGAGTTCTGCTGTCTATGCTTTGCGTGTGGGAATAAAAAGAAACATTTTTCGTTTCCAGTTCGCCCATAAAGTTCGCCAAATCTACCGTTGATCGTCCAAGACGGTCCAAACTCCAGACGACAATCATATCCGCATCTTTTCGGGAAACGATTTTGTGGAGTTCATCAAATCCTGGTCGCTCGGAACGACCTTTTGCTCCTGAAATACCGTTGTCAGTTATTTCCCGAATGATGTTCCAATTGTTTCTGGAACAAACCTGCCGAAGTTCAATAGTTTGATTATCAGTCGTTTGTTTTCCTGTGCTAACGCGAGAATACAACACCACACGCAAAGCGGGTGCTTCCATGGAATTCTCCTGTATTTTTGGGATTTGTAGTGCTTTTTCGCACACGGGAGTTATAAACAAAAGTTATAAACAAGTCAATAAGTCATTGAAATATATGTTTGTTCGTTGAATTAGGAAACCGACGCACTATCCGGCTGTGCTACGGGACCGCATTATATATCAACGACTTAGCGAATTTTGTGTCCAACTGTTTTTGTTATAAACAGTTCTAAACAAAGTCCTCATTTCCAATTGGAAATGAAGCCCAGAAATACACCGCTAAACCACCCCCCGCAAGCCTCCAGAAGCATCCAAATCTGCTTCCGCAATTAGCCCGCAGTCGCACTGATCCGACCGCCTAAAAACGCTCCCTGAGCTCTGCTGCCGTATTCCAGTAGAAAAAAATGTGGCAGAATTAGTATTCAGTCTCAAACGGTTGAAGGGGCAGGCTATGGAAAACTCTTCGGGAAATGATGTTTTCGTTATGCCAGGTGCGAACCGCGTAACCCTAACGGGCGAACTCGCGGAAGATTTTAGAAACCTGCGCCGTGAAGCCGCTGGCAAAGTCGTTGAGATGTGCGTTTTGGCTCACGCTGTGAGAGCAGCAAACATAAATCAATCGGGCGATTACAACAAATCATTCAGCGACTGGTATTCGCAAAATAATATGGACCGAGTGTTCGGTGGGCGACCAAACTTCACTAAATATGCCAGTGCTGGTCAAGTAATATTCAACAACCAAAAACTTCTCGGCAAAGACCTGTCGCAACTCCCGCTGGCTGTGTCTGCTCTTTATGAAATACACGATATGACGCCAGACGAAATGGCACTGTGTGTTGAAGATCACTACACACGCGACAGCATCACCGTTACGGACAAAATCCAATACAAAAAGAAATATAAAAAACCAACTCCTGTTATTCACGGCAACGCAACAGCAGCATCAATAAAGAATTGGATTAAGAACTGGCGAAGCCCACCGAAGACTAAATCTGAAAACCGAACTGTGCCGTTCATACAAATATTTGCTCACGGCTCTGTCTATAACATGGACAAAAATACTTTTGAGCCGACAGGCAAAGTAACTGTCACTCAGTTAGAAGAAATTCAAAACGCAATAATCAAAACACTTGGCAAAACGGATGAATATATCCGCGTAAATTCTGACTTTGAAAAAATCAAAGAGGGTGTGACAAGGCGCAGAAACGCTGCCGAAAAATCTGCTGAAAAAAAAAGAAAAAAGACGAAGCACGGGAACTGAGAGAAGTAAAACGCCTAAATAAACTTCTAACGCAAATGAGTCATTTTGTGCTGATGGCGTTTCAGCAGAAGTATTCAAAGCATAGAGAACCTCCTTTGTTTAAGAAAGAGCACGGGTTGTATAAAAAAAAGGTTCCTGATGTGCGTCTGTTGAAAACTAAGTTAGTGAGGCATAAATTACTTGCTACGCAAGAATTAATCGTTGTGGAAAAGACTTTTCATCCAAATGTATTCGCTTTGCGAAATACAAAAACTCTCAGCGCCAAAATACGAAACTCTGCTGATCGCCTATACAAACTTAATCCGCAAAAATATTTTGCGGTTCCGCCGAACTTCCTTCTTAAAGCTCGTTTCACTCAGTCGTTTAGTAGAGGACCCACTGATGACCCAAATCAAG
>CAIZES010000313.1 GCA_903932045.1 uncultured Silvanigrella sp. | reverse complement strand
CTCTTTGCTGTATTAGTGTCCTCTTGTGGCGACAAGACTTCGGGAAGTGAAATCGTTTCTTCGATGACGCCTTCAACCGGCACTCAGCCTGTTGGTATGAGTGATGTTTTGTGGAACTCTTTTCGCGTCACGGCGAGCTCAGAGCTTCCTGCGTGCAATGATCTGCGAGAAGGCCAACTGTTTTATGTTTCAAATGATAAACAATTCAAAGCCTGCGTAAGCCAGGTGTGGGAAGTTGTGAGCATCACGGGACCGCAAGGCGCAACCGGGGCGACAGGTGCCTCTGGAACTTCGTGTTCGGTTACGAGAGTTTCAGGAGGTGCGAACGTCGCCTGTGGGGTAAATGCCCCCGTGTTTGTTGCTGACGGCATTAACGGTGCAAATGGAGCAAGCGGGGCACAGGGAATTCCGGGCACGTCTTGCACAGCAACGCGTGTCTCTGGTGGCGCAAACATCATTTGCGGAACGAACGCTCCCGTGTTCGTTGCTGACGGCGCTACAGGTGCTAGTGGAGCAACGGGGTCTACGGGTGCGTCAGGTGTTGATGGACGTTCAGTAGGTGTTTTGATCTGAAAATTTAGGTCATTGTGACCCACGGAATCGGTAAGCCTCATTTTTGGAGGCTCCATGGAAAAACTGCCCCGCGCATATTTCGAGGAACTGGCAAAACTTTCTCCTCAATGTCATTGGCTCAATCTTCCACATCACTTGCAGCGAATCCTGAACTCGACCCCACCGGAAAACTGGGACGCGCTTTTTGTTCACTCAAAACTTCAAAATTCTGCAGAAAGAATCGCTCACGAAATGAAGGCGTGCACCATGACTCGTTCGAAGATTGCTGCACTTCGAAAACAATCAGGCCGCAGGATTTTTTCCCAGCCTATCAGAGAATTCGTTGTATCTTGTGCATATTTGGCTGGCGTTGGTGTTTCAGCAGCGTATTTTGAGCTGCATGTTCCGCAAGTGTGTTATTGGAAAACGCAAGTCAAAGCAATGAGCGCTGAGGAAACCGTTCGGATTTTTTCCGAAGACAAAACTGCAAAATCGGCTTCAAAACCAGCAGCCGTACAACTCGAAACAAAAACAATTCCACCCACTGCAGCTGTCGCTTCGGGGTTTTCTAAACTAGAAGAGGCTTTCAAACGCTTTGCTGGGAAAACGAGGCGGCGTTACTCGTGCTCGGAAAAACGCCACATTCTCGCGCTTGCCGATGAGTTTGGGTCAACGGAAGTTCACAAAAAACTTGGGGTCTCATACGACACAATCGCGAGAATTTTGCGCCGCTCCAAAAGACGCTCACAAGAAGATATGAGTGAAGTCCCCGCAAGGTACAGTGTCATTTTGGAGGTGATGAAGCAGCACCCAGGCATGGGTCCTATGCAAATTCGAGACTGGCTTGCAAGGCATCATGGTCTGCGGATGGGAGTGAACACAGTGCGCGAGGTGATGGAACGTGCAGGATGGGTTCCGCCTTTGGTGCGCAAGAAAGAATTTCGTCCGGGACAGTTTCGTAGGTACGAAGCCGTGCGTAGGAACGTGATGTGGCACGGAGATTTTTTGCACGGATTCGTCAATATGTGCAAAATCTATGTTCTTTTCATGCAGGATGACCACTCGCGTTTTATTGTTGGTTTTGTTGTTATTGACGGAGAAAAAGCTGACGGTGTTGTCGATATGATGCGAAAAGCAATTGAAAATCATGGGAAGCCAGAATGTTTTATGGCCGACAGGGGTGCTGCATTTCGGTCTTGGCGCGGCATTGGACGATTGACAAGATATCTTGAAGAGCTTGGCATTGATCAGCATGTTGCCGTAGAGCCTCGCATAAATGGAAAGATTGAAAACCTTAATCAGCAGGTGCAGAAAGAACTTCTCAATGTTCGGCGCTTCACTTCGTTGGCTGAATTTGAAACAGGTCTTTCGGAATGGGTTGAGCATTTCAATTTTCGTCGATGCCACCAAGGGTTGGGTAAACTTCAGGTTCCGGCCGATCGATTTTTTCCGGGTGCAGAAAAGGCCTACACCAAAGCTTCGGAAAAAAATCGAAGCGAAAGCGAAATGCTTCGCGTTCTACAAGATCTTATTGCCGCAACTCGCGTTTCAGCCGAATCCCAGATACCTGCGGATTAAGCCTCTCTGATATTGCGTTTCGGCGGTTTCCGGTTTTGACTATTCAAAACCCTTTAGCCGCGAGCCTCCATGATCGACAGAAAGCAATTGCACGATTTTGGCATTCCAAAATTGAAAGATTCCGACCTGGTATCCATTGCTGCCCTGGGGCAGAGAATTCTCGCAGAGCATGACTCCACAAACATCAAAATGCTAGCAGAAAAACTAGGTGTTCCTTTGATGACTGAGCATGCAAATCGATTCACAGTTGTGGAGCGCCTGTTGCAGCCTTTGGCACGACCGGAAAAAACCACAAAAGAACCCATGTGTCGCAAGAGCGTCGCCCGAGCACTTGCAACACAAATCGCAGCGCGCACAGGCACAATCAAAAAAGATCCTGATGCGGAGCGAAGAACGATACTGCCTTGGCTGCGAAGCCTTTGTCTGGATTTAATTGCCACCAAGCAGGCTACATCTGCAGAAATCGCCAGTATTTTGGGTATTCCTTTGCAAACCGTCGTGAACTTCAAAGTTGCGAAGCAGCTTCTCATGCGCTCGCTCTCCGAAGACGAAAATTTTGTTATGGAGGCATGGAATTGCGCGCCAAAAGCGGCACGAAAAAATCTTGAGCGCTTTTGGGCTTTCTTGGGACAGAATTACTCAGACGCAAAAATGAGCTATGATTTTGTGCGGCAAACAACCATAAATCTTGGGCTTCGGCAGCCGTATAAGAAAGAAAAAAACGCCGGCGTCATTCCACTGCGCGAGTTTTCTGCTCTATCTTATTGGGCCGCGGATGGAAAACAGATTCGCGTTACCATCAACGGCCACTCGTATGTTTGGCATTGGTATGCGTTTGGTTGCACCGGAACCTCATTTTTTGTTGGGGCAAGCGTTTCAGAAGCGGAGGATTCCCGCGCTTTTCTTGAAGCCCTGAAGGATGCTCATAAAAAAGTTGACACTTTTCCTATCGGTATTCTCATCGACAACCGGCTTGCGAGAGAACGCGTCTACGATCTCTCAAAGAACGACAAGGCAGATCTTCCAGTAGAGGTTTTAGATTTTTGCAAAGAACACGGCATCATTATCGTGCACTCGTGGCCGGGAAATCCGAAGAGCAATATTATGGAAAATCATTTTTCGGTATTCTCGCAACATGTGCAGTCAATAGACATCGTCGGAGAGTCTCCTAAAGAACTTTCTGCTTCGGTAGCCAGAGCGGTCACAGAGGCTTTTATGAAAGTCAGAAACCACACGCCTCGCAAGCGCTTTCGCAATGCAACTCCACACTCTTTGGCACTCGAAAAAAAAGCAAATGAGGCCGACAGACCAGCAATTGCGAAGCTGGCAACACGAATGAGCAAAAACAAAAAATCACTGAGTGAACGGTGGGGAGTTTTGCTACCAGAAACTCTTGCGTGCTTCACAAGCATACCTGATACAAAAATCCCCACAAAACTCATAGCAAAGCAACTGCTGCGATATTCAACTCAAGAAATTATCGAGGCGCAATCCGCATTCCATTCGCAAAAAAGCAAACGCCCAGAGAAAAATTATGGAGAAGAATACTTTTTTGGAATTCTCAGAAACAAGAGACAGGAACGTGCCAAAATGGTGTATGCCGATACGTTTCGTGCTGGAGTCACCTTAAAATCAAAACTCCCCGATCAAAATTTAGGAATGACTGAGCTTCGCTCAGAAATTCTGCGATTTTTGAGCGAACTTGAGGGCGAAAAGAGTCCACTTCACCAAAGATACCACCTGCAATCTCTCATGTTTTTTCTGGTTTCTGTTTCCACCAGGTTATCATTGCAGATTCTTTGGCGGCGAATTGTTGAAGGAATGGTGCATAGCAACATTGTTTCTGAGCAATGGTTTTCTTCGGTAGTGGAGTTTGCGTACGAGCACATTGGCGATCTTTTGTACGAAAATTCGTGCCAAACGCAAGGCGTTCATAACTACGACTCCGCTCCGAGAGCAGAAGAAGGAACGGGGGCTGCGAAGTTTTGAGTGTGGCACTTGACCCAAGCGAAACCCTTTGACGCAAAGTACGCTCAATCTCAGATCGCGACGCGGACGTAAAAGTTTAATCCACTTGCTTGTGCCGATTGAATTTTGTATGAAGCCTGCGCTTACCGAACGGAAGAATCATATTTTCAGATTAGAGCAAGTAGGAATATATTTGGGAGTTGCAAGTGTTGCTCAGTGCCCCAGTGGTGGCATTACGGCACAGACCTTTAATGACACCAATGCAAATGGTGCTTTTGATTCTGGCGAAACGCTTTTAGGATCCCAACAAAAGGTGTGCAATGGGAATAATGCGAATGTCCAGCTATCAAGCAAAAGAGTTTGTATACTTGATACGAAGACAAAAATGATCTCAGGCTACACGGGAAACAATCAGGGGTATACGCTTCAGTATTTGAATGATGCCGACGCGTACGTTACATATGAGTTAATCACGTTTTCTAACGGACTAAAGCACGGCACTGTGTTCATAAATGAACAGTATTATGCACGCGGATATGTTGCTGACACAAGCTGGGGCGGATTACCGCCAACAACTGACGGCTCTTTATCCAAAGCTCGTGTCGCATACGCAAACTTCTCGATAGTGGACAGTGAAACGAGTCTTCAACTCACGTACACAGGGCCGTCTCTTTCGATTTTGGCGAAGTCTTCAACTGGCGTCAGCGTTTCCGTGACGAACTTATCATGGAATTTTCCGTGTGTAACGACAAACTATTAGTCCGCTTGGACAGCAGGTATTGAGCGTTGGCATTTTTTTTCAAACTCCTGGAATCGAATGAGGTGTACGAATGGCAGAGAAATTAACTGAGAACGCGATCATGAATGCCTTGGACTGGGCTTACGAGCACGCCATCAACGGAATACCGATTCCAGGAGTTCTAACTGCCGAACAATTGGCACAATCATACATGCGCGGGAGCGGCGATCTTCGTGACAAAGCAAATTCACTTATTCGGTGGCAAAATACCAAGGCCACCACAACGGGATTTTTGACCGGACTGGGCGGCATTATCACTATGCCAATCACTGTCCCAGCTGATTTGGCGGTCGTTTGGTACATTCAGATTCGCATGATTGCAGCCATCGCTCATATGGGTGGTTACGATCTTCGTGCCGACAAGGTGAAAACTCTCGTTTACGTCTGTCTTTGCGGAAACGGTGCTAAGGACATTTTAAAAGATTTTGGCATTGCACTTGGTACAAAACTCACGCAAAGCGCGATCAAATCGATCAGCGGACAGGTCATCGTGAAAATAAACCAGAAAGTTGGTTTTCGTCTTGTTACCAAATTTGGAGAAAAGGGACTAATTAATTTAGGCAAAGCCGTTCCCCTCCTAGGCGGACTTATTGGCGGCACTTTTGACGGCGTGTCTACAAATATTATTGGAAATATCGCGCGTGAAACGTTTGTTCCGAGGTAACTCTTTTGCGCCCAGTGAGGGCGTAGAGATTTGTGTTTTGTAACAAGGATTTGTCAGGGAGGGAATTCGTAGTGGGATACAGGAGAGATGTGGATTTGGAATTTTTGTGTAACTGTTCGAGCGAAGATCTCGATGCTCTTGTGACGATTTTGATAAAAGATAAAGACGGCAGCAGTAGGCTTACCGAAGAGTTGACCGTTAATGATAAGTACAAACAATTTGCACCTGACCATCGACGATACTGGGATCTGATTGCTGCCGAGCTGCAATGCTTTGGGGCAGACACTTTCGCAACACTCGTTCGTGGTGGCGAGGGTGTGTTGTACAGAGAGGTTCTGACGGAAGTTTGCGATAAAATGCGAGTCAACTACAACTCTGAGGCCGCGGTTGAACTCATTGAAATGAATTTGTTGATGAAGGTTCTTACCGATTCAATGGAAAAGATGACCCCAGAGGACTTGCGAGAACTTGCAAACGGGCTTGACCTGAAGACCGCAAACTTTTCTAAACAAGCCGTTATTGCTGCGATTCAAGCTGGCGTAAATATGAGCGGTTTTGTCGCGTACCAAGTCGCTATCATTGTTGCAAACGCGGTCGCAAAAGCAGTTGCTGGCAGGGGCTTAGCTGTTGCTGCGAACGCTGGATTGGCCCGCGCTATTAGTGTTGCCGTTGGACCAATTGGATGGGCGCTTACGGCGCTATGGACGCTGAAAGATTTATCTGGTCCAGCCTTTCGGGTCACAATACCGAGCGTGATTCAGGTCGCATTTCTTCGAACGTCGATGAATCAACGAAAATTGTGAGAGGACATCATCGCCAAGGGCTATAGCGATAAATTCAGTGTGAAAGCGTTTTGGAAGGTTGTTCGAAAGGTCGGGCGTTCGGTTGCAGAACCGGCTCTTCTTTTATTTTACGCTATGGATAAATCTCCAATTTTGGCAAAAACAATCATAATGGGCGGCCTCGGGTAGCTCGTTTCTCCGGTTGATGCGGTGCCTGACGTCATCCCTGTGGTTGGCTTCGCGGATGATGCCGTTGCTTTAACTGCGGCTTTGGGTGCTGTTAGCGAGTACATTACTGACGATGTGAAGAAACGAGCTGACGAGGTTTTAGAAAACATATTCGGATAGCTAGTATCTAATTGACACAAAATGCTTACTCCTTCGAAATAAGTAACACATTATTGGTATAAGATGATTGAAGCGGTGAATCCATGGTGGATTCGCTGCTTTTTTCTTTGTTCAATAGGAGTTTATATATGGTGCAGGTTTCTGAATCAAATCAATCAACGTGGGTTGACACAGCGAAAGCAATGGCAACCACTGCAGTCGGCATTTTTCTACAAGGTGCGCTATTCGCTCTAGGGGGTTTGGCCGTTACTAAAATTGCTACTCGCAAGAGCTTGTCAACGGGAGTGGATGGTAACGTCATACCTCTCAGAAGAACCGGTACATGATTTGTTTGGCTTGTGCATTGATGTCTGTTGAATAAGCAGGCGCCAATGCGCAGATATACCTACGGAATTAAATTTATCAGATCCGTCAAATATCCAATTTAATACTAAACTGTAACGGCAATTTTCCGAATAACATATGTTGGCATTCTTGATGGTCGTGAACTTAGGAGCTGACATGAAACTCGCATTTGCTGCCATATCGCTGCTAATTGCAAGTTGCACCTCTTTGCCGAGTTTTCGCACCGAGGTCAAAAACGATGGAAAGGAATATTACGTGCTCGATTTGACTGGACCAGCGAGAACGCTTTACCCGGAAATTGCCGTTGGGGAATTGCTCATCAACATGAGCGACGCCAATAGTAAGTGCAATTGGATCGAAACATCAAAGCTTACCGACTACGGATGGATCACCCTAACGGAAATTTCAACTAAGTGCGAACTTAAAAGAGAGGTGCGGCCGTGATGTAATAGTAGTGACTTAATGTTTCAAAGTTGATTGTTTTAGAAACCACTAGGAGGTGTTTATGTTTTCAAGAATGGATACGATTTGTTTGCGTAAATTTAACGCAGCAATTTGTGGCTGTGCGCTTATATCACTTGTTTCATGTTCTGGGGCCTCTAAAAGTCCATGGGAAATTTACGCTGTTGGAAGTGGAAAGCGGGTTGGCTCTTGGGTTCCTGCCGTTACACCAAGCCTTGTGCAATGCTTTAGACAACAACAGGAGTATTCGATCGGTGGCGGCTCCATGAATGCGGCGGCATTTGGCCTAGGCATTTGCTCTCTGAATTCGATGACAATTCAACTTGATGACGGCGCCAAATTCACGCTTGAGTCAACATACCGAGGCATGCTGCCCAGCCCTGTTTTAGCCATGACGATCGAAAATGCGAAGAAAGGTCGACCGTTTGTATCGGTGTTTTCTGGCCCGTCAATGGGTGTTGGAAACTGCAAATACACGACCGAAAATTGCGAAGGAACTTGCTATATCGCCAGTGAAATGGGCGAGGAGCACTACATCGTACCGTTAGCAGATTATCTGTACAGTGGCAAAACTGGAGTCGCTAGAGCACCTAAGAACCCGCGCCCTCAGAAAGACATAAAGTTGCTTTCATCATGGAGTTCGATGGCCAATAGTTGCACTAAAGCAGATAAACCTATGACATATAGATTTGCATTTGCTCTCTCGGAGTATACGCCCTCCAAAGAATTCTTAAAGTTGGCTGAGAATGAGACGTTTGGAATTCGACCGCGAGAATAAGAATGGGTGAAGCATGGTTGCGTGGATTTTCAAGATAATTAGCGGCGGTGTCAGATATGCTTTGTGCGGATTTCACGACTTGCGACAGTACACCCTTTCCGTATTCCTGAGAAAGGTGCGGCTGGGAAGGCGAACTTTGATCCGTATAAAGGTTGGAGAATACGTTTAATGCCCAAGATTCGCATTACCATTGACGTTGTCGTCTGCGATTATAGTGAAGTGATTTCTAAGGAAAAGGGCCAATTTGTCGGCTGGCTCACCTCTTGGGTGCCGATACTCCGCGGATTGGCGCATGCAGAAGTCGATGCCGCCATTGAGGATGGCGTATTTAATTCTGTTATTGAACCGCTCACGGAGCAAATAAGTTCAGGGTTAATGGCAAAAGGCGTCAATGCTGTGGTGCGTGTGCACCGGGGCTGACTTCGTGAACATTTCGGCCCGTAAAAAAGGAGCTCTCTATGGATTATGAACCGAAATACTTCGACTGGAAGCGGTATGTCGATGCTCAAGCCGCACTCTCTCCAGACGGAATCATCGAAGCCGAGGGAAGACTGGTGATGGCCGAAATGCGGAATGATCCGCTCACGGTGGATGCCCTAATGCGCTTTGATAATGACGTGGGAGCAATGTTGGATTCGTTGGGCGAAATCGTGGACATCTACTTCAGCCGTGTGCTTATTGAGAGCGGAAGAGAAGAACTATTGAAGGAGGATTCAGACGATGGGGTTTCAAAACAGTCCTAGAGTCGTGGTTCCAAATTCATTGCGCCAGATTTTTGGACCGCACTGTTCAACAGCCGAGATGGATCTTCTGCTTGAGCGCTTTCTCGCTTATCCCGAGGTGCAGGCCGCATTTGCGGAAATAGAGCGAAAAGCTGAGGAAAGGGTAGACTTGCTTCTTGAAGATTTCGAAAAAATCTACCCTGAATACCGTGCAAAATTTGAAGAGCGTCTTGCTATTATGGGTTACTCCAAGAGCACTGAGTAATTGATCATGCGGACCGAAAACATTGCTTTATGGCTTGTTTTCTGATTCAGATATGACTGTTTTGATTAAGGAATTCGAGGAAGAAATGAACAACAACATCGCTACCGTTGATGTGATTTTTGTTAAACTGCTGCCGACATATGTAGCAAAGATTGCTGAGAGAGCGTAAGCGTTAGGTGAGTTCTGTTTTAAGTTAGAGCATGAAACTTCGTACAGTGCAAAAGTGCACTCAATCACAGCCCTAAGCGTTTCTTCTTAGCGTTAGCCTTTCCGATCTCCCTGCGTCGCTTGTTGGCCTCTGCATAAAATCTGTTCATCGGGTAGTCGGAGATTTTTGTGCCCTCAATCCAGAGTGGGTGTGTTCTTGTAATCTTGCAGTGGCTCCATCCCTCATGCTCCTTCATCCAGGTAAGGTATTGGCGGAACGTTGGGTGGAAACCTTTCACATAGACTTGTGGCTCGTTCTTATGAAGCGTTCCTTCCAAAAATCGATGGTATCGGCTCCAGTTCCTAACTCTTTCGTTTGTCGCATTTCGTTTGAGCGACTCCCGTTCTGCGTGAAGCATAATCTCCATTCCGGAGTATTCTTTATATGAATCAGGCATAATGTACCTCATAATTGGAATTTAGCTGGTGACAATCAGATTCGTTCGATTGGATTATATGAAAAGTATAGCATATTCACAGGACATATGGCTAGTGAATAAACACATGCAAAAGTGCACCGCGCTTTAATCCGAACAGCACTTATAAGCCAGTCAATGAAAGTTGCAAAAGTGATATCGAACGAAACCTTCAGAGTTTTGCGACTTTTGTTGATGGGGTCGAACGTGTGAACGCTGTGGTCAGCCCGAAAATTTCTCGTTCGAATCAATGTTTCGTTGAGATTGTCCGTAGACGCGATGGTTTGTGAATACGATTGTTGCGTGCATTTATGAACTCAATCTCTTCTTTTATTGGTCGCAGTTGCCATATGAACATCAACGCACGCGCCATCATCGATATTCACAAATACAGCCTAAATCGGAACGCAAAGTTCTGACCGTGGCTCCGGCGTTCCCCCGTTCCCATCCGCAAAATCTCTAGGAGGCAAAGGAACGGGAATTTGGGAATGCTAATTTTGATTGCGTTTTTGTGCCAAATCTTCTAAATCACGTGCCGTGGGTCAAGCTCGGATAGGAGTAACGCATGACTAGTGAATGTTTTACCATAACGCCGTGTTCGCAACTGCCTGCGATGAAGGCGGATAACGTGTGGCTTATCGACCAGCTATGGCCACGATCGGCTATTGGCATTTTGGCTGCCCCACCCAAGAGTTACAAAACTTGGCTATGCCTAGATATGGCTGTATCTGTGGCGTCAGGTTCAGAGTGCCTTGGTCGTTTCGGCGCCATGAAAGGCAGGGTTCTTTACGTTCCAGGCGAGGGCCGGCCAGAGAGGCTGCGAAGCCGCATCGAGGGCATTGCCAACGCTAGGGGTGCATCCCTCGACGAGATCGAGCTGTCTGTTATGGATCAATCAAATCGACTTATACTGGATCAACCCGCCGCTCAAAGCAGGTTTGAAAACACCCTGAAAAAAGACAAACCCGACCTCGTAATTATCGACCCCTTGCGTCGCCTCTTTGATGGTGACGAAAACGCCAGCGCCGCCATTTCGCCTGTGCTAAATTTTCTGACTGCCATGCAGCAAAAGTATTGCTGCGCTATTCTGGTTGTTCACCACACTCGCAAAGATTCAGCGAGTGGCACCACAGACGGCCAAAGCCTTCGTGGCTCATCCGACCTTTATGGTTGGGGAGAATCGTTTCTTTTTATATCGAAAACCAAGGATGGCGTGCGCCTCACCACCGAACACCGAGACGAAGAGTCCGACATTCAGCTTCACCTTAAATTGGAACCATCCGCACCGAGCGCAGTGCTTAAAGTTGTCGACAACGTTGATGACGTGTCTAATAATGAAATGAAACCCGCGCCTAGCAAGCCTCGGGCGCAGTCGAATAGGGATCGCGTAGTCGAAGGCTTGCGTGAACTTGGAAGTGCGTCAAAAACAGATCTTCGCGATCGTATCCGGATGAAAAATGAGACGCTTGTGCGTACTATTGATGAACTTCTTCAAGCTGGGGTTGTCATTAAGGACGCCGCTGCGCAGTATTCGCTCGCTACGCTTCATGAACCAAGATCGCAGAACCTTAATTGAGAATTAATGATAGCAGGAGGCGGCTGCGTGTTTGGGAAGATCTTCGAAATGTTATCAACGATTCGGTTCAGATTTGTGCGCATGTTGATTGGTAAAATGAACGTGCCTCAGACGCTCTCGATTCAACTCGATCTTACCCACGCCTGCAACCTTCGCTGTACCCATTGTTACCACGATAAACATCTGCGAACGAACGAGATGTCATACGACCAGTGGATGCAAGTGCTTGACAAATACGACGCTCTTCGTGTTCGGCTCGGCAAAGAACCATCAATTCTTTTTTGTGGCGGCGAACCATTGTTAAGCGAACACTTTTTCTCCATGCTTGATGTCGTGAGAACGCGTTGGCCTGGGTGTTCCATCGCTGTTCTCTCAAACGGAACCCTTATTGGCCCGCAACTTTTCGAAGGTAAACGTCTCGATGGCGTGCGCTTTCAAATATCATTCGATGGTGTGGATGCCGCAACACACGACTGCGTTCGAGGTGAGGGCTCATTCGAACGATCTGTTGCAGGAGTTGGGTATCTTCGATTGCGCGGCGTCCCCTTTTCTTTCCAAGCGGTGCTGTCAAAGAGAACCGCCAAGTTTATTCCCTCTTTTTTTGCGCTTGCAAAATCACTTGGCGCTACCGAAATGAATTTTACTCGTATGGTGGCAGTAGGCAACGCCGCCGAATTAATGGCTCGTGATGCAGACGGCCCAATGGAAGGCGAGGCATTACGATCCGCGCTTGTAGCGATTTTAGACTCTTCGCGAACAATCGGCGTCCCCACGAACACAGCGAAACCTTTGTTCAACATTATCGACTCAACCCTTGGAGCCCCGCAATATATTGGGTTTCAAGGAATTGTTGTCGACCCTTCTGGAAACTTGAAGGTTTCGAGTCGCACGCCTACGGTTTTGGGTAATGTTTTGTCCGAAGGTTTAGAAAAGCCTTTTCTGCGCCATGAACCCATGGTAGGCCTGCGGGCAGGAAAGATTGATGGTTGCGCAAATTGCGCTCATTTTCGTAAGTGCGGCGGCGATAGAAATGTGGCTTTCGCAAAAACGGGATCGTACTTTACAAAAGACCCTGGTTGTTGGTTGTAAATTTTTCAAGGAGGTTTTTATGCGTTCTATGAAGATTTTGTTTCTCCGATTTCTTGCGGTTCTTCCCTTGGCCGGCATTGCCTTTGCGGCACAAACAGCTCTGATGACCGAGAGCGGTTCGAACGATAAAATCCACGTGGCTCGTGGGCCGGGCGGCGGAACGAGTGGTGATTGAACATGGGGTTTTCTTTTAAGCATGGGATAGTCATACTTGCGCTGGCAGCAGCTATTGCATTTTGGGGGCTAAGAATGTGCCATGGACGAGAAAGCGAAAGATCAATCACTATCGGATTTCCGGCTTCTTGGGGTGACCTTAAGCCGGCCCTCCAACACACAATCTTTGCTGACGTGATTCTTGGAAATGTATATGAGCCTCTTGCAAGACTGACGAGCCGTGGAACATTGCGGCCAGCAGCAGCACGCTCTTGGGATGTTTCCGACGATCGTCGCATTTTCACGTTCAAGATCGACACTTCACGCCGTTTTTCAGATGGCACTCCGCTCTCTGCTCACCACTTCAAGAGTGCTTGGGAACATGGCCTTGCTCTAACACCAAAATCAGCAAACAGCAGTCTTGCCGATGTGCTTTACAAAGTTGTTGGCTCTGAAGCGTTTCAAGAGACGCGAATCTTGAGTGGCGTAAAGGTTCTCGATGCTGAGACTTTGCAGGTGGAATTTAAAACTCCGTTTCGGATGGCGCTCGAAAACCTCGCGGGAATTCGATACTCGGCGGTTCTTATCAAGGATGGCCACGATCTTGGCACGGGTCCATTTCGGTTCGTTTCGCACTCCGAAGATTTAGTTAAGCTTGAGCGAAACCCACACTCCCCAACGCGCGCCAGTTTTGGTTTCGCGACTATTACGAGAGTTCCTATCACGGAAGCATCGGAAGCTCTCAAGAGTGGAGCTATCGATGCCTATCACGATTTTGGCCGGAGCGTCGAACCCCTCTGTGGTGACGAAGGAGACATAAAATGTTTTGCGGGGCTTGAGTCAGCGCACGAAACGCTTAGCATAAATGGTTTGCCTGGCCGATTGTTTTCTGACCCTAAAATGCGCCTCGCGCTTCAAGCTCTGGTATACGGCCGCGACTTTTCTGGATTATCTCGCATTCGGAAAAATTCCGGATCGTTTCGGGTTGAGCCGCAATCTTTTATGCCACTACAGGCCGGCCGACTTGCGGACCCTGAGGCTGTCTCCCTAGCTGCGCAAGGTGCTATGTTTATTCCTGAGCTAGTTGCTGCAACAGCTAAGAACCCAATATACGTTATGTCAAACCAGTCTCCAGTTCTCGTTGATATTCTCAAAGGACTAGGGCTGCATCTTGCTGAACGCAGCGGGTACTTTGACCCCAAGGAAACTAGAAACGTCTATTACAAAACCTATGAGGCTGATATTCTTCATAGTGGTTTTAGCGTGGCATCTGGAGATCCCGATGGGATTTACCATCTTCTTGGTAAGGAAGGCGCGATTTCTTCTCCGATGATTCAACGGCCAGTGGTAATGGAACTTTTGGAAGAGGGGCGCAAACTCGTGAGACTTGAGGACTTGCCGGCCTTCTATCAGAAGCTCTCCCGAGCTATTTTTTCTGAAGTTCCTTATATCCACATTGGTTTTCGCATCGCACAAATAGCCTATCGCAGCGACCGGGTTCGTCTCAACGAGGCGGTAAAAGGGCGCGATGACGACGATATCATTCTTTACGAACCGCTTTAATATGAACCGAACATGAACAGAATTAGCATCGCGCAATGGTTTTCAAAGACAATAAAGATGCCTCTGGTGGCGTCGGTTATGGCGATTTTATTGATTCAGTTGGCGATAGTTGCTTATTTTGGTTGGATTAGCAATCAGTCTCGTGCCGAGTCGCTTTTGCGTTTTAATGAGGAGATAAGCCTCGGTATCTCGCAAGGCAATCGTACACTCATTGAAAGCGCCATGGCTCACGCAAAAACGGAATTGAACGCAGTCTCGATTTCCCTTTGCCAGAATGGAAAAAGTGTCATGGAATTGCCGCCCGCAGCAAACGGGTGTGCCGCAACAGGTTCTGCTGGTTTATTCGAAGAGCGAATTCCCATTCTTGGCAGTAGCGACTTTGTGGCACAGGTATCCATATCGTTCTTCAGAGATTTTGGGTTGCAATTTGGTGTGATCATTGCTGCGTTTGCACTGCTTGTTTCAGTATCAATTCTCTTTCTTCGCGCCTCGCGCGCTCTGCAGCGCGACCTGGTTGCCCCGTTGCAGCTCGATCTTGCCGATGATGCAAAACTCACTGAGAGCATCCCGACGATGGCCATTCACGAAGTGGCACACATTTTTACAGACCATCTCGCAAAGGTGAATTCGATCAGAAATCTTGCTTTGGAAAACGAGCGCATGGCGCGGCTGGCTGCGGTTGCGCAAGTCACTCAGATGCTCGCGCACGACGTGCGGCGTCCGCTGCAGCTTGTTAAAACTACGTTCGAGCTCCTCAAAAAGGCAAAAACCCTAGAGCAAATTGAGAAGATTACAGCCACGGCTTCGACAAACATTGGCAAGGCGACGGCGCAGGCCGAGGGCTTAATTTCCGATGTGATGGAGCTTGGAGCAAAGTCAGAAGTCGTGACAGAGTCCATCGAACCAGCGGCTCTTATTCGCGACGCTATTGAAAATGTGAAGGAGATTTTTCCTACGGCTAATGTTGAGCTTTCTGTGGATGTGCGAACGAAAGAATGCGTCGCCGCCAACAAGCTCAAGATGGAACGCGTTATTGCGAACATCGTTGGCAATGCGTATCAAGCCCTCCGGCAGAGCGGAAAAGTTTGGTTTGTTGCCGAGGATATCGAAAGAGATGGCGCACGGTTCGTGCAGTTTTCTATTGGAAACAACGGCCCGCAGATTACGGCAGAAGATCTCCCTAAACTGTTCGATTCGTTTTTTACCAAGGGAAAGTCGGGCGGAACAGGACTCGGATTGGCTATTGCTCAGAAGGTTGTTCACGCACATGGCGGCATTATCTGGTGTGAAAGTGGAACTAGCAATACGTATCCAAACGGGTTCGTGGCGTTTAAGTTCATGCTGCCAGTAATATCAATCAACAATTGAAATATCCGGTAGTGTACGCAACTCAGGAGCCTTCCAAATCAGTCTCAACAAGATGTTTCTTTAGAGCATCAAGAGCAAGTGCGTCTTTGTCGTGGCGAGAGAGAGTGTAAGATGCGACGCCAACGGGAACTGAGCTGCCCTTTAGGGCAAATTCTACGACATCTTTGTGCTTGGACTTGCACAATATTATTCCTATTGTTGGATTATCCACAGCGGAGTCTCGCATTTTTGCATCCACGACATTAACGTAAAACTGCATTTTTCCTTGGTGCTCTGGCGTAAATTCGCCAGTTTTTAGGTCGATGACAACATAACAGTGGAGTTTAGTGTGATAGAAAAGCAGATCGGTGTAGAATTCCTGTTCTCCCACCTCAACGCGCACTTGTTCGCCCATAAATGCGAACCCAGCGCCAAGAGCAATCAGAAACTTTTTGATGTTATCTACGAGGGCTCGTTCAAGATGGCGTTCGTGAGCGAATTCTGTCATTTCCAAAAAAGACAAATTTAGAGGATCTTTTAGCATTGCTACAGCAAGATCTGATTCAGTCGAGGGGAGCGTGCTGGAGAAATTGTTTGGCGCTTTTCCTTGGCGCTCGATGAGTCCGCTCTCAATTTGATGAACAAGAACACTTCTGCTCCAACCGCTAAGAACAGATTGTTCGGCATACCAAAGGCGTTCCGAATTTGATTTGAGCTTTTCTATGAGAATGAGATTGTGGCTCCAAGGTAATTTGGCAACAGGCTGTTGCCAAATTGATTCTTCAGGCCAAGTTTCGGCAAACCGCCTGATTGCGCGGAGGTTTCTTGGCGAAAAGCCTCTTTGTCCTGGGAAATGCGAAGTCAGGTCTGCGGATAGCTGGTCTATAACCCCAGAGCCCCAGCACAGGAGGGCTTGTTTGGCCAAAATGTCTTTCCCGATTGACCAATAGAGGCGTAGCAATTGTTCATTAACCGCAAGGGACGCTCTGATTTGCGCGTTTCGGACTTTTGCCTTTATTGAATTTAAGAAGTCTTTGTACTCGCTGCCCAAATCCAAATCAGACATTTTACCTCCTAAAAGCTCTCAATCAACAGAATATGACTTGCAGTCACAACAAGTTCGGCTCTAAGTTACGCTATACCTCTGTTTTGCGGCAAGGAGCAAGAAGACTGAAGTTGTACATAACAAGAGATTGTTGGTTCTTTGCCTTTTTGCGAACAATAATAGTGCTCGCGGAATTTGAAATCCAGTTCGTGCAGCGAGGGAGATCGTTGCTCACTCCTCGTCTTTTCCCATTTGGTAATCCCACCAGTCTTCGAATTCTTGTTGCGAGCGGTGGCTCGAATAGCTTGAATATGGATCCACGAATGGACTTTCGAACCGCACTAACTCATTCATGGCTGCCAAGTAGCCACTTCGTATTTCATGTCCGCTTGTTGGCTGAGCTTGCGTGTTTTGTGAGTTCTGTGGGATGTCTGCTGCTAGGTCGCTATGCGTTGCCATTACGAGCGTTGTAAACCAATCTAATGTTGCATATCGCAAGAGTGTCGCCGCGAGCTTGCGCACATCATTTCTCGCTAGATCCGGACGTCGAGCAGAGACAAATTTCGCAATATGCGTTGCCCAGAATGACTCCTCAATTCTAGAAAACATGCTCGTAACAAACCCCATTGAAGAAAGGAAATTCTTGTTTCTTGGGTCTTTGGCAGCCAAAATAGGAGTGTTCAAAATGTCTGTTACACTATGAATAAAACTCAAAATGTCTCTTGGTTTCACGTGTACTCGACGATCCTCATCTGCTGTGAATGGAAGCACCCTTCTTCCTGCAAGCATTCTGATCATGTGTGTAACCTTGGCGTGGTCGCACTCCATATGTTTCGAAAGAGGCTCAACTTTCAGTTCGAGAATGTCAGTTAAAAAGAAGCTCAAGTGCATTGCGGCAGAAAGCACGGGAAACTCTGCATGGCATTCTTGCCTCGCTGCACTTGATAAAAAGTATTGTTTCCGAAGCTTGCACCATTGTTCGAGAAGCGTAAATTCTTTTTCGCTCTGCTTCAGACTTTCATCGGTCGAAGAAAACTGGCGTAACAATAATGTTGATGGCTGAGTCATTCGTTTGAGGCAATAATGATTGATCTCGCGTGTTGGTTGCTTAACGGTTGAAATGCCGTCAAAGCTCGAAATCACATGGCTGCATGTAGTTAATGTGGCTTTTAAAAAAGAGTCAGTGAGAATATTGATGTGTAGGTTGAGCGGGGCGTGGTTTGGTTCATGCGGAAAGGAAAATTGTTTGCAAATATGTCTGCTAACGTCTTTCATTGTGCTACTAATTGCAGATTCTCCGCCGCATACGACAAAGGAATTGTGTAATTCATTTTCTAGGATTTTTCGCAGTACTGATAGTGTAGTCTTGATGAGGCGTGGTTTCTCGAAAAGAATTAAACCTTCAGAGTGCTTGTTGCCGCATATAAATATTTCGATATCGCGAGAAAATCCAGGTTGAACGCTCTGCCACTTACTCGGGAGAATCGACAGAATTTCCTGTGAAAGTTCGCTCCATGCTTCATAGTCTTTGCTGAGTTCACTGCGAATTTGGTCTTCAAATATTTGTTGTTTGTAGTTATACTGATGCATTACTAGGTTATGCACTATTGCAAGCTCTGTTAGTTGAGGGAAAGGCGAGAAGTTTTTTGACAGCAGGGCAGGCGAAGCTTCTTGAACCCATGATGCCCAAGAGTCTGGGAATAATAGTTCTCCTAAGAGCGCATCTCTGGTAACAAAAAATTCTGCCGCAGAAGTATTTCCAACCAGTTGCGCAAGAGCAGTTTTAGCTTCGCTTTCGTGCACAAGAACGTAGTCTTTTACTGCTTCCCAATAAGACCTTAGGAAAACAATCTCGCCCCCTCGCAAGCGTTTTTGGATCTCCTCAAGAGGGAGGTTTCCGCGCAAAAAGTCCTTGCCATTCATAATCAACCAATCACCAAACTGGGCAACTGTTTGCATAATTTTACAAACGTCCGTGAATTGCTCAATGGTCGGAACGGTGGAGTATTGAGCTGAAAAATATTCGTACCATGTGGTGTTTTGCAAAACTAATTCGAGAATGTCCCCCCGTCTTGAGATCTCTTCTGAAGCCAACATCAAACTCAAAGTTCCGTACTTTTCTATGCATTTCTGTGCCCTCGCTAAAAGGCTTTTCCGGTTTCTGGTTGATATGCTACTGGCCTGCAAAAAGGCTGCAAGCTCGCTTTGCACTGCAAAGATATCACTAATTGCGTTGCAGATTTGGCTGGATGGCGCAAGGAATTCGGAAAGTTTAGGCCACTTGAGCGCCTCTTTCCAAGCTTCGTCTGCAAGTTCTTGGTGTTTCCAGGAAAGATCTTTTTTGTGATCGTCGCTTTCCCAATCTTCGGGAGTGCCGGTTTGTCTCTCGTGCATCTCGTTGGAAATCTCCCCGTATTCTTATCGGTACAAGTCATCCCGAACTGCGCACAATTTCTTTGTCCCTATTTGTTGTTTTCTTTCTCTTTTGTGCTTTTGTTTAGGAGATATCATATGCCTGATTTTTTCAAATTTCGCAAGCGCCACCGCCGAGGCGCTTTGCTGGCTGGCCCCGCTCTTTCTCACGAAACAGCATTATTGAAACTAGCTCTTGCTCGGGCGGGCTCTGTGCGAGCTTTGGCACAAGCATTGGGTGTTTCAGAGAACAGAGTTTATCGATGGCTTGGAGGAGTGCTCCCAAATATTACAAACACGCTCTCCCTGCTGAGTTTCGTTGAAGATAACCAGAAAAACGTCGCGACAGCGTCACGACCAAATTTTCAAAACGAGGTGAACCATGAGTAATACTAAGTTCTCTCATGAGTGGTTAATCGCAGAAAAACTCGGTGAGTCAAATGGATATTTTCTGCAGCCGATACCTAACGGCAGTGGCTATCTATATGAAAATCCGTTTGAGCCGAGCCAAGGCGGCCGCTCATTTGCGTTCGATCCGGATGCACAAATTTTTTACAATAGGCACTCAGAGCGGCGGCCTGTTACCCCTGCTAAGTATGTCGGTAGGTGTCTAGGTATATCAGATGCAGACGCTGCCCGCCTTATTCGAAAAGCGGCAAACACACAGATTGGGCTTGATTCGAACAACATGCCCATTCCTAAGCGTAAAGAATTGCTTCAACGCTCGAACAATTGTCTCGGTGATGTGAGAGCTCGTGCGAAGCTGCCGCGTGACGTGGACGGTTGCTTAAGTTCTGAGTCATTTTCTCGCCGAACTTTATTACTGACTGCAGCAACACAGTGGCTTTTTGATAGTCCACAAGAACCCAATCGCTGTGCCGTGCAATGGGCAAAGGAACGAGGCTGGCATCCTTCATGGCTCAAGAATTCTTTTCGGCAGCATATCATCTTTGGTGAAAATCCAAGGGTCGAGCTGGAAAAAATGGCCGTGGCGTTAGCTTGGACTGATGAGCAGAAGGTGTATTCAGGTCTCTGGGTAAGACGCGATGATGAAAGCGTTTCGTCGTTCTATGTTGGGTGCGACTACCCTATATTTTTTCCACTATGGATGCCGGTAACAAAGGACTTCGTCACGACATTTAAAGTTTTCGGCTTTCGGATTAGGCGCGTCACTCCTGTAACAGAGCGAAGGGAGCCAAAAGAGCCAGAGGTTACGGTTAAATATGTGCCAGAACTTCGCGGGTACCCATCACAAATTGGATTATATGGCTTGGTACGTGAAAATTCCCCCGCCCAGGAGCGTTTAGAAGGGTGCCGAGGACACACTGTTGTTCTTACTGAAGGCATATCCGATATGTACGCATGCCGGCGGATTTTGTCGCTCGATCTCCGCGGTGAAACCGGCGGCAGACTCATTGCCGTTGTTACGGGCGGCTCCATCCAACACACACTGTGGCCAGAGAATTTGGCGCATATTGCCGCCGCCGATCGCATCATTGTTGCCTTTAACAATGACGCTACATACGGCGGCGAAACGGGGCAAAAAAGTGCGTTGAAAGCGCGAGAGGTTTTATCCGACATGGGCCTTTCTTGCGAAATTCTTCCAACCGAAGCCCTAGAAGGCGAGAACGATATTAACGATTTATTGCGAAAACATATCGGCAATGCCGAACTTGGAAAATCAAAACTCACTCAATATATCATTCAGGAGAAGTGAACATGGTAAAAAATAGCGCAACTGGCAATAACTTTTCGCGAGTCCTTCAGGAAATTATCAACTTTGCTCAAAACCCAGAAGCGGAGCTCTCCTTGTTAGACGAAAGGAGAGAACTCCTTTTGGCAAACCGAACTTCTCAAGATCGACTTCTCAGGGCGGTTGACACTGCGATTCTTGAGTTGGGTGTGAAGCAGGTCAAAAGCAAAGATCTCCGAGCGGCACTAGCCACGCGCAGAGCTTTCGAGGGCACCAATATTCCAGAAAAAGAGCCCAAGCCAGATCTGCCTGCAGTGGGGATTCCTAAGGTGCGGCCAGGCTTTAGTGTGAACAACACTAACTTCACTTTGGAATATACCGACGACAAAACCGGTTTACGTTACACCATCTGTAACGCCATTCCCGAAGTGGAAGCCATTTCACAAGATCCAGACGGTACGAAGTCTGCCCACCTTTCGCTTCTTAAAAAGTCCGAAACGGGGGCTGACGCAGCATACCGCTGCACCGTTCCTTTGCGCGACATGTCTGCGTCTCCGAGAGGATTTTATGCGAAATTGAGTGATGCCGGTGCGATCATTTCTTCTGACCGAGAAACTTTGCAGGATATTGCAGAGTTCATCCAAGCACGCGCCAGACAAGTGGAAGGCCAAAATTTGCGCGTTTTTGACACGCCTGGACCGAATCCTGACGATGGGGTTGTTGTTACCACTCATGGGATTATTTGTAACGAAGGGTACATCGCGACCGATTCAAGGGGGCGCATTTTTTCTCCTTCGTCTCAAGAACAGGTGGGCTACGTGGTTTCATTCTCGGACACATCCCGCTACGTACCTTTTCGCTTCACAAAGCCCGATGCAACTTCACTGCCGAGCATGGATGAGCGCGCGCACTATGTCGACGACCGTGCCAAGTGGCGAGGGCCAAACATCGCCCTTTTGGACGCAAACCTGTTGGGTCGACTGTTTGTGTCGCCGGAATATTGCAGGGAATACTTTGGGCACTCAATTGCCTTTCCGTATCCTACTGGGGCGTCTGGGTCGGGAAAACAAGATGCTTTGCGTGAAGCGTTGCACATGACTTACGGTCTTTCGGCATCCTCCGATGAGGAATCTGGATCCGGCCAAACTCCGGCTCTCTTTAAAGAACGTTTGTCGCGAAATCGCATGCCGCTTGTTTTGGGTGAGGCAAATAAAGGCAGCGAACGTTCACTGAACGTTGCGAACAACAGCGAAATTTATCAGCTGACGCTCTCCATTTATGACGGTGTTAATAACTCGAACATGAACACGACACGCTTTGTTCGCGGTTTTCCCATCTTCAATGGGGCGACTATTCCCTCTGACGGTGACGAACTCGCCAAACGTATCGATGAAATCGAGATTAAAAGGCGACCAGAAAATGCACCTGCAGAGATCGCTGCCTTGAAGGCCGAGGCTAAGCGCATGCGCCCTGTAATGTGCTATCTCATGGAAAGCATTTATAGCGACATTGAAGCTTCACAACGCCGTTTTCTAACTGAATACAGGGCTGCTCAGGCTGAAGTCTCCAGTTGGCTGAATACTCGCGGACGGGACCCGCGTCACATGGGCCACGCCGCATTTTCCCTTGCAGCGGCTCGCTGCGTGAATGAAGAATGGCCAATAGCCGAACAAGTGCAGAAAGCCTTGAAACTTCGTTTTGACAAATCGGAAAATGTCTCTCGCTTCAAACGTACGGCTGATTTGCTGGCCACATTCTATCAGGCTTCCACGGGGCAAGGCGCAGATCGCATGGGTGCATTGCGTCTGCTTCGCGTTGGCCCAGCTGAAGCAAAGGCGCGCTTTTTGTGTTTGTCGCCAGGGACCGCTATTCAACAAATTCGGTTCAGGTTTGGTGCAAGGTGGGCAAACCCATGCAAGGAAAGTCATGTGTACGAGAACCTTGGGCTTGCGAAGCAGTCAAACGAACATGCTTGGGCTGTGCGCATTGCACGGGATAAAAACCGCTGTTCAACCTCTCCCTTGGCAAACAAGGAAGTTCTAGTGTTCGCATTGGATCATGTGAACTTCCCCGAGGAGCTTCGTGCTCCGGCGGAAGACCTAGCGGGGCTCTGTGAGTGCGATAGCTCTTCTCTGGTCACCGATTTAATGCACTTCCCCTGGGCCAAATTCGACGATCTGGTTGAAGGGGGTTGCGATGTCGGCTAGCATCCCCCACGAGCGAAAAGTGAAGCGCTCGCTCGCGATTATTGACAACCGGATAGTGTGTGAAAACGGAAGCGCCCCCAACATGATCACAGTGTCGGAAGCTGCGGCCCTGCTCAATTTGAGTGTGGCCACGGTGAGGCGTTGGTGTGCAGGTGGACAACTTCCGTGTCATAGGTTTGGAAGATTGTGGTCGATTTCCGTACGCGATTTTGAGCGTTGGCTCCTCAATAATAAGTGGAGTTGACTATGAAAATACGTAAGAAAGAAATCGTAAAAATTAATGTCGTGAAGGGAAAGCCCTTTTTGAAATTCAACGATATTGCTCTTCTCTTTCTCGAGGAGTTTCCCAAGCTCAGAGGGGGGAAGCGCAGCTCGGCGACCAAGCGTAAGGAGATTGTAATGCGCTCTCTGGTTCCCTTTTTTGGGGACTATCGCTTGAACGAAATCACCGAGAGTTTGGTTCTTGAGTTTTGTATAAAGAGCATGGAACGGCTTGTGGGCAAGAGGAAACTATCGCCTAAAACCGTGGCCAATCACCTCAGCAGGCATTTCCCAGCCGGTCGCAACTTTCTTACGTAGTTAAGCGCACCGAGCAAGCAAAAGTTCAATCTCAGTGCTATCCCGAGGCTTCAATACTGCTCTTTCCGGCAACTGCCTCGTGTTCAGGTGTCTCAAAACACGTGCCTTTGCTGTTGGAAACATGATGATCTGTCGCATTGTACGATTCTTCACTTCCTGCTCCATGATTTTGACATATGCCGTGAGTGGAGGATGCGCCTTTGCTCGTTGCTGAAGACTCATCGCTTTGGCTCCGTGATCAAAACGTCTCAGCTCCAATTCGGTGTAAAGAAACATGCCGAGCACAACGACTCTAAAGGCTGAATCGGACGAATGGGTGGCAAATGCGTCAAAACCAAATGATTGCTTGCTCGCACGGAAATAGCATTCAATGGACCAGCGAAAGCGGGAGAGCGCCCATATTCGCGATAGACAAGTTTCGGTGCGATTGGTGACATATGCCGCAAATGGCTTGGTGCTCGGATTGTCCCCTTTGTTCCAGACTGCAGCGAGCTTGAGGCGCAACTCAGACCCATACAATCGAACGACGCCACCTGCGATTTCTTTGGGCGCACGGCCGGAGAAGGCCATGTTACGCTTCAAATCGAGGGCGACGTCGCCTACTGAAGGATATACCATCTTGCCTTTCTCATTTACAGTCCCGAGGCTCTTCTTGTCGAAATAGACTAAAGTTTTGGACGAGAAAGAGTTCAACGCCCTCTACGAGTATCTGCAGGCGAACAAGCCTGAGATGGTGGCTCCTGTTGTTGTTGCGTGTTTTTTGGGAACGAGGCGGGGTGAGGTTGGTGGTTTTGATTGGAGTTCCTATGTGACCCATGACCCTTTCGGAAATCCGCTGGCTGATCCTTATCTGAGAATTAGCAAGCAGGTTTTGCAGGATAGGAATGGGGTTTATACTGAAGATAGCACCAAGACGAGTCGCGAGCGGATGATTGTTTGCGGTGCCACGGTTGTCGAGGTGCTGCAGAAGTGGCGCGAAGATGCCGAGAAAGTTTATGGGTACTCAGCCGCTCCCGAGGCAACCATGTTCCCGATTGTTGCCAGGGGGCCAGATAACTTTTCCAAAAACATGTTGCGCCGCGCCTGCGAGAAGGCCGGACTCCCCGAAAGCAAGCGTTCGTTTCACGGTTTGCGGCACACGTTTTCGGCGTGGTTGCGCATTCGTGACACATCGCCAAGGCAGCTCCAGATGCTCTTGGGGCACTCGACGCCCGAAATGTCTGAACGGTATGGGCGCGTGTTTGGTTCTCCCACCGAGGCCATTGCTCACAAGCTCGATGGCATTTTGCCGCCGAGTAATCCTTCTCCCACAGGGACACCTCACGGGACTGAAAATGTTGTCTCGTTGCTTGAGCACCGTCGCAAGGTGGGTGCCCCGTTGAGGATTGGAGGGCGTTCATGAGTTGGCATCGGGTTTGTTTAACGGGCACAACGATGTTTTGTGAAATTGCCAGGTCGCCATCTGAAATTCGGAAAGAAAGGCGACTTATGTACTGGACAAAAAAAATGGGGATTCTGAGCTGGAACTCAAAATCCCCCTCTCGGAATTAGGCCAATAATTCCAGGTAGTTATCTGGCGGAGAGGGGGCGTTGCGCCACCTCTTTTCAACTAACTGTAACAATTAATAAAATTTATTCATATCGCTCCCTTACCTAAGGCCCCACGTTCACCGAGAGTCACCGACATGCACCGACGTTCACCCCCGTTGCACGCAATTGAACGCAAATGGGGGCTATACATCGCCCGTTATAAGCTAGCTTGATTCAGTGTGGCTATTCATTCTTGAAATCAGGTCGAAAGTGTCTTAGAATAAAAACGAATGGAGGAATATCGTTTGAAAGGTCGACTGCTTGTAAAAGATGCTGTGCTCGCTTTTGAAGAGGAAGGGCGCCTTGTTTTTTCGAAGCAGGACCTTTTGGCTCAAGGCTTTGAGGAGTCCAGTCTGCAGAAAGCGCTTTGGCGGCTTCAGCGGGAAAAGCGCCTCATCTCACCCATGCGCAATTTGTTTGTGATTGTGCCCACTGTATATCGCAGTGTGGGCACACCTCCGCCAACCTGGTATCTCGATGCTTGGATGAAGCATCGGGGCTCTTCTTTTTACTACGTAAGCCTTTTATCCGCTGCGGCGTTTCACGGAGCAAGTCATCACGCCGTTATGGAAACGCAAGTGATGCTTGCTGTGCCGGTGCCTCCCAAGATCATAGCCTCCGCGCGCTTTCGATTTTTTGTGAAGAGTCACGTTGAATCGACGCCGTATGTTGAGCGCACGGTGGAAACCGGAACAGTTCGAGCGAGTACACCTGCGGCAACGTTTTTCGATTTGATCACTTACATGAAGAGTATTGGTTCCATTGGCACGGCCCTTTTTGAGCTCGCCGAGAATCTGGCAATTGATGATTTGACTTCGTGTCTGCTCAAAATGAAGATTCCTATCGCAGATCTGCAACGTGCAGGATTCTATCTTGAGCATTTTTCCCGGCACGATCTCGCCCATGCCGTGGCGGAATTGCTTAAAGGCAGGGAGTTGCACAAAGTGCCGCTGGTTTCTTCACGCCCTTGGGAGGAAGCAGAAGCTCATTACATTTGGAAGGTTGTTCCAAACGACACTCTGGAGATTGATGTATGATTAGCAGTACCCACCTTGCACATTGGCGAAAGCATCAGGCTCCATGGGCGCAGCCCGGTTTGGTGGAACATGATCTTGTTCTTTCGCGATGCCTTGTGTTGTTGTTTCAAAATAAGACGCTCGCGGCACGGGTTGCGCTTCGCGGAG
This sequence comes from uncultured Silvanigrella sp., assembly GCA_903932045.1. GTDB lineage: Bacteria > Bdellovibrionota_B > Oligoflexia > Silvanigrellales > Silvanigrellaceae > CAIZES01. The sequence continues at coordinate 14,288 of CAIZES010000313.1, read as the reverse complement.
GAACGGCGCTCAACAAACTTTTCTATCAGAGTCACGCAAGATTTTCCGAAGACATCGATCTTGTTCAAACGGCTGCAGATGCAAACGGACCGCTCATAGACGCCGTTCGAGAGAGCCTCGATCCCATTTTTGGTGAGCCTCCCAAACGTAAAATAGGACCGGGCGTAACAACGCTCACTTACCGATTTGTTACCAACGAAGGGCTAACCCTCAAGTTAAAAATCGAGACCAACACGCGCGAACACCAGGCGTTGCTACCATTGGAAATGCATAATTTTGTTGTTGATAGCACATGGTTTCAGGGTGCTGCAGTGATTCCAACCTATGCTATCGAAGAATTGTTGGGCACCAAACTTCGTGCACTTTATCAGCGTCGAAAAGGTCGCGACCTGTACGATTTTTGGGCTCTGGGGCAGGAATTCAACACGAATGTTGCTCTTGTTTTGAAAGCCTTTCATCATTACTTGAACCACCAAAACCTGAAAGTCTCAAGGACCGAATTTGAACAGAACCTTGAGGCCAAATTGCAGGATGACATTTTCCGCGCTGATATGCCACCACTGTTGCGAACGGGTGTTGTCTACGATGTAGACCTGGCTTATGCGTGGTTTCGGGAGAAGATTCTTGCGCAATGGAATGATGGGTGACGAGTTTTTTGTGAATCAATAAGTGCGAAGGAGTGCTTTGTGGCCGAGAGTTGTTTGGGGATTAATCACTAATGGATGGCAGCCAATCGAGATATCCGAGCATCCGTTGAACGCAATTGAACGTAAATAGGGGTGGAGGGGTTCACTGCGCTGGCCTCCGGCTGGTTACCACGAATGGTAATCCGCTGAGCAAACTCCAGAAGACCTTGTTGGCTAGCACGGCTACTAGCACGCATGTACGTCACCCCGATCGGAGCTTAGATTGGAGTTTTAGGAGCCACACCATAACCCCTCACCAATTTCGTGACCAGTTGCCTAAAATGTTGGGGAGAAAGGTCGCCCCTTATTTCTTGTCCAATTTGGAGCAATGTCTCTACCATACGCGTTTGGTCGATGTGTTGTTCGAAACTAGCTCTGGAAAATTCTATGAGCAGGTAAGAGGGTAAATAACCTGCAATGCGCACTTGCGGCAAGATAGGAACAATTGGCGGGAAGTTATCAACTTGCAAGTAGCGTTTGGCTAGCATCCTTTGTGCGGTCTTATAATCCTCGACCGAGGATATTACCCCTGTTCTAACCTGACGTTCGAGCAGGAGAGCCATCAGATGATAGCGGAATCCAATGAGACGCCTGAATGTAATGTAGTTATCTAGGTTTTGTCTAAAATCTTCACCAATAAATAAGTCGCGCGAAAAATTGAAGTTTCTGATTTCATTGGCCCACAACTCTGCATAACCCTCGTTAAGTCCGCTTACGTAGGGTAATAAAAGATCGTCTTTGGCAGCAAAGCGAAACACAGAATGCCCAAATTCATGAATGAAGCCCATCACAGTCGAAATGTTTGGCGGATGGCTGCCAAATACAATAGTGTTGCTTTCTTCATCGTATGACCCGCCGGGGGTTGTAGGGTCGATAACAAGTTTGGTTTGATAGTTGAAATCTTGAGGAAGAATCATCTTAAGATGATCAAATACAGACGAGAATGTTGTTGATGGTGTTAGGGTAAGCTCATTGGAGACGGTCGGTGAAAAGTAGCTTTCTGGTCGCATATAGAAATGAAAAAAATTCTCACCGGAAATTTTTGCAGACGAGAAAACTTGCTGCATCGAATTCGTGAAGGCAGAACGGGTACTTTCTTCTAGTGATTCGATTGTTGTGTCTTCGAGAATTCCGTTGAATATGTCAAAATCATTCCCCAATGATGCTGTATAATGTAAATATTTTGCAAGATGAATCTGATACGCGTCCCCTGTTTGTAAGTACTCGGCGGCTTGTAATCTCACGGCATGGTCTTCGGAGATAAACTCTAAGAGTCTTTGTTTTTGAGCCTCAAGGCTTCTGAGAAAATCTGATTTCAGATCCTCGGCGCTTTGCTTGAGAGTGCTTGGACTTTGCTCCCGAGGCGCACACCCCAAGCAAACACTCATTGCGGCCGCTATAATCATTTTCTTGTAGTTCACTTTTTCATCCTTTCTGAGCTTTTAATGGAAGACGCTTGGTGAACTTTAACTATAGGGTGCTGCCAAAATCATTTCTTGGTGTTTTTTGACTTTCTTGAGGAAAAGTGTGCGGGAGGTACTGTGGCAATCTCGCGGAAGTGTTTATAGAACCCGCTTAGGTCTGGATATCCGGCCCTGTCACTGGCGTGAATGATTTCTTCGCCGTTGACCAACATGAAAGAGGCCGCGATTATCCGAACACGTTTACGATACTCGGCCGGAGAAAGGCCATAGTCTCGACTAAACTGACGACTCACCACTGAAGGCGCCGTCGCGAGTTTTCGAGCTATCTGCGAAATTTTGATCTCTTCCGCAAAAGTTTGATCGACGGCCTTTTTGACTTTTCGAGACAAAGAAGTGGGTTTGATGCATCGTTCTAATGGAATAGCATCGTGAGAATTACATATGTATTTTGCAAGTGATTGCATTTCTTCCAGCGTTCGCGGAAGACGCTGCAGGTTCAAACGGGGAATCATTATTGCACCGAAACTACAATCAAATCCTGAATACATCGTCATGATTGCTTCGATTTCTAGGTGAACGTCTTCAAAACACCATTCGATCACAGAATAGGCTGGCGCAAAAAGGGCGTACTCAGCTGGCGTATCATGAAAACTATCTCCGCGATAAAAGGATGTGGTTCCAGTTCTAACTCTTGCCAATGCGCACATGGTGAGCGGCCCCTGTACATCGACTACTCGATGAGAAGCCTCAAGAACGATTTTACGTTCAAGGTGAGCGATTCGCTCGTTCTCGATTTTGAACTTCCAGCAGCTTGTTCCTGCGGCGTTTTCGATGTCTATTGTTTTGCTCACTTCGGCCTCCTAAATATCATAGAAATCCTCTGCAGCGCTCGCTGCTGGGGGTATGAGAATCAAGCCCGATTTTGTGAAGTAGCAGAGCCGGACCCTTGGGCCGCCGTCGGGCAACGTGAGTGGTCCTGTATAGCTGATTGCGGAAAATCTTTAAACAGCAGTGATGTCTCCATCTTTCTCTAGACCGAGTTGCGCGAATAGCCAAGTCGCCAACGCCTATTAAATATTCAGTAATTTTTCTCAAAATGGCGGAGGGCGTTTTTCTCCGCCCCGTAGAAAAGGAGGTTGTTCGAAAGACTCATCGATTTTAATAATGAGGCTTTGTGTGCGTCGTGAAAGGCAATGCCAGTGTGTTATTTGCTCATTGTCACAAGAAGCAGAAGTTGGGGCGGAGAGGAATGTTGCACGCAATTGAACGCAAATCGATTTGTAAAAAACAAAACCCGCGTCTAGCGCGGGTTTCTCGTGTATATGGCGGAGAGAGGGGGATTCGAACCCCCGTGAGATTTTAACCTCAGCCTGATTTCGAATCAGGTACGTTCAGCCACTCCGACACCTCTCCGTGTGAAGTGCAACTTTGGTAGCATAACGCGCGGGTTTCGCCAAGGGGGCTCCGGCGTAAACTCAAAATCCGACTTCTGCACACAAACCGAGCAATGTCAGTGCCGCTTTCGCTGAGCAACCTGTTTTTGCAAACTCCCTTCGCCACTGTATCGACGAAACATTCTGAGCGCATCGAGTACAGTAGAAATAGTTCGGAGGCACTTTTCAATTTTGTGAATTTCCAAAGCAGCCTCTTGTGGCGAATCTTCAATTTTGTCTTTCAGCTCCTCCAATGCCATTTGAATAACAGCCAGAGGATTTCTAATTTGGTGATCGAGATGCACAGAAAGTGTTGCCACCTCTCGAAAGCGCGAATGATGATCTATGATATTACTCATATTGCGAGCTTTAATAAGCGTATATCGTAAGCGTTTAGAAGCATCTTCCAGTTCTTTTGTTCGAGAGGCGACTTTTTGCTCCAATGCCGTTCTGAGTTCTCGAAGCTCTATCGACTCCTTACGAAATATTGTATTGTAGTGATTCGCAAAACCAAACACTACAGGCAAATATCCCCAGGTTGCAGTAAATGTTTCCCAGTATCGGAACTGATAATTCAAAAATGTTTCTATAACTAAGGTCATAAGAATAATCTGACTTACGGAAATTCCCCACAAAGACCGAGTCATTTTCTTGCGATTTCGGAATGAAACAAAAAGTATTGTAACTCCAACAAAACAGATAGCCATGACCTGAAATGTAACAAATTTATCCCAGTCCATATCGTTGCCGGTTGAAAATACAAAACCGAGAATACCTCCCGCCGTAAAAAACCATCCCACATATTCGCGAAATCTCTTACTGAAAATATATATTTCACTACTATCAAAACAGTCGCCAGCAATACGCAAAGAATTTGCCGCAAACAAAAAGGTACAAAGCGTGAATAGCTTACGTTGGTAAACAATACTAATGGGAATGTTAGAGAATGCAGAGCTCATAAATGCAAAGGTAAATGTTGCGCACAAACAAAGTATCGCCAAATCGAGTTGCCATTTTTGCTGGCTATTTCGAAAACCTAAAAGTGCAAAAAATATAGCAAATACCAATCCGGCTCCAGCAAAAGTTGCCGGCACACCGTTCCGAATGAATTCAGTAATCTTTGCCCCAGAAGCAAAACTGGGGTCTTGTGTGAGAATGATTTCGTGAAGCAATAACGGGGGCCACGCTAAAGAACGACTCACCATCACTACGCTGTTTTTTCCTTGGCGCAAAAACTGAGGCGAAACTTGGTAGCTGTTTTTAGGAGAAAGTTCACCATCAGCCATCCACCTTGGAGTTTGATATGTTAAAGGTAGCGTTGAACCAACAAAATGGCCATTCACAAAAAAGCCCATTAGATAACCGGATGTGTATCCGAGTGTAATCGGGCGGGTAGAATCGAAGCTCGACAAATCAAAAGATGTTCGCAGCACATAATAGCGAGCGCTAGTATCTTCGCTGGGTAGAACCGGTGGAAACAATAGCGCATGAGGAGCAGTTGCATTGCCACCGAATAAAGTCTTCTCGGGAAACGATGTCATTACCCAACGACTTCGAAAAGCCTTCATGGAATCCGCCTTTGCCCAACCTGAATCGTCGAAGCCCGGATTTACAAAATCGGCGAAACTTCCATCTTTTTTATAGAGAAAAGAACTCTCTTTTTCTTGAAAACCACGTATGGTAAAGCCGCTTTCAATTGCAACAACCGGACTGTTTTCAATTGCAACTTGCGACTTTTGACTTTGCGAAATATCACCTGAGCCACTGGCAGTTGTCGGCAATGCAAAAGCAAGTAGCGACCCACAAATCGGCATTTTGATTGAACAAATTATTGTTAAAATAAACTTTATCAAAACTTGCATCTTCTAAATACTCCCGGAGCCAAATCACCCTGCACACTCACGTCGTCAAATTTACAAAGCGGGTCGCTTGGCAATTCGAATACCTTGCTCCCATATCGGCAGAAAATTAGGAGATGTAATTCCAAAGTCTGATCCTTTTGTCAGTTTTAAACCAAAAGCGTCTTAGGAAGATTAAGCGTCACTTTCTTGGCGCCTTTTCCATGATGGATTCTCACCCCTGACTTCGGTCACAATAAAAGTCACAGCGAAAGCCAAAGTGAAAGCCAAAGTGAAAGAACAAAACACCGCATCACCAAACAAAGGAACTTCTTATGGACATGTTGTGCTCGCTCATTCGTCTACCAAACCTCAACACCACGCTTCAAAAGCTGCGCGAACAAAATATTACCGTGCGCCGTCCTAATACATGGGAACTGCACAAGGTGCGCGCATTTATAGAAACACACTTTTCCAAAGGCTGGGCCGATGAAGTTCAGGCGGGCTTTGGAAAACAACCTGTAACGTGCTTCATTGCACTTCACGAAAAAGAGATTGTTGGATTTGCAGCATATGAATGCACTCGTCGCAACTACTTTGGACCTACCGGAGTCTCTAAGGATTGGGAACGCAGAGGAATTGGAAAAGCACTATTAGTTGCTGCTTTGCAAGGATTGCAGGACTTAGGTTATTCCTACGCAGTTATTGGCTCGGTCAGTTCCGAAGAATATTACGCAAAAACAGTTGGGGCTATTCCGATTCCGTTTGAAAACGGAGACGGCATCTACAAATTGAAAGAAGATCCGCGTTTTCTGTCGGAGTAGCAAGGATTTCTTTTTGTATTACAGAGCAGCCTTAGAAACTAATTCCAACAATGATGAATACGGAGCATTGGCATTTTCACTGAGCGCTACTTCGCAAGTACGGCTTGTTGAATAGTGTCCCACGCCGTCACCCATGCCGCCGCCCACGCCGTCACCCACGCAGCCACCCACGCCGTCACCCACGCCGTCACCCACGCCGTCACCCACGCAGCCACCCACGCCGTCACCCATGCCGCCGCAACCTTCTGGTGCAACCGAAGTTGATGATGTTATTGAATCAGCAGGATTCTTGCACTCACAAACATTTTCCCATTCAACTTTTTGTGTTGCAGAACGCACAACTTCTGGGTGAACAAATCCACGATCACCGGCTTGCCCACAGCAGGCAGGGCGAACTGGCATAACAACATTGGTAGCACATTTCTGAGCAATTGCTTTCAATTTTTTTGTAAGGTCCATTTTTGTGACCGAGCAAACAGGATAAACATACGCGGTTTCTCTTACTTTTCTTAACTTCAAATTTGGAAGCAAATAGTCGTGTACAAATTCAACCACATCAATAATACGCATGGAACTCAATTTTTGACTTTGCTCAGCAGACAACACCTTTGCAAATTCCATCAGAGTGTATGTACACGGAGAGTTATCCACAACAACCGGAATATTTCCAGCGTTGCTCCACATCCACAATGCATCCACAAAATCGCCCAAACTTTTCGCGCCGGCCTCCGAAAAACCTTTAGAGAAGAACGGCATTCCACAACACAATCCTTGTGATTTTTCTGGAACATAAAGCGAAACGCTTGCACGCTCACAAAGCGCAAGAAACGTATTGGTACGCGAACTGCAATTTTCTCCCGAAATATTTCCCATGGCACGATTTACGCATGTTGGAAACAAAACCGCTACTGGAGTGCGTTTCTCTTGATAAACGGTTCTTGCCGTAGTTCTTGCCGTATTTTTAATTGCAGGATGAGGCATCCACTCATTCCACTGCGGAGCCCGAAAGAGTCGGGTAAGAGAATTCAATATTCCGTGTGAAAAAATCTTTGAAAAAAGATGACCACATCCCAATGCAAGTCGAATCAGTTTCTCAACTGGACCAAAATACCTTTGCACAAAAGACGCAAATCTATTTTGCCAAAGACCATGCTGACATTCTCGAATACCTTTAATGAACGCTCCAGTATTAATTCCCACAGGACACTGTGTTGCGCACAATCCGTCGGCGGCGCATGTTGACACACCTTCGTATTGGAAATCTTTCTCTATCTCTTTTAACGATTGACGCGCCCTCGCCTCGCCATTTTGTTCGAGCCTTTTCATTTCGCGGCTCACAATAATCCGACGACGCGGACTCAACGTCACCTTTTCGGTGGGGCAAACCGATTCGCAGTAACCGCATTCAATACATGTGTCGACCGAATCTTGAACAGGCGGAAGATCTTTCAAGTTTTTAAGGTGCACGTTGGAATTTTCGGAGACAATAACGTCGGGGTTGAGAATATTCAAAGGATCAAACAAACCCTTGAGTTCTTTCATAATCGAGTAACCGTCGTCTCCCCATTCTTCTTTTACGAACGGAGCCATATTCCGACCAGTTCCGTGTTCGGCCTTTAAGGCGCCCTCGTATTTATGTGCAACCAAATTCACAACTTCCTTGATAAAATTGTCGTAACGTGCAATTTCCTTCTGCGAATCAAACCGCTGACTTAAAACAAAATGAAGATTTCCGTCTTTAGCGTGACCAAAAATATTTGCGTCAGCATATTCAAATTTTTGAAACAAGTCTTGAAGAGCGCTCACACCATCGGACATATTTTCGAGAGGAAAAAGCACGTCTTCAATAAGAACAGCAGTGCCTTTTTCGCGCGCAGCCCCTACGGCCGGAAAAGTTCCCTTACGAATTTTCCATAGCGCAGCCTGCGTGTCTGCGTTCATTGTGTAGGGTAGTATCTTCTCCAATGGCAAGTTCTTTGCAATCACTTGCGCTTCTTTAAAAAATAAATTCAATTGTTCTTCATTGGCGGCCTGATACTCCACCAACAAACCTGTTGCCCGCGCAGAGAGTCCTTTCAAGATATCGGGAGCACCCTTTTGACTTTCAACAGATCGCAATGCAGCCCGATCCATTAGCTCCACCGCAGCGGCACCTGAGTCTCGCAACGCAAGAGTTGCTTTGCAGGCATCTACAGGATTTGAAAAAAATAAAAGTCCGGTAGTGGCAAACGAATTAAGAGGCACTGTTTCGAGTTCAGCTTCAGAAATAAACCCAAGAGTACCCTCGGAACCAATCATAAGATGAGCGATAATGTCAATTGGAGAACTAAAGTCGATAAGCGAATTGAGACCGTACCCCGTTGTGTTTTTGTACCGATATTTTCTGCGAATACGGTTACACAACTCGGTGTTACTTTTTACCCACTCAGAGATGCGCAGAATTCCATTGTAAAGAGCTTCCTCTGCAAGACGAAGTTTTTCGTTGGCATTAGGTTCTTTGGAATCGACAATCACTCCGTTGGGTAAAATAATACGCATCGACTTAAGGGTGCGATAGGCATTTTGTTCGGTTCCGCAGCACATACCACTGCTATTATTAGCAAGTATTCCGCCCATCATAGCGGCAGAAATAGAAGCAGGGTCGGGGCCTATTTTTCGGGAATAACATTTTAGAACATCGTTAACATGCGCACCAACGATGCCTGGTTTCACGCGCACAAGGTTGCCGCTTTCCAAAATTTCAACACCACGCCAGTGCCTGGAAAGATCCACAAGAACGCCACCGGTAACAGCCTGCCCAGACAGGCTCGTACCACCCGTTCGAAATGTCAGAGGTATGCGTGTTTGGCGAGCGTTTTCAAATAGCTTAACGATGTCGTTTTCATTCTCAGGCCAAGCTATTGCTTGTGGAACCATTCGATAAACACTCGCATCACAGGCGTAGGCCACCCTATCAATTTCTCGACGCGAAATCTTCATGAGAAATTCTCTTTCTTCACATCATGTCACCTAAGCCTCACATCATGTCGCCCAAGCTCCAACTCAAGTCTTTTCAAACTTTCGCTTTCAACGACTCAAATGCTTTTAGAACAACAGGTTCATTAGTACCTAGAACTTCAAACTCTTCCAAACATTGTCTTACAATTTCGTCGTACCCGAATTTCTCAATTCCGGCCTCTTTAAGAAGAACCTGTACGTAGCGCACCGACCTGTCTATAAGCTTGTAATTGCTTGGCCTCACCCAAGTCATAATGTTTCCATAGTATCGACCCAAGCGCCCCATAACAAGCGTGGAGTGCATATTCATTAACATTTTAAGAAGAATATGTTCTTCCAAAATAGGCATACCTTCGATAGGAATAGAATGCTCAATATTGCGAAACTTCCACTGCATGTTTTTTTGTTGACGCGTAATGCTAAACGTATGGTGCTCTGCATTGGGTGCAATTTCTTTGCGGTTTGCAACAACATTTCCACTAATATCGAAGCCACGAAGACGTTGGGAACCAGCAATATGTGTGATGCCATCCCAATTTAGAGGACGAGGACTTCGGCCCAAAAGCATTTTCCATCCTTGCTCTTGAGTTTCTGCGGCAGGAAGCGATAAATAGCATAGCGATGGCGTACGATTTGCGTCATCCTGATTTTCGAATGCAGCCAAACTAAATGTAGGCGACCGTTCTGTTGTGTCGGTAAGAACCGTAATTCCATAAGCATCGGTCGTGTATGTCACATAGTTATTCTTTGAATAGACATCTGCCTCGCTTTCAATAAACTTTGCCAGAAATGTAACATCCATGTTGGCGAGTGTATTGCGCAATTTTTCTACTCTATTGCAAACGTTTCGGGAGACATTTTGCTCCAGACTTTGTTCTTTGCTTTCAAACAAAGCCAAGCCCACCGCCATCATGAGAATGGAGCTTGCTTGCATACGGGTACTTCCGGAAATTGCCATAGCCCCAACCGTAAGGTTTATTTTTCGAATGCTTCTGTTTTCGATGACGCGACGCGAACGCTCAACATGTTTGCTTAAGATATTGTCGGGGTTGCAGTACAAAAAGTATGGAGCCCGACACGAAGATTTTGCAGCTTCTTCCGTTGCGCCAATCACAAACGGTGTTTCGCCACCTTCTGTACACGAAATAAGAAGATCCCCATCCGAAAATCCGAGTTCCTTAAGCTGACGCGCCCCATATTCGGGTTTGTCTTCGAAGTTTTCTATTGATTTAATTAGTGCGACATCACCACCAGCCATGAATCCAATAACAGAATTTTCCAGAGGCATTCCTTTGTTGTCTTCAATCCAAAGAGTCTCCAAAGAAAGCGAAAGACGTCCTGTGGCACCACATCCACACAAAAAAACCCTATTTCCCGCCATAAAAACCTGATGAATATCTCTGCAGAGTTGCTCAATTTCTTCGCCTTTGCGATACAGAACATCGAGCATATCAACATCCACCGACTTCAAGGTCCGCGCAGCTTCAGGAAGATCAACCTGAGCAAGTTGCGAAAGATTCATTGTTTTTGGATGTCGCGTTTCCGTTGGAAGAACTCCAAGATGAAATTGCGATGCAATGGACAAAAATTCTTGAGCTTTAGCTTCCGCAGGAGTCATGGGCGATATCCTCTGTGAGTTGTTCTTTGTTTTGATTTTTGATTTCATTTTCGCTTTTTGTTTTGGCATGGGTCAAATCATACACTCGACACTGCTCAGGGGTCAAAGACGACAAATTGGCACTTCAAACGCTCCTTACCACCGTCACAAGATTCTACATCCCTCCTTCTGTATCTATTAGCCAATCCCATGATAGACTCGATCGGTTTTGTGGAGGAGCTATGAAAAGAGTATTTACAATTGTTATGCTTGGCTTGCTCGGTTTTGTGATGTCTGTCGGAATCGCAACCTTGCTCTTGATGCGCTTCCGTTCGGCAGCTCTGCTCAGAACTCATGAGAAAGCACCAGTGGTTGATACGCAATCAACCTCAGCTGCTTATCAAGGCTTTTGCCCAATTCCCGTTACCAGCATCCAGCTCGTTCGCATAGTAGAAGAATCCGACGAATGGTTGGTTTTGTGTGCGCCAGGAAAACCTGATCGTGTTTTAATTTCATCAGCAGAAGGGGTAACGGTAAATTCTTTTGAAAACCTTCTCGCTCCCGATGAATATCGAGCCCATGTAACGGTGGAAGCATCTGGCGATTTGGACGACGATAACGAACCAGAATTCATTTTAGCATTCTCCACAGGAAATAAAAATTGCGCATTTCCCGGTCACTATCGCGTTGCGAAAGTTGTTGATGAAAACAAGGCTATTCTCTCACAACCATTCGGTGAATGTTTCACGCATCCCGTCCTAAGACAAATCGAAAACACCGCCGAATTTTTTGTAGGCCCCGAATTTTCTGTTGCTCGCCCGACTTCAGGAATCTCCGTCCGCATCAAAAATGGCGCATTTGTGGTCGACGAAAATAATAAACCAGAAAATAACAAACCCGAAAACAATAATCCCGACAACAAAAAGTAATTCAGCAATAGGAGAAGGCATGTCGCAATATATTATTGTCATAAATCCAGGAGCAACATCCTCAAAATTTGGGCTTTTTGATGGCGACACTTTGGTTCATCAAGAAAAAATCACGCATTCCGATTCCGAGCTTGCAGCATTTCCCAAACTAGCAGATCAACGCAACGTTCGGCTGCGAAGAATTCATGAATTTTTGAAGGAACGCGAAATTAAAAAAGGAGATCTTGCTGCTGCTGTGGGTCGTGGCGGATTGTTACAACCCTTAGCCAGCGGCACTTACTCCGTGAACAAAGCGATGTTAGCAGATTTGCAAAAAGCCGCACGCGGTGAACATGCATCTAATTTGGGCGCTCCGATGGCTTTAGAAATTGCAGAATCGTTCGCTTGCCCTGCATTTATTGTTGATCCGGTTGCTGTCGACGAAATGGAGCCGGTTGCTCGCGTTACTGGAATCAAAGGTATTGAGCGTCAATCGCTATCACACGCTCTAAATATGAAAGCTGTTGCAAAACGACATGCGCGGAACCTCAACAAACCATACGAGCACCTGAATTTGATTGTTGCACATATGGGATCGGGAACATCGTTAAGTGCTCATCGCGATGGGCGAATGATTGATGTGATCAATCCAAAAGACGAAGGCCCTATTTCGGCAGATCGTTCAGGAACAATTCCTAGCTCTGCACTTATTGAGATGTGTTTTAGGCCTGGAACCGAAGCAAAAGAAATCAAGAAAACATTGTTTGGCAATGGTGGATTGTTTTCGTTGCTAGGCACCCGTGATGCTGCTGAGGCTGTTGCCAAAATGGAAAGTGGCGACACTCACGCTCGCGCTGTTGTTGAAGCCATGACGTATCAAGTTGCAAAATATATTGGCGAAATGGCCACGGTTCTTAAAGGAAAAGTTGACGGAATTTTACTCACAGGTGGAATGGTATTCAATCGTCCCATTCAAGAACTCATTGAAGACCGCGTAAAGTGGATTGCGCCAGTGACATTTTATCCGGGTGAGGACGAACTTCAAGCTCTTGCCGAGGGCGCAGCAAGAGCTCTCAACAGAGAAGAACCCGTTAAAAATTACGCAGAATAGAGTTAAAAGAAAATGGATTTTGTTGGCGATATTTACCGGCCACCCAGCGAAGCACAAAGCATTCTTTTGCAGATTACTGTCGGATGCAGTCACAATGCCTGCACGTTTTGTAGCATGTACAAGGCAAAGCGTTTTTCGGTAAAGTCACAGGAAACTGTTTTTCGTGACATCGACGAAGCCGCACGGCTGTATCAAGGTATACCGCGTTTATTTCTTTGCGATGGTGACGCCATGGTTTTGAGCACCGAAAAACTGATCACAATTTTGGTGCGCATTCGTGAAAGAATGCCCTGGATACGGCGCATTTCTGCATACGCAGATAGCGTCAGCATTTGTCGCAAATCGCTGGAAGAACTCAAAGCTCTCAAAGAGCACGGACTTTCTTTGCTTTATCATGGCGTAGAATCGGGCAGTGACACTGTTCTCACTTCCGTCAACAAAGGAAGTTCTGTTGCAGATGCCATTCAAGCCGCCAGCCTGCTACGAGAAGCCCACATAAGCCACTCCGTTATGTTCTTGCTTGGTCTTGGTGGCGTCAAATACAGCCCTGAACACGCAATGAACTCTGGACAACTCCTTTCACGAATCAACCCCACTTTTGCGTCGGCACTCACTCTTACTCTTGTACCAGGAACACCACTTTACCAAAATGCGCAGAACGGACAATTTGAACCTCTCGAAGCTTTTGCGTTAGTGAAGGAATTGCGGACATTATTGGAACACACACAGGTCACGCAATGTCAATTTGCAGCAAACCACGCATCAAACTATTTGCCCATTAAAGGGCGTTTGCCAGAAGATCTTCCCAAAATGCTTGCCACTTTGGACGAAATTCTAGCAACCCGTGACAACCGAAAATTGGTTCCAGAGTGGATGCGAGGCTTGTGACTTTGAAAACAGAAGAATTGAAGTACAACACATCGGAAGAGTTTCTATTCGCCGTAGAGGAGTTTACCAGACAGTACGGAAACGACACTATTGTTATTTTCGCGCAGCGTAGAGGATTATCTGGTTTTGATTGGACATCCGAAAAAAATTCGTCAGAAAATGTATCGTCACAAAATAATTCGTTTCAGAATTTCGTTTCTGCAAGTGAACTTCCCAGGGAGCTTTGCTTTGAAAACCACAACACTTTGGAAATTCGTGTTTTTGGGGGTATTCAAAATGAAACAGAAATCTATTCCTTGGATCACTTTTTTGAAACTTTGAAAAAAACACAAGACGACGCCGACTCATCAAGCGACGCCGACTCACAGAGCAACTCCGACTTACACAACTCCCCTCGCCTATTTTTACTTCCAAGCTATTTTCCATGGGAATCTGAAACCCAACAGCCAGCATTTATTCGCATTGCAAAAGAAGAAAAACGTTTTGTTTTGCCAGCATCTTTAATCGATGCGCACCTAAGCGATACACCTCTAAGCGATACTCCTCTAAGCGATACTCCTCTAAGCGATACTCCTCTAAGCG
>CAIZES010000312.1 GCA_903932045.1 uncultured Silvanigrella sp. | reverse complement strand
TAGCTCTCGGCCACCGCAGGAAGCCAAACATTAGTAGCCGCAACCTAAGCTACAACTTCTTCTTCGGTCATTAATCCGCAATCGCGGTACAATTCGGTACCAAAAGAGAAATTGCGACAAACTCCGTAAGGCTCCTGGCCAAAACTTGGATGACGACAACTTCTCGGAACATCCAGCGCACACCTGTGACGAATTTGAGTTCCAAAACCATGAACACGAAGCTCAGAGTCTCCAGTAAATACTCCAATAGCAGGATTCAAAAGAGTCACATCACCCAAGTCGGTGAAAAGCGATTTATCACAATATCCGTTGCAAATACGTTTTTCTGACCATCATCTCACAATCAAAAAAGAGCAGTGCGGGATAGCACTGCTCTTCAAAAGCATGTTCTTATGCTTTGCTCAAAACATTAAGGCAAGTCAGCCTCTGCACCACCTGCGGTACCCTGAATAGCGATAACAGTTGCGCCAGTGCCTGCGTCGCTTTGGGGACAATCAGTATTGCCAGCTGCGGTTTTTACAGTATTAGCTGCAACTGCAGGCGTCGCTGTTACTGCGTCATACATCGAACACAGCCACTTGTTGGTGTTTATCCGTTGAGAGTCAAATTTGCTATTCGCGATCGCCGCAGTACTCGCTGCTTTAGCAGCCCACGCATTAGCCTGGGAATGAATAGTGAAAGTATAACGAGCCACGTTACCCGAAAGCGCAAACCCAATATTCTGACCCGCAGGATCAGTTCCCGCAGCAATTACCTTAAACTGCCCATAGTTTGCTTCATAGGCCTGCTGAGCCAAAAACGCACCATTCAAACCGCTTTTACCTTCCGTTTGAATCGCACGTGCTTTAAACGTTGCAAAACGTGGCACGGCCACTGCCGAAAGAATACCAATAATGGCTACAACCACCATCAGCTCAACCAAGTTAAACCCAGATTCCCTGTGCTTCAAAACCATATAAAACCCTCCTCAAACAAAAAAGCTACCAGACCGGGACCCATTTCCTCAGCCTTGTTTGTTATCTCGGAGCTTTTGAAAAATACTTGAGGCAAGATTTTTAGCGTGCTTCTTAGCACAGTTAGATTTTTGTTTTATTCTTTAATTTTGAACAATTAGATCACAGTCAATTTTTTGGCACGCTAACGCACAAGAAGGGGCGAGCCGGCATTTTTTGCGGCTTCGGCCCGCCAGAACCGACCATCGAGCCGGACACTAAAGGCATCACGACAATTTGGAACCGCAACAAAACCATGGCTCCGGCAGTAGTTGAGCCACTCGTCATGAAAGCGAAAAGAAAGCTTCGCAAAATCGATCTTATTGAAATCCAACCCAACCTATTCTCTGTATAGTAAATTAAGAATAGACGCTCGAACAATCCCGCCGTTCACGCTCTGCTGCCATGCTGTATTCAGAGACGAAGATATTCCATCAAACTTTCTTTCCCGAAATCTATTTCCAATGATACAGAGAGCCCCACACGATGCGTTTGAAATCTCAAAATCAACATCCTGCCACAGGCCAGTAGGCCGGCCGTGGTATTATAGTAGGTAACATAGGATAGTTTACAACTCCATAAGTTGTGCTATAGTGCCTTTATGAAAAAAGACGGCCGCTCCCTCTCACACGAAGCTTTAGAAACCTGCAGATTTGCGGCAATAAAGCTGCACAAGGCAAATGTTCACGTTGACGTGATAGCCGACTCGCTGGGAGTAACTCGGCAAGCAGTTTACCGATGGCTCCGAACGTGCAAGTTGTTCGGTGCAAAAGCACTGAAGTCTTCAAAAGCAACTGGATCTGAAATGCAGATGACAGAGGAACAACTAAGCACATTAAAAAAATTATTGAGAAAGCCTGCAACCCAATTGGGATATCCAACAGACCTTTGGTCTGGCCCTCGAGTGCGGCATCTTATCAGCGAACAATTTGAAATTAAATATCATATGAAGCACATGCCAAGACTCCTGAAAGGTCTAGGATTCATATTAAAATTTCCGGAGCGTCGAGCTATCGAACAAGATCCATTAGCTGTGAAAAAATGGAAAAAAGACCGCTTACCAGAAATAATTGCGGCGGCATCAAAGCAAAAATCGTTGTTATTTTATGCCGATAAAAGCCTCGTTTCATTGATCCCCTACATCGGCCAAACTTGGACACTTCCCGATAGACGGCCAATTATCCGCGTCTCTGGCAAGCGAGGGCAATACGTTGGTGTAACGGCAGCAGTTAACCAACAAGGTCGCATGTGTTTCGAACTAACAAAAGAGAACGAAACTTTCACGGCAAAAGTTTTTATTCGCTTTCTGAAAAAGATGCGTATGGAATTTCCTAGAAGATTTATTACGATGATTGTTGATGGTGCAGCTGTGCACAAGGCAAAGGTCGTTCAAGAATTTCAAGCTGAGAATATCAGCTGGCTTCGATTGGAAATCTTGCCCGCTTATTCTCCTGAACTCAATCCAACTGAGAAATCTTGGCGTTTTTTGAAGACCAAGAAGCTGAGTGCCTCTGTAGCGAAAGACAAGGCGGAACTGCGAAAAGGAACGACAAAAGCTCTACGACAGATCAAAAAAGATAACGACAGAGTTGCTTCTTTTTTTGAAAAAATGTAACCTATCCTAGGTTACCTACTATAAGAGGGTCGGTTATTGCGGCTTCGAGCAACAGCGAAAGACCAGTGCATATATCTTGCTTAGAAGCAGAACGCAGAAGAAACAGCATAGGTGGAATTAAAATGATTATCGTAAGGATGAGCTTCAAAAGTTCTACGAAACACTTCCTTTGCCTCGGCATCACGTTTTAAGTGAAAAAGCGTCCCTGCAAAATTGGAATTCGCATAAAGATCGTGCCATAAATTAGCGGCTGGTTCCGCAACCGGTGTAGCCCCCACTCTGCAGAATGCCGACTTGCCATAAATTAAGTATTTCAGCTTTGGCATGAGTATTTACAAAGTAGGCAAAGAGCCGTGCACCCGCACTGCTCTTTTTTTGTTTGTTTGTGCGTCTCAAGTTCCTGACCCACCCTTTTGAGGCGTTGTCTTTACTTAATGTTGACCGGAATAAATATTTACCTTCAAGAACCTGTATTTGAAATTAGTGACGTTTGTGAAGAAAGTAGTACTCCAGCACATAACCAGCACTCTCTACCAGATGTTGTTCGCTGACGTCATATTTGATGCGTGCGTTTGTGAGATCTTTTGATACATCGGAAGAAATCCATGGTAAATGTAACAAAATTTCGTGTTGTGGCAGTTTTTCACTCCAGAGAACGCCGCAAAGCTTTGGATTGTCTACGTCCAAAGAAACATAAATTGGCGAGCGTTCAGTACGTTTCATGAATCATTCCTTTTGTGTTTTTTTGATACGGCGTGGTCTGATCCGTACCGGAAGATCCAAATCTTGGAGCTTTCGCCCCAGTTCGTCGTCCCGCGCCAAAAGCAACAGGTCCTTTTCAAGGTTTAGGGCCAACATAACCTGTGCATAAAATCCCAAAGAAACTGTGGGGCTGCCTTGTTCAATTTGTCTGAGGGTTGGAAGCGAGAGGTTAGCTCTTTGGGCAAGCATTGCTGCCGTAAGATTATGCCGAATGCGTGCTGCCCGAAGGCGTTCTCCGAGTTCGTCCAGGATTCGCTGGAGCGTGGGAACGAGTGGCGGATGGGTTTTTATAACTGAACTTTTACTTTCCTTTATGGCGCTTAAAAAGAAGCTATAATTTCATTTATCATACCATCGTGGTTTTGCTCAGTAGAGGGGCTTCGTCAATTTGCCGTCTCCCCCTTAGTGCGGGGAAGTTACGGAAATGGTGCCGTTTTTTTTGAAACGATCTTGGCTTTTTATTCAGATGCTTGGCTTTGTCGTTGCATCGGTAGGCGAATCTATGGCGACGCTGCCACCACCTGCTGCCAGCAAATCTTCGAGCGCAATGCTCTGTCCGCCGAGCGATGCTTTGAGATCCGTATATGCGACTTGCGATTCTTTGTGGAAATTGCCGCGGCGAACGGCTGTCATAAGACGATTCTTGGGAGAATGTTGCGAGGGCACAAACTCGGTTATTGTGACTTCGTAGCCAACGCCGCGCATCAAAAGCATGCGCAGAGTATCGGTGAGGTGTGCTGCAATTTCGCGGCGAAGATTGGGATTGGCAAACACGGGAGCAAATGCTCCGGTAAAGTTTTCGCCAGAGAGCTTGGCCCATTTTCGTGCGAGTTCTGCTTGGCAGCAAGGTGCAACTCCCAAAAAATCGGCCTTTTGCGCAATACCAATAGCCAGTGCGATGTCGGTGGCGGTGTCGCAGGCGTGAAGCGCTACAACGGCGTTGGGCCGCTTTGCCTCAGCCTCAAAACATTTTGTGTAGGTTGTGTCCCATAAGAATTCTTGAAGGTTTGCGCATTCAAATTTTAGGACGTCGGAAAGCCCAAGTTCTTGAGCAGTAGTGCGCGATTTTTGGATGAGCTTTTCGTTGGAGTCGACGCCCAAAATGTGTGCCGATTTTTTCCAGCGGTTGCGAAAGCACCATGCTAACAAAAATGTTAAAAACGAACTTCCGCAGCCCGCATCCAAAACGCGTACGGTTGGAAAACGTTCGCAAAGTTCGAGAAAGTAAGGTTCTAAAAGCAAAAGCATGTGATTAATTTGGATGTACTTGCGAACAGCATCGGCCGACATCGAGGCGTCGGCATTGAGCAATCCAAGTGCGCGCAAGAGTTCGGCGCCTTCCGATGGTAAAATGGGATATTTTTTTCCAGACGTCACTTTTTTAATGCGTTCGGGGGTCCAGTGTTCGCGGGCTTTTTCGGAAAAAGTTTTTGTCTCGCTAAGAGTTACTCGTGCGCCCAAATTCTTTGGTTCATGAAAAGATTGAGACTGTTTGAAAGACCTCTGTCCGCCCGATTTAGGATAATTGGAAATGGTATGAAACTCTGGTTGAGAGTCGTATCTATTGTTATTAATGTTATTAATGTTATTATCGTTATTAATGTTATTATCGTTATTGCTAACATTATCGTTTTTGCCGCTCTTGCTTTTGTTCACTCGGTTACTCCTTGGACACGGCATCGAGCCGTGCTGCTATGTTGTCGCCCACTTGGTAGTGGCGTAACAATCGCCAGCGGACATCGCAACCATTTTGAAGTGCAAATTGTTCGCGGGTTGGAACCGTTGCCGAAACCGTTGCCGAAACCGTTGCCGAAACCGTTGCCGAAAC
>CAIZES010000311.1 GCA_903932045.1 uncultured Silvanigrella sp. | reverse complement strand
TTCGCATTAAATTCAGGAACCTTTGGTGAGCGCAAACAAACCGTGTTCGAAAAAAAGGAATTCGAGAATTTTTCACCCGTCACTATTTCCGACGAACTCCTAAAAAAACTTGCACCCGTAACCCACAAAATCACAGACGAGCAATTTACAGTCATAAAAAGACAAGGACGATGGGTGTACTTGGACCGAGGCAAAGCTTTTGGCTTAGATATTGGAATTCATCTGGTTGCACGCGGAGCCACACTTCATGTTGTTCAGTATGCTCCCGAAGAAAAAGAATTTGATGTGGCCGTTGCTCAAATCCGCTCCGAAAACCCCGCCGCACCACTTAAGGTGGGCGACAAGATTTCATTTGATCTCACAAAATTACCTAAAAAATAGAGCAATGCGTTCGTTAACCACATCCCAATTGATGTTCTTAAAGAACACATCGATGTACGCACCACGGTTGGCTTTGTAATCCAAAAAGAAAGCATGTTCCCACACATCCAACACCAAAACAGGAATGTGATTCACAGGCAAACCAATGTGGTGTTCCATAATTTGAATGTTTTGCAAACGACCCGTTGTGGTTTCGATGCATGTTACAACCCAACCCGGCACAGCCAAACCGGTAGCTTTTGCGTCGGCTTTCCACCCGTCAAATCCACCAAAAGATTTTGTGGCGAGTTCTTCAAATTTTGCGCTAGGCTTTCCAGATGCCACAAGATTATCAAAATAGAGCTCGTGCAAATAGGTGCCATTATAAGGCACTGTATAACGGCGCTTAAGCTCGGCATATTCGCCAAAGCTATAGTTTGTGAGTGATTTATCGGTTTTTGTCAGCTTTTCCTCAATTTCATTCAGTTTTTTCACATAACCTTCATAAAGGCCAAAGTGAGCTTCAAGTTGTGCCTCCGAAATGCCTTCGAGCTTACCAAGAAGGTGCTTAAAACTACGAATTTCTTTTGTCATAACAGTGTCTCCTTAACACAATGAGTAGAAACGCAAATAGACTAACGAGGAAAAAAATCTTTGCAAGAACTCTTGCACTCCTGTTCTGGGTTTTAGCTTACCGGCATCCACCACCATAAGCACAACCATTGTTGCGTTCACACCCGATATTGCCAAGGTGTAGAAATGGCGCATTGGCAATTTTTTGTCAGGAATTTGCTGTCAGGAATTTTTTTTCGGCGTGGTATTTGCGAATGCGCTCTATCATGGTTTTTTCCTTTACTTGCAACACAAAAAACAGTCCCGCAGCACAAAAAACAAAGGCAAGCACTGTAGACAAACGAACACCAAGGTCATTATCGGTGCTTTTTCCCATCAGTAAAATTGTTGGCAAAAAGAGCGTTGCAACTGATGTCCCCAATTTCATAGCAAAAGTACGAGTGGCAAAAAACATTCCTGCTCGAAAATGACCGGTTTCAATGCCGTCGGCATCGGCAATATCGGCCACCATGGCTCCAGGCAAAATACCAAATGTTGCCATTGGAAACGCCGCCAAAACAGCCGCAATATATGCCTGCACAAGCGGAGGAAACGGCAGTTTCCCCCAAAATCCAATAAATGCAAAAGCCAGCGAGAAAACAACAAAAGCAGAAATAAGAACAGCCTTCTTTCCAAACCTTTTTGCAGCAATATTAACGGGAGCGTAAAACAAAAAACTACCCGCAAAAAGAACCAAAAGCAGGGTAGATGTGAACTTTTCTTCCAAGCCCAAAAGAACCATAATGTAATAAGCAATGGTGGACTGAATGATTGTCATAGCCACCCAATACGTGAAATCGGACATCGCAAAAAAACGAAAATTACGATTGCTCAAAGTGGCTTTCACCGCCTGCCAAGTGTTTTCGGTTGCAGGATGCTGCTCACAATAGTCGCGTTCGCGAATAAACAGAACTGGCATATACATAAGAAGAGCAGAAATAGCGGCAAAAACAGCAAGCGCAAATTGAAAGGATCGCATTCCCACAAGTTCGGGAGCCACTCCAAATGAAGCAATCCATGACCCCAACTTAACCTTCAACAAAAAAATCATGTTGCCCAAGGCAAATCCCAACGCCCATGTGATTGAAGTGAGTGTACTCAAGTTAAGACGTTCCTCGGGTGTGTGTGTCAATTCACTTAAGAGAGCGAAGTATGGCATGGTATACATCGTGAAAAAGAAATAAAACCCTCCCACCGTAACAGCAAGCCACACACTGTTCCATGGGCTTTGTCCAGCAACAGGCGGAAAAAAAACAAGCACAGAAAACAGGGCACACAGAGCCGCACCCACAGTCATAAAGGGCATTCTTCGGCCAAAACGAGTGGAAGTGCGATCGGACCAAGCTGCAACAATGGGATCGATAATGGCATCACCAAATCGACTTGCAAACACAACAAGACCAATAACAGTTGCACCAAAAAAGAGCTGTGTTGTGATAAACCCAGGAAACTCCGACTGCCCGTGTGTTTCCGGTGGCAAATAAAAATAATTAATAAGATTGGACACACCATATACAGCTAAAGACCACCCTAATTGACCAAGGGCATACATAAATTTCTTCCATACAGAGAGCGAATTCAACTGAGACTGAGCGGAAACGAGGGTCATGGCGTATCTCCAGTTCTTTTGCCCCGCTTGAGGGGAACACCAAAAAAGGCTAACTTGCGGACTCCAACATGACAAGAGACCCGGAGGCAATCATGAAGCGGATGTTTGTTACGTTAGGCATTTTTCTTTTTCTGTGTTGCTCGAAGAGCTCGGTATCGTTTGCTCAAAAATCGTCTGCCGAAAAATCGTCTGCCGAACAATCCTCTCCCAACACATTGTGGGGTCCGCGATTGCCGCATCGCGCACCCCAAGCAACTTCGGTGAAGCCTAAAGATATCGACTGGAAACGCGAAATTGTCTATTTCCTGCTTGTCGATCGTTTCGCCGACGGCGACACATCAAACAACAACGCTGCCGGCCCAAAATCGCATAAAAAATTCGAAGAAAAACTTGGTAATTTTGAGGATCTTAAAACATATCAAGGTGGAGACCTCCTCGGGATTATCGCTAAGTTGGATTATCTAAAAGACTTGGGAGTCACAGCAATTTGGTTATCTCCGTTGTATCAAAATCCAAACGAAAATTTTTTGGGCTGGTGGTCTTACCATGGCTATCACCCGCTAGATCATTTTTCCGTGGAAAAAACCTTTGGCGATATGGAACTCGTTCGTAAACTTGTGAACGAAGCTCACGCTCGGGGAATGAAAGTTATCCTCGACACTGTTTACAATCAGGTGGCAGTGCAACATCCTTGGGTTCAAGATCCCAAAAACTGGAATGACAAAGGCTTTTCAAAATGGTTTCACGAACTTTCCGGAAAAGACGACAAAACCTCCATTCACAATTGGGAAGATGAATGGGAGCTTGAAAATCGCGAGCTTTACGGCTTGCCCGATCTCAAGCAAGACAACCCAAACGTGTACGATTTTTTGCTGGATATGTCTCGGTACTGGATAGAAAACACAGGAGCCGATGGGTTTCGCCTGGATGCCGTAAAGCATATCAACTCCAACTTCTGGCAACGTATTACCAGCGATTTGTATAAATTATACGGAAAAAACTTTCTTATGTTAGGAGAAGTTTTTCATGGTGACACCAAGGTTTTGGTGCGTCATCAGAACGATGGTTTTAACGCGCTTTTTGATATTCCTCTTTATTTCGACATCCGTCGTGTTTTTGCAGAAGGTAACTCCATGGAGGTGCTCAGCAATCGAATTTTGGAAGAAAGCAAAGTTTACAGCCACAAAATTTTGTGGAGCACACTTATTGACAACCACGATTTGGAACGTTTCTCCTATGTCGCTAAAGACCATATCCGCGAAAAAATCAAAAATGCAACCACGTTTTTGGCTGTGATGAACGGATTGCCCGTTCTTTATTATGGCACAGAGATTGCACTGACCGGCGGCCCCTCAAACGACGGAAAGGGGAATGGAACAGAACACCTCAACCGTCGCATGATGGACTGGGGCAAAGTGGAAATCGAAAAAAAACCAGATGGTCTGATTACCTATATGAAAAATCTTTTTGCTTTGAGACGAAGCAAAAAGTCTTTGTATGATGGAAAATTTGTTGAATTTTACAAAGACCCATGCGTTTATGTTTTTGCAAAAGTATCCGAAAAGGAAGCCTCACTGGCAGCGTTCAACAACTGCTCGGTAAAACAAAAAGTTCGCGTTCCCGTTCGCTACAACCTTTTTACCGAAGGCGCCGAATTGCCAGAATTTCGGGGCACAAATAAAACGAAAATTTCAGACACTGCTTTAAATCTGAGTTTGGAAGCTTATTCCTCAGAAGTCTACAACTCCAACAATGTCAATTTGAGTGAATTTCCAAAAGATTTTGAAATGAGCGTTCCCGTTTCCATTGGCAGCGGCAGCGACTTTGTGCAACATCGCTTTGTATTTGAGGTGCCCAAAGCAACATCGGTAAGCGTTGCGGGCGATTTTAACGGATGGAACCCCAAAGCACATCAAATGACTCAAAATCAAAACACAAAAAAATGGGAAATCCTTGTCACTATGAAAAGAGGAAAACACCCCTACAAATTCGTTGTCAATGGAAGCGAATGGTTGATAGATTCCACTGCAACCGTTTTTGAAAACGATGGTGTTGGTGGAAAAAATTCCGTACTCAACATTCCCTAATGCAACTTTTTTAAGTCATGTACGTCGTGTGTCGCGCCCTGCCTCGGAACGAGTCGTCCTTGCTTTGGCAAAAATAGATGTGCTAGTCTCCAAAGGAGTTTTTCACACCCTTAAAGGAGACCTGTATGAAAGCCATTCGCACTTCTATTTTTGCACTTACAGCCATTACCGCTGTTGGCGTAATCGCTTCCGCATTTGCAGAAGAAGCAAAACCCGAAACTGGAAAGATTGATCCAGAGTCGCTAACCCTTCCAGCAAACGTGTTTCGCTTTCGCGCAATTTATGGGGCTTCATGGGGCGATCACGGATACGATAAAGACGGTAAAAAAACAGAGACTGGCGTAAGCGTAAAAGGGCAGGGCGGCGCAGCGGTTTTTGAGTATGGAATTGCACAGCATTTGTCGGGCCAGTTTTTGATGCCTTTCAAAACTAGCACTGCGCTGAAAGTTTCCGACGAAACAAAGTTTGCAACCACTGTGAAGAATTCGAGCGCTTTTGCAACCGCTCGCGCAGACACTCTCACAAAAGTAACTGCGGCGGCGCCAACTGCGGGAGCACTCATCTCCGGAAATACAACGGCACCCCTTGATATTACCATTCCCGGCTTGGGAACCATCAAAACCGGCGAAAAATGTGGAGACGCTTTTGATGCGCTCGTTCTTGCCCAAGCTGTTCCTTCAGCCAAACAATCTCAAGTGACAGACAAAAAATTCGCCACAGGCCTAGGCGACATCGAAATGGGCGTAAAATACAACTTTTCCGATTTCGAGCACCAAATGTTTGAAGGTGTTCCAGTGTATTTTTCGCTAGCCACAGGACTTCGCTTCCCCACAGGTTCGTTTGAACAAGCTCAAAAAGATGGCAAGGTGGAAAACGGCCGTGGCACTTTCGACGGTGCAGTTCGCGTAAACGTCGATGCAAAAATTATTCAGGGCGTTGTGCTGAGTGTGGAAAACCAATCGGAAATGAACCTCATGAAAGGGAAATTCTACAACGGCACAAAAGATGTTGATTTCGAGCGCACCGGTGTTCGTCAGGTTGGCTATGGAAAACTCGTAATTGCCCCTGGTGCATGGATTCCTGCCATTGACGCCCTCTCCATCACACCCAAGTACAACTACGATTTCGATTCCAACACAAAAATCGACGGTGTAAAGGGCGATTCTGCATTGGTTCCACAATCGCAGTCGTTCACCACCAGTTTAGGGCTCAGCGGTTTCAACTACAATGTGCCAGTTCAATTTGATCTCGATTACACAATGCCCTTAAGCGGAAAAAATCAAACTTTCGCAACCTCATCCATTGTTGGCAATCTTAAACTTTTCTATAAGTTTTAATTTCGCACAAGAAATTGCACAAACACTACTTGAGATGAGCCGAAAAATAGTTCCAAACCCCCTGGGCACATCCACTATCTGTACTCAAAATTGTTGCGGTGATTTGTGCGGGATTTGATGCAAACGATTTGCTTGCCGATGGGGATAATCCAATTTTCTTCCCTGCAGCCAAAAAACAATTTGGTTTAGCAGAATCAAGTGAAACTAAAAATGTGTTTTGTGTGGCAGTCAAAACAACCGAAGCCGCAGAACCAGCGCCACTTGTGCTGCCGGCCCCCGTGCTCGATGTTTTATCTTGCGTCGTTCCGCTGCCTGAAGAAGTTGAATTTCCTGCAGATGAATTTCCTGCAGATGAATTTCCTGCAGATGAATTTGAACCCGAGCTGGAGCCAGAGCCTGCGGTGCTGGACGTCTTGGAAGTTGTCGAGCCACCGGAGCTACCACCATTCTGTGTATTTCCACCACCACTTGCATTGGGATCCGTGGAAGTACAAGAAGAACCGTCCGCACCCAGAAACTGGTTCTTATTTTTGCAATCTGTTGCTTTAGTAATGCATCCGGTACCTGAAGAATCATCAACAAGTCCCCGATCGGAACACGATTGAGTTTTGGAAACGCAATAGCCATACGAACCCAGTTGTTGGCCTTTTGCTGCACAAGACGCGTCGGTATCTCTTGACCCGCTGGAATCACCGTTAGCTTGCTTGTTAGGATCCACGGCGGGGTGCGTTGGAGCTTTCTGACTGGGAGAGCCAACATCGCAAGCTGTTGCAATTGTCAGAGCCGAAGCCATTGTGAATAAAGTAGAAATAAAATAATTTTTCATGTTATGAACCCTCACTGTCCTACAACAGCTTTAATAAGCGGTGAAGGAGAATCGAGCGTAGAGAAATCAACCCCCTCAATAACCGTATCAACAAGCATGCAATCTGGTCCCTGCACAACTTTCGTTACTCTAAAATCGAAACCTGTTGCAGAAGGATGCGATTGAATAGCCCCTTCCAAAGACGTGCCCAACCCTACGTTACAATCGGCACCCTCAACATCGAAAGTTGCTTGGGTTTTGAACTTCAGAGGAACAATAAGATGTGGGAAAAAGATGAAAGCATCTGTCAGTTTGCATGAGTCCGTAGAGGAACGCTTCACACGGATATGGTCATAAGGTCTCACATCGGAAATCTGAATATTTTGCGCTCTAAACTCAACCGGACTGCCAACAACAGAAATCCGACATGACGTCTGATTCTCTATGCAGCTCGCGCTATCTGCTCCAGAGCAATCCCAAGCTGCGTTCGTTTTCACAAAAGAATTTGTACCAAAATACAAAGCAATCGGATCGCCTCCTTGTGCTCCAGGAACAGAAACTTGAGGAGGCACTGACGCCGCTTTCTTTTGACACACAGCGTTTGTTTCAATCTCTTTTTGTGTGCTTATGGATGTGGTTCCATCCAAACAAAACACCTTAAACGAACCGTTGACATCGTCCTTCAAATCGTTCACGGCAGCCAGACCGGTCACCACAGGTGCGGTTGTCTGAAAACTTCCTGTAGACGATGGCCTACAAGAAGCTAACGAAAATATTGGGAAAATGTAATAAAAATTCTTTTGTAGGATCATAATTCCTCCAACAAGAGAGACATCCATTCTTTATCGGACTTAGAGAAAAAATCTTAAGGGAAATCTTAAGGGATTTTTTGACGGAGATTTTTTGACTATCGAGTTGCGCCGAGTTGCGCGCTGTCCCATTTTTCCGCGGTGGTTTTTGGGCAGGTGTAGCTGTTTTGGGATCACTGAGGTAAACTCACGCACATCGTATTCTTCGCCGATATTGGAGGAAAGAAAAATTGGGCCACCGTATTTGCGAGAGCGTAATTCGCCAATGACATTTATTTCGAGAGCGTTCTCTTTTCCGAGCCAGAAATCGGTTATTAGGCAACAGACGCGCTCAACGATTGCGGCATCTGCCAAAAGTTTATGTATCAGTCCATCAATCGAATCTGCCAGAACTAGCTCGACCTCATCCCTGAGTTCCATTTCCCAGCCCATAAGCTACGGGCACCGTATTCGCTCTCGAATTTTCTATGACTTTTTTATTGTGGCACCTAATTGAGTGTCCATTTTTTCGCCTCCAAACCTAACGAAACTCCTATCAAACCAGCAAACTAAAACATATGTAAAAGCCTTAGTTTTCTCGCAACATTGGTATCTTTAATAACGAATGCAGAGAAAGTTGCCTCCGAACTGCTTTTCACAAATGGGAAAGGAGTGTCTTGAAACTCTGCAACAAAAACATCAATATGATTACCTTTAATGAGCCCACCTGCATCGCCGGCAAAAAAGTAACCGTCATGCACAATCGATTTTCCATCAGGTTTCTTAATGACTAATCCCTTAGCAGAGGGAATATAAAGAACAGTCCCAAAAGGGATTCGAGCCGGATCAACCGCAATAGTGCGATACGGTACCAACCGATACCCCAAAACCCCATCCCCAAACTGACCCTTTGCCTCACGAAATTTTGCTTTACCAGAAGCCGGATGATCAAAGTATTTTTCACAACTCACTTTGTAATCCGAACTTGAACCGGAATAATTAAAGGTTTTTCCGGCTGCCGGACCATTTTTGATCCGAACACTACCCTCCATAGCAGCAAAACACCAATTTTTTTGATCCACAACTGGACCCAAAGGATCGCCCGAAAGAGCACGCAAAGGAATTCCGTTAGACACATGCTCGGCGGTGGGTAAATTGTACCACGTGGCCCAAACAGTCAGTTTCTGCCCCTGCGACTCTGGTGCAACAGTATCAATCACGGAATCAAAACCATCGGAACCAGAAGTGGCGCTGCCACCTCCAGCCCCAGTATTCCCACCCACATTAGTTCCTATGCTTGGAACATTCGCAGTAATTCCCGCATCAGACAAAATTTTCCGATTCCAGCGCATCGTTTGGCACGCAACATCGTTATTGGTTGCCTTTTGGCAAACTTCCAGCAAATCAGCCGGAAAAGGGCCAAAAATATAGCTATCTACCGCACAAACTCCAAGCGTGTTGTCGAGACTCGTTCCAGGCAAACACTCTCCAGTTCCTCGAAGCGATTTTGCCAAATCCAAAGGCCACAGATTGCTGTTGCATATTTGTGGATCATTTTTTTTATCCAAACAGGCTTTTATCATAGTGTCCGAAAATGGCCCCAAACCTTCTTTGCTGGAGACACACATTCGGTATAGCGTATGAAACAAGTATCCCGTAGGGCAAAACCAGCCACTTTCACTTCCCATTGTGTCTTCGGTATTTTTCCAATTGACACCGGTTCGTGGTTGGTTTTTTTGATCATTTATCGGACCAAAAGTAATTTGGGTGTCCACACAATTTACTTCGCACAATGCCATAATTGACAAGAATAAGCCTGTCGCCAAATATTTCCGATAGTTCTGCTCATGTCGCTTATTCATGGTTAACCTATCCCAACAAATTCCCTATTCCATTTGCACAGGAGTCTATCGGCAACAGTACCAATGGAATAAGATGTCAAAAATTTGGCACAACCATTATTTCTGATCTGAATCACAATTCCATTCCACACCTCCAACCTTTGCGTGTCAAAATGCATTTCACAGTCACACAAATTTGACGGCCAGCCAGTGAATGATATATGTAAAAATGATACAATCAGAGAGTTCTGGTGGACTTTTTTTAGAGGAGTAGTCCATGAAAAACGCTATCATTTCTGTAAGCATTTATGCATTGCTTTCAGCCTGTAGTCAGTTCTCTGATGAACAACCTTCGCACGCTTCTGGCATTTCCGCTCCCGAAAACTTTTTCCCAGCAAATATTGCAAGCGCATCACCAGAAGTCTCTCACGAAATATCACGTAATATTTTACAGCAAAAGCACCTCTTCGAACACTTTTGGAAAAACCCACTTCCGAGAGATTTCAATTTGACGGCAGCCCTCAATTCATCTGCAACCGTCAACTCAACAACGCATTCGTTTATTGGCGACCTACCAAACGAAAACCGATGCCCCACTGCCGATCTTTCTTTTGAAATGAACACACGCACATCCGGATTCGACCCAAACAACGCTTATTGGGCAATGTGGTTGTCTCGGACAATTCAAATGGATGAATCGTCTATTTTGGATCGCATGCTCACCATTCCCACCGAAGAGTCGCATCTTATCACGCGCGGCATTTTGGGTTTGCAAGCAGGTGTTTTTCGTATCGACGGAAAAGTGTTTGTGACTTTCCGTGGCACGCAAGATATCGCCGACTATATTCAAAACGCATTTATCGACACAGTACCAGGCGAATCCGCTGGACTTCCCGGACGAGTTCATCAAGGATTTCGGGACAATTTTTTGGCATTGTGGCAAGAGGTCTACGATACCGCCATCAGCATGGGCGCTGCAGAAACAGGGGTCTGGCTCATGGGACACAGTCTGGGTGGCGTACTCTCAACATTTTCTGCATATAATTTCGTCGAACGAAACATTGCTGTTCACGGCGTCTACGAGTTTGGATCGCCTTTGCCCGGCAACGAATTATTCCAAAAGGCATACAACGCTCGCTTGGGCGATCGCACATTTATAATTGGCTATGAATCTGACATCACCCCGCACGTTCCACCGCTTCCCGATGCGGCTGAAAGTTTTTCCAATGTTGTACGCCCCGAGCTCAAAGCCCTTGCCAAAATATTGACACACAATTTGAACTATCGCCAAGTGGGGTCGTGGTACACGTTAAAGCGCGATGGCCTTTTGCAAAAGGTCGAAAATTTAGCAGACTTTCAAAATCGCTACTACAACAAAATGCGCGCAGATAACGAAAAAAATTCACTTCCAACACTTCTCTTCACAAACCGCCGTTATACACACGACCACGAAACGGAGTACTATCATTGCGGGATGCGGGGATTTGTCACCCGCCAGCACTAAAAGTGCACACTCTGTTTTCATAGGTTTGAAGGTTTAGCGCATGACCACAATTGAATACAGCTCCAGTTGTTTAACCGAACAAAACTACCGCGAAAAAATTGCTGAGGCTCATGCAGTCGTTGTGGATGCTGGTTATGAATTCGGTGTTCAAATTCACAATTCAATTTCCCAATCATTTCTCGAAAAACTTTTGGAATACGCTAACGACCTCAATCTTTCCGTCCACTCACCCGCACTGGCTCCTTTCTTTCTCAATCTTGCCAACACAGACCAAGCAGCCATAGAACGCATTTTGCCCGGATGTTTACAAGTGCTACAACGTGCGCGCTCGAATATTTTATTCTTTCACGGCTTTTTTATGTGCGACAATCCAATTGAACACAATATGCGCGACTACCGCCGCGTCATGATTTCTGCCATGGGCAATGAATTTGCCTATGGCGATTCCATTGTCCAAAATCCAAATGCATTTAACACAGCATCATTCGCTGCGCGTAAAATTATTTTCCAGGAAAACATGGAATGGCTGCAAAAGCGTTTGCCTGAAATCATTGTGGCTTGTGAAAACGATTTTGTCGGCATAGGCAGCGGCCTGCAACGCCCACAAGAAATTTTAGAACTTGTGAACAACGTTTGGTTTGATACTGGGCATTTTTGGGTGTCCTCGCTATTGCATGGCTTCGATTTTGAAAAATCCGCATTAGACATTATTGGCAAAAAAAATATTGTGGGCGTTCATCTTCACCACAATTTTTCAACTCAATCCGATGTCCCCGAACAACTGCGCGATTCTCACGCTCATCTTTACGAGGCCGCTCCCCAAAATTTAGCTCCCCTTGTGCGGGCCATGCGCGACAAAGGGGTTCCCCGTTTTTGCCTGGAAATAGTGAACGGTAATCTGCGCGATATCGAAGTTCTACTAGGATGGCTGAAATCTTAGCCCCAACAACTTGCCAACAACTTGCCAACAACTTACCAACAACTTACCGAGGTCTATCCGGAGAGTAAGCCGGAGGAGTTGCACCTCCAGCTTCTCGGGTGAGTAGACCGAGGGAATTTCACCCTCAGCCCCTCGCAAAACGGAGCGGGAATCTCTCGATTCACTCCGCTTCTATCAGAACGTCGACAATCCATTTTTCCAAT
>CAIZES010000310.1 GCA_903932045.1 uncultured Silvanigrella sp. | reverse complement strand
CTGTAAATATAAAACTGGTTCAGGCGTATACCGTCAAACACCATTTGCGCCACTTGCGCGGCGCTGACCTTGCCGCTGCCGACCGCTTTGTCGCTCATGGCCCTCGAAAAGTATGCCGCCGCGCTTGGCTGCCGGGTTGTTTTTGCTCTCGTGCCCAACTCGGGATCTCTTGAAGAGAGTGTTCTTCAACAGGCTCGTTTGGTTGCCGCGAAAATCGCAGCCAGAACCAATGCCACCATGAGGCTTGAATACCAGGAAGTATCGAATGAAGAACTGGCGCAACAAACCGAAGAATTGGCGTTGGAGCTTGTTCGTAACTTAAAATCGACTTTGTGGGAGGAGTGAGGTGCAACTCGATTTCAACTCCGATCTTCCACAAGGGGCAACACCTCTCAACAAGAACGAGGCTCAGGGCTTAAAGCTGAAGTGGTCAACGACAATTACAATTCCCTTCCAACACCGGCAACCGCCGTGACACCGCCACCAAGCAACAATCCCGTTGACCATAAACTCGGCAAACAGACGTTTACCAAGCGAACAACCCAGGCGCGTCAAAAATTCCATGAACATATGTCCCAACAACAAGTCCGTCGGGCGAAACCGCACCGTCTTCGCTTTGCAAAGCCCCCGAAATTTTACAAAACGACTGCACTCCAGGTGCGCGCAAAGTGCGTCCCATATGAACTTCATACCCAAAAATAGAATCACCCTCACAACCCATCGCATCAACCAAAGTATTGCCTGTAACCTGCAATGTTCTTTTTGTTTTTGAAAACTCGGTTTGAACATTCACAAAATTAAGGCCATCAACTTTTTGCACCGACGAGTCAACTCCGTGCGGATCGGAAATCGACTTTCCAAGCATTTGATAACCACCACAA
This sequence comes from uncultured Silvanigrella sp., assembly GCA_903932045.1. Lineage (GTDB taxonomy): Bacteria > Bdellovibrionota_B > Oligoflexia > Silvanigrellales > Silvanigrellaceae > CAIZES01. Next base: position 10,757 of record CAIZES010000310.1, on the reverse strand, counting down.
ATGCCCACAAGAGGCACAGCCCGCTTAAGCAACGTTTTCTGAGCCCATTTCCAGCAATGAAAAGTAGGGTGGTCAACACTGGAATGGGCAAATTCGCCAGACTCTCCATTACCAGCTTGTGCGATTCATTCTATCCCGATTTTCTCATGACAAGTGTCTCAAGCCATGAATCGATTCAGAATGGATTCCTTGCAGCTTCATTGAGCGCTTTCTCGCATTCGAGTGAAAAGGTAAAGGAACCAAGCAATCGAGGATTGGCAAATCGATCAACGCACACCAAATCCTGTCCGCTCCTGCTTGCAGGGCTTCCGCAAAAGCAGTTCGATCTCTCCTTCATCTGCGTGCGCACGTTTTCACATTCGAAACTGAATGAGGTTGATAAAGCGACCACGGGATCGCCTCGATGCGAAACTGCCACTACGTCGTAATTGGAATCGCGCCGCTGGCAGAACGTCCGAAGCTCTGCGCCGGAGTCGTGTCGCGAATCGGAATCACTGTTCCAATCTGCCAAAGCCTCAACTCCACTCATGCTTGCCAGGAGTCCAAATCCGAAAATAAGCCCTCGAAAACTGCACCCCATAAGACCTCCATATATTGAAAATGACTGGAACCACCGAACGCCATCTCGTCGTATGGCCAATTAGCCAATATCAGCAGATGCACCACCAAGCAAGGATTTTTCTCGACGGGAGCCTTGTTTGGCTGCGTGCCACAACACAGCTCTATCCGAGATTCGAGATAGCACTAAATTTTCAAGCAAGGATTCCCTCTACAAACAAGCAAGCTGAAGATCTCCAAAATGCGACGGCGCGTGAGTTGACGCGCCCCCTGCATTTTTGAGATTTTCAGCTAAGGCCAGTCTTGACCCCATTTTGCAGTTTATGCTATCATCTTGACGAAACGATGGGGTAATTTAGTCATGATAGATGATAAAATCGAATTTTTTATTGATCGCGAGGAGTTATCCTTTCTATCCACCTGGTTAAAATCTCCAGATAGAAAACCTATGATTCTCCGAGGCGCGCGCCAAGTGGGTAAGTCGTTTCTGGTGCGACAACTTGCCAAAAAGCACAACCTAACACTTGCCGAAGTTAATTTTGAACTCCAACCGAAATTTGCTTCCATTTTTAATAACCCCGATCCCGCATATATCGTGCCCAAACTTGAAGAAGCCCTTGATGTACGCATTTCCAGTGGCACTTTGCTATTTTTAGATGAAGTACAAATATGCACCGAAGCGATCACGGCACTTCGCTATTTCTACGAAAAAAGAAAAGAAATTCCCATTATTGCTGCCGGATCGCTCCTTGAATTTGCCTTGTCCGATCTTAAAAGTCCTATGCCTGTGGGCAGAGTTTCCTTTCGTTGGTTGACACCTCTTTCCTTTCGTGAGTACTTGAACGCTCGAAAACTCGAGATTTTGCAAGAAGCAATCCAAAAATTTGTGAGCAAAAAAGAAGTGATATCTGAAATAGTTCACGAACGTCTGCTTAGTGAACTCGCAGTTTACGCATGTGTTGGGGGAATGCCCGAAGCCATGAAACGCGCGCTGGTGGGCGGCAAGGCTCTGGTATCGGAAGCCGCGCTCGTTCATAATGATATTCTCTTGAGTTATCGAAGCGATTTTTATAAGTATCGTGGCAGACTCCCGGTAGAGAGCTTGAACGCCATTCTTGATGCGATGCCACAAATTGTTGGTCAAACAAAGGTAAAATATACGTCCATCAGTCGCGATATTCGCTCGGCCTCGCTAAAAAGCGCTTTGGATGCTCTAGATAAGGCCGGTGTGATGAAACGAGTTTGTGCGAGTGCAGCCCAAGCCATTCCATTGTCGGCTGGAGAAAACAGAGAGAACTACAAAATTCTTCCTCTTGATGTGGGACTCTTCATCTCTCAAAGCTTTTTAGGTTCGCACACGCAAAGACCTGTGGCCAATTTGTTCGATAAGTGGACACAAGGCGATGTCTTTGAAAAAAAGTGGCTGGGACAAATTGCCGAAACTCTAGTCGGACAAGCGCTTCATTACCATTCGCAAGGTCAGCATTTGTATTATTGGATGCGCGATGCGCGAGGAGCCGAAGCCGAAGTTGATTATCTCACGCAGGTGGGTACCCAGATCGTTCCCATAGAAGTTAAGGCAGGAAGCAGTGGTACCTTACGCTCTTTACACGTACTGATGGCTGAAAAGTCTTTGAAAAAGGCGCTGCGTTTTGACCTAAATCTTCCCTCAATTCAGGACATCGACATGAACATTCCAACAACGGGTGAAAAAATGAAACGCGCCAAATATAAGCTTTTCAATCTACCTTTATATCTGGCCGATTGGATGTTTGAACTCTTAGAGAAGATTTAACTCTGCTAATATCAAAATAACCCTAGAAGCTTTTGGCATGGGCTCAAGGGCAACGCCAATAGCACCTCCAAGTTCGGAACAGGGCTTGTTCGACTATGATTGATCACATTATGCTTGTTACTTACGCTTGACCCATGCAGCAGAAGGATTTGGCGAGCAGCAGTGATGATGTTCTAAGCTATCCAGCAGAAGACGGCGATTGCGAAAAAGAGGAATTGGATCGCCTGGGTCTGTGATTTTCAACGAATAAATCGACTTGGGTTTGTTCGTGAAGCCCAAGTATTTTGACCTGCGGATGTTACTTTTTGATGACTCCAATCGTAGCCATCCATTTTTCGGCAAGTTCTGGCCAATTTGTAATTGGAAACTCTGTACGTCTTAGTTCAAACGCATGCTTGCCTTCGGCATAGAGATGCATTTCAACAGGAACTTTGTGCTTCTTCAAGGCCGCGTAATAAAGCAGCGAGTACTCAACTGGATCAACTGGATCCACTGGATCAACTGGATCATTTTGAGCATGAATGAGAAGCGTCGGTGGCGTCTCCACGGAAACCGGCAGATATAGTAGGTAACCTAGGATAGGTTACAGCGGATTTTAGTGAGCTAAGAAGCTTGAATGTTAGGATAGGTGGCGAAATTTTTTCATACATTATGTTTCAGTGGGTAGCAGTTTGAAAGCTCTTTTTTGATAGTATCCCGCTCATCTCTTCCGGGCCAAAACAGACCCGAAACCGCTCGTAAGGTTGGATCGGGGGGAACCCGAGGCTGCCATTTTGCCCGGAAGGCGGAGTGGCTAGCCAAATCGCCATGTCTTAGACCTGAGTTTTTGTGCGTGCGAAATTGATCTCACCAAAGCAGCCATTGCGCGGCAATTTGCCGCCAATATTCTTGCGTATTTCTTTACCCGCCGAGCGCTGACTTGGTCGCGAGACTCGGCGCTACCAAGAAGCATCCTCTGAATGAGAGTCTGAAACGGATGGTCAAAAAAATGTCACTCGTTTTGAATCATCATATCCATTAAACTTTTGAATGGGAAATTTGAACACACCAACGTATGTGATGCGAGGAAAGAAAGTGAAAAAACGATTTCAGATACTGCCTTTTGTTTTGCTTGGTTTTTCAAATATAAGTTGTAAGCAAATTTTTTCAGGAAGCGATCAGGGAGCCGATGAAAAAATTTTTTGGAACGGAACAGCCGAAGTCAGGGGTCAAAGACTTGGACTTCAGAAATACGAGTTGGCTCTTACCTTGGACGATGGTCCATCGGCATACACAGCCCGCTTGGCGCGTTATTTGAAGCACAAAAATGTTCATGCGACTTTCTTTATGAACTACAAAAATGGGGATTTTGGAATAGGGCAAGATTTTGGTTTAGCCACCCTCAAATCCATTTGCGATATGAAGTTTCATGCCGTGGGCAACCACAGTGATTTCCATTTGCTTGGAAAAAAGGCCACAGAAGGTCGCACTTGGGAAAACATTCGCCGTGTTCATGAGGCTCTGAAACAGAATTGTCCGCAGCCATATTATTTTTTCCGCTCTCCGGGAGGCAATTGGAACGGCGAGGAAGAGGCTGCTAATAAAAATGCGCAATTGGATATTGAGGGCATTCCCCTTGGTGAACAATACATCGGGCCAGTTTATTGGGATTACGGTGGTGATGCACCAGTTGCCGATTGGGACGCTAAAGGTTGCCAAACAAATATCAACGCTTGTCGCGATGCTTACGTTGCGTCAATTCTTGAAACGAAAGGAAAGGGTGGCGTTGTTTTAACTCACGATATTTACAAAACCACAATGGAACTCCTTATGGGAAAAAATTGGGCAGCCCTTTTGGAAGATCCCACTGGGGATGACCACGACGGATTTATTGCAAGAATGCAAGCTGCAAAATACAAATTCGTGGCATTGGGCGGGAACGAAAAAGCAATTGAGAATCTTTTAAAGGGAATCAAACCCACGCCCACCGCTACGCCCACGGTTACGCCCACATCTGCTCCTACGGCCATGCCCACTCCTCCGGCCAGCAAATAGACGGAACTGGCCTTCCAATTTCTTGCCTCGCAATTTCTTGCCTCGCAATCCGAATGGAGAGTACACTCTCAATAAAGACTCTGGTGCAGAAAAGTGTTGAGCATTGAAAGGGAGATCATAATTATGAATCAGCCAACGAATTTAAACCCACAGCAGATACTTCAACTGGTTTCTGCATTTCGTCCGTCATGTGTTATTGGTGCCGCTGCAGAACTTGACGTTTTTACGCGTCTCAACCGTGCTGCAACAACTGCTGCTGAAATGGCAAAAGCGTTAAATTGCGATGAGCGTGGCATGACCACTTTGCTTGATGCTTTGGCTTCGCTTCAGGTTCTTAATAAAGTTGACGGTTATTATCATCTGGCTGATGGCGCGAAAAATTTGGCTGCGGATATGCCCAATACCATTTTGCCAATGGTGCTTCACAACATGACCTGTTTGCGCCACTGGGCCGATCTTGCGAGTGTTGTACAATCGGGAAAACCGGCTTCACCATCTCCTAGTATTCGCGGCGCTGAAGCTGATTTTTCTGCATTTGTTGCGGCAATGCATGTGGGCTCGGGGCCTGTTGCCGATAGGGTTGTTCGCAGCATTCCCAATCTTCAGTTTACTCACGTGCTAGATGTTGGCGGAGCCTCTGGCACTTGGACACTCGCTTTTTTGCGCGCGTATCCGCATTGCACTGCAACTATTTTTGACAGGCCGCAAGCAATTCTTCAGGCGAAAGAACGTTCCTCACGTGAGGGTTTGCAAAACAGGATTCAGTTTGCATCCGGTGACTTTTATCGGGATGAACTTCCCTCTGGGGCCGATTTTGTGTGGGTAAGTGCCATTATTCACCAACACAATCGCCAAAAAAATAGAGAATTATTTGCTAAGGCCTTCAGGGCTCTTAAGGCTGGCGGTAAAATTGGCATTCGCGATGTTGTAATGGACGAAACGCGCACATCATCAACTATGGGTGCTTTGTTTGCAGTTAATATGCTTGTGGCAACTGAAACTGGAGGGACATTTACGTTTCGGGAAATTGCCGAAGATCTTGCTGTGGTGGGGTTTAAATCGTCGGAGTTGGCGGTGCCTGCATCAGATATGAGTGCAGTTATTATTGCTGTTAAATAATAATTTATTGTTTTTAACTTTTGTATTGTTTGTGATTTTCGAAATTGCATGGCTTGTGTCTGAATCATATGGGATATTTGAGGATACATTATGGAAAGATATTTTCGTACATTTGCGCTGAAATTATCTTCGACAGGTGTTTTTGTTGCCACTCTTTGCGGGACGCTGGGGTGTAAAACAGTGCTTTCTAAGAATGCTGACGTTTTGGGAGGGAAGACTCAGTGTGTTCTTCTTCCCTTTTCTCGAAATTGGACTCAGTTTCCTACTGTTGAGCATATTTCCGGATTTCGAGGAACACTTTATGTTATGGGAGATGTGCATGGGCACTATTCTGAACTGCTTGAATTATTAAGTCGTGCGCGTGTGGCTTCGGGAACGGCCGATAATCCCGTCTGGCTTTCTGGTCATAATATCCTTGTTTTTATTGGAGATCTCATTAATAAAGGGAATGATTCGGTTGCAACTCTTCACTATGTGATGAACCTCCAGCAAGCGGCGTTGCGTAGCGGCGGGCGCGTGATTGTGACAATGGGAAATCATGAAGTGAGTTTTTTGGCCGATCCCATGGGTTCAAAAACTGAGAAACTGCAAGAAAGTGCGTCTCGTGCGGGGCTGAATTTGTGTCGGGATATTCATTCGCCAAATTCTCCAATTGGAGCCTGGATTCGTAATGAATCGGCGGCAGCTGTGGTGAATGGAATATTGATGAGTCATACGGGTTATGCATACGAAGCGTTGCCTACGGCATGGGATCAGAAGTTTCGTCCCATTGTGGAAAGCATTGATTGGCCCAAGTCTTCAAGCAATTTTGCGTGTGGAAAAAACAAGAAAGGCGCCGAAAAACAAGGATTTTTTAATGCCACCGTGTGGTGGGGTAAAAATGGAGACACTTTTCGCGCTCAGCAAGCTGCACTTGGGGTAACCACTTTTGTTTTTGGGCACGACCCCAGTGCTTTTCATGAGAAAGGGAAAATTGCAGCGTACTTTGGTGACCCCATAGGCTCGGCTTTGGTAAAGGTCGATACTGGGCTTGGAAATGATGTGAGTCGTGGCGCTCTGCTCAAGTGTGGGACTTGGAGTCCCAATGGTTCGTGCGCAAAGTTTGAAGTTTTGGCGAACCCGTCGGTTCCGGGCCAGGGGGGCACACTGGACTTTGTTCCGCTGAATGTTGTTCCAAATCCGCCGCCCGACCAGGAAGAAGGCGACCCCGATCGCGATTGCTAGGCAAATGGCTGAGTCAATCCTTGACGATAAATGCAATATGGCATTAAAGAGAAAACGTATTCCAGTGACCTCTAGATTATGGAGATTTGGGGATTGCGTCCCGTTGTTCGCTCTTTGGGGAATCGTTTAGGGACACTGCGGAGGTCAAATGTTTGAAAGTTTTCGAAAAACACGCGTCATTTTTTTCGTTGCATTGTCTTTTCTATTGTCGTCTGTGGCTGTTGCTCATGGCAAACGAGTTTTTCCAACTGTTCCAAAATTTTCAGAGCCCACTGCTTCCGTTTCGGTTTTCCCTGAGAAGGTGGTGCCAAATAGCGCTGTTCGGATTTCTTTTCAGCGCAGCGATTGGATAGGCCACTCAGTGCATTTGCATTACGGATTTAACGGCTGGAGTCTGCAGGTTCCAGGCTTTAAAAACCAAGATTTTGAGGGAAGAACCGACTGGTTTCAAAACGTTTCCATGTCTTGGGATGGCAACAAACAGTCCTTTTTTGCTGACATTGTTGTGCCTGAAAAAGTTCGCGCCATGCATTTCGATTTTTGTTGGGACGATTGTGCCTCTGGGAAGTGGGATGATAATGGTGGTCTGGATTACGCTTGGCCGTTGGTTTTTCCATATGCAGGCCCTTACCTAACTTGGAACGATAAAACCACGCCTGAAAACGGCATTGTAGTAAGCTTTGAGGATCCTTCTGCTAGGGCAGCCTGGCTTGAAATTTGGAAAGATGGTGTGAGCAAACGAGATCTGCTCCGTGACAATGCGAGAGGCATTCACCATTTTGTGCTGTCTAACTTGGAAATGGGAACTCGATATCATTACAGAGTCGGAATTGGGGATGCTTTCGTCTCGTCAGATTTTTCTTTCAAAACGCACAATGGCTCAGAATCTTTTTCCTTTGTTGCGATGTCCGACATTCAAGATGGTGGTGGATGGTGTGGGTTTCCCAATGTAAGGGCGAATCTTGCCGCTCAGAATGATGATGTTTTGTTTTATATATTGGCTGGTGATTTTGTTTGGAATAATCATCCCGGTCTGTGGTGGCTTGCATTGGACGGCACGCGGGATCTTTTTGCAACGCACGTTGTTATGCCTGTGCCGGGGAATCACGATACACCCACCACGAATAGTAACCCTGATATTAGTGTGTTTAAACGCTATTTTGATCTTCCGTATGCCACAGGTGTGAGCGGTGCTTATAAATTTTCTGTGGGTTCCAGTCTCTTTCTTTCCATGAACTCCGAGTCACCAGAGCAGTTTGCTCAAGGCGGAGTTCAGTTCAATTGGATGGCGAAACAACTTCGTGAGCACCATGCAAATTTTGAGGGTTCTGCTTCTGCGGGCTGGAGCTTTGCATACTGGCACATTCCCGTTTGGGATGTCGCTCTCCGACATGCCTCGCAACAGTATCAATTTCGTCCGGCTGCAGAACTTTTTCCAGGAACACTGGATTGGCATTTTGCCGGGCACGAGCATATGTACCAACGAATGAAGCCTATTGGCCATGGTGGATATGTTCAGCCGGAGTACGGTTTGGGAGCTAATGGTGGAACGGGTTATATGGTTCTTCCTTCTGCAGGAGCCTATCCAGAGGCAGGGTTTAATCCTTCGGCAGCACCTTACGCTTTTGTGGGTTATTCGGGGAATGGGGGCGACTCTGGGAATGGCTTTGTTCGTGTGGATGTTCAGTCTGGAGAGGCGCGATTGTTGGTTTATCAGCTTCGAGTTTCAGAAACAGCATCGCAAATGCGTTTGGTTGATCAGGTGTCCATTCGGAAGTGATTTTCTATTTTATTTGCTGTTTGAGCGCATAGAATCGATCTCTGATGTAGTCGTACTCTTCTTGGCTGCGTGCTAAATTTTGTTTCTCGTCCGGAACGAGTCCGTAGTTGTTGTTAATGGGTGCAATATATTGTGAAATAATTTGACTCAGCTTGTCGCGCAGTGGTCCAGAACCGTCGGCATTAGCCATTGCGTCTAAATAGACGTTGAGGCGATTCTTGAAAAGTGCTTCCACTTCAGGGATTGAAAATATTTTATCAAAAATGGCTCTGCGCCCTTGAGGATCGGAGTATTTATAGTCGCGCTTGGGATTTCCTGGACTGTTGTACCCAAACGTGTTGTCCATATCCCAGGTGATTATTTTCCATTTGTTGGATGCCTTGTGAAAGTAAAGAACGTCGTTATTGAAGTTTCCATAGGCACTGTCCCAGTGGCCTGTGGTAGTTGCGCCCACAGCATAATCTATGAAATTATCGAGGTCGATTATTGCTCGAACATCGGCTAAAGAATTTGCTGCCTGTATGCGGGTGACTAAGCCGTTGGGGCCGTCGAACATTGCTGCGGCTTGAGCATGCATTGCGGGATTTGTTGAGTCATAATCATTGCCGTCTATGAATAAGGGTTCGAGATAATTGTCATTAAAGGTATGCCGTTTTTGTGCGTCAAGTTTGAGTGCACCACCTAGTGACATGCTGAATGCTGTGGGATTTGGGTCGTCGAATCGCATTTTAAAAAACTTGGAATCTAAGGATTCTGCTACAAGATACATGCGACTCAGCCTGTTATTGCAAGCATTGTCGGCATCGTTGTTGCAAAGCTGGAACTCAACAACGGCGTAGTTGTTTCGATAAACGGAAGCGCCACGGATTGTTGTTCTGGCAATATTTTCTGTTTGACTCATCGCCCATGTTGCTAAGGCTTCGCGAGCCAAAATTCCTTGGTCGGAATCGCGATTCATTCCACCCGAACTGGAATCGTTAAAGCTGCGACGGAGGCTGAATTCTGTCAGTCCTGCAATGTTTTGCTGCTTAATTCTAGCCTTTGTTGTGTCATCGTAATTTCTTTCCCACCAATTTCCAAAGCCTTGAGTGGTAAAAACATTGGAGCTCTTGTTGAGTTTTACCGAGAATTGCAGGCGAGGAATACATCGTGATGTATTGCCTTTTACTTTAATTGCCGCATCCTGAATAACTGTTCCATTAAATCCGAACTCTCGAACATGAACCCACTTTGTGTCTGGAAATTTTTGGCAACCATGATTTTTTTCATCGTCGTGCAAGAGAGCCCATGATGCAGCGTTTAGTTTGACGCTGATTTGATGGATATAATTTTCGCGAAAGACCGTGCCTTGAGTGGCATTCCAAAGGGCTTCACCGGTTATTCCGTTGTCACTGATTGATGCGGTGCTTGCATCGTTTGAATTGTACACACGGGCTTTACACCCAGAAGCCCAAAGAAATACCGCTAAGCTTGAGCGAAATATGAGTTGAGTTGGTTTCATGGGTTTGCTCCCGCAAGAAAAAATGAATCTATTGGAGATTGACACCACTCATTGTAGAATGCGAGTTGTTAGGGAGTCAATAGTCCGAGTTCTTTGCGAAGTTTTGCAATTTCGGCACCCAAAGCTTCGGGGTTTAAGACGCCTTCAAAAACAAGGACCACTCGGCGGTTTTTGCGAAGATCTTCTGGAGTCACTTCGGGTGAAATTGCCGGATGCAGTGGGCCAAATCCTTGGGCAGAAATTCGACTTGAGGCCACTCCTTCCGACACCAAAAGGTTTTGAATGGCCTGAGCTCGTTTTTGTGAGAGATCTTTGTTGTATTCTAGCTTTCCGCGGGAATCGGTGTGTCCTTCTATGATAAGTGTTTTCCAAGAATCGTTATTTGCCTTCAAGAAGTCACCTAGCCCTTTAACAAACTTTTCGAGACGAGGTTCCAGTGTCCATTTTGCGGAGTCGAAATTTACCGCCTGACTGTCGAACACCACTCGAACGGGCGGTGGACCTGGGGGTACTGATGGCTCTGGGGTTTTTGCTGTTTGCCACTCCGAATTGCGGAAAACGTCGATGCCAATTTGCAAGCCCACGCTTAATAAAAAAACTTGTCTGTTGGAAATATTGAGATCTGTTTCAAGGTCGCATGTGGCGCGTGCACGTGGAATAGGATGCAAGTTGAGATCTCGCGTTGCCGAAATGCCTCCCAGAAATCGAGTTGCTTTTGCCTCTGGATGTTGTGTAAAGGCCACGCT
>CAIZES010000309.1 GCA_903932045.1 uncultured Silvanigrella sp. | reverse complement strand
TTACGTCGAAACCGCCAAGGGAACACGCTACCGGGTCAACGCTGTTTCTGAACCTATTTATACAACAAACGAGCGCAATTGAATTTTTAGCATGGATAATCTTAAGGGTGGCGCTCTCACGGAGCTGCCCGTTTTAGCCTACGAGCCTGAAGTCAGTAACATTAGAAAAACCCGCGACAACGGTGGTATTGGCCGATTTTTCAATTCCCAAGGTTGCGAGTGACAGAGTTTCAAAGACACGGATTCAGTTTGCTAATGACTAGTTGCAGCTTGTTTGCTCAGGAAATTTACAATCTCTGTGATATCGCTGTATGTATTTCCGTGATCGCAATAACATTTATCGGCAATAATTGTTGTGCCATTTTTCAGAACCAGCGTGAGTTCCCAACTTTCAATGTCGTAGGAGCAATCTGTTTTTTTAGCGGCGCACGGCACTGTTTGGAGGTTTTCAAGCAATGTGGTGAATTCCACTTTTGCCGTGCCGGATAGTGTTGCGACACTGGTTTCGATTGCACTGGAACAAGGGTCGGTGGTTTTTGTTATTTTTGTGACCCTGGAGTCTTGCCAGCTGTAGTCGAGTCGTGGAAATGAGGGGGGGGCTTCGGGGTTGGAGCAGCTTGGGCCTGGCTCGGATATGATTTCGCGGAGAGTGAACGACGTTAGGTTGTCTGTGGTGTACTGAGGGGCTGTCTTTCTCTCAACCACTTCGTCTTTTTTTGATGAAGTTTGCGGATTGGGATTTTGTGGTGCAGCGGACCCTGGAGTTTTCGTTCTTACTTGTGGTGCGCATGCTACGCTTAAGAGCGCAGGTGCGAGCATTCGAATCCATTGCATTGCAGCCTCCATTTGTTTTTTTTGTTCCTACCCAATCATTGAGCCCGACAAACGCCAAAACTATCAAAAGTTTTCTGCGGCATAACGCATTTGAGTTGGATTTTGTTTGTATCGGAACCGTATCTGTAAAAGCTTTCGTTACAGCCAATGCCAGCAAAACCGCCACAGTTTTCGTTTTCGCCAGCTCCTGCGGTCATGGAACCAGGATAGAGTTTTGCAGAAAAGACCTTGTCCGTTGGAGACAAACCGTCGGGGCGCACTATGGCGACTCCATTTGTGGTCCAGTTCGCAGGGAAATCGTAAATCATTACGGACTTAGAATCGAATTGGGAGTAGTTTGTTGTGGCGTGTGCTTCAAACACGTTGTGATCGACCGTGGCTCTATCCCACCCATTGCTTTCGAGAAGGTCTTTATAAACAACCTCTTTATTCCAGGGAATATTAACAGCTGGTGATTGGTGTTCATGAATAAAACCGAGCGCATGTCCAAATTCGTGCAACACGCAGGCATCCTCCCACCATCCCATGGTGAGTGTGAATTGGTTTTGATCGACACCGAGAGAATTTTTTCCTAACTGGGAATTTGATCTACCCGGTTGGTCGTTTCCAGCTCCTGGCACGCGTATGCGAATTTCCGCGCTTCCACTGCTGACCAGTTGAAATTTTAGGTTCACAGGCCACTGCCGAATAAGACCCATGACTTTTTCTTGTTCGGCCGCGGTTCCATTGACAAAACGAATTCGTAATGTTGATCCTGTGGGCCACAGAGAATTCGCGCCCTCAGTTGCTAAAGAAAATCCGCCGTTGTCGGTTTGATGGAAAGTGGGTGGAGTGGGCGTGATGTCTGATTCGAGAGTTGCGCAGACTTTGGGTATCGCTGAACTTGTATTGTTGTCGCTTGTTTGTGTCGGAAGTGGAATTTGGGGTTGATTGTTGGGCGAGGTTGTGGGTAATGAGCCACCATTTGCTTCTTTGTAAGCACTGGCGGCCGCGCACAAAACTGCGTTTGTGTTTTTTCCCGTTCTGCATTCTTCAAGTAAAATGTTTAAAGCCTGTTCGCCCATTGCAGAAATAACTGCGTCAAGGAGCCCCTCTGGGAGAATATCATTCCTATCAAAATATCCCGAAGGCCTGAGGTCGCCGTTTTTAAGAGTTTGCGCGTCTACTGCAATGTTTAATTTTTCCTTTCGAGAAGACCCCATGTGCATGCCAACAACCGTTCCATTTTGAAGAACAGGAGCACCCGATGCTCCAGGGAGCGTGTCGCAATTATGAGTGAGATAGGCATTTTGTTTTTCTTGCCTGACGTCGCATTTTTGAGAAAGAAGAAGTCTATTTGATGCTTTATCATAACTGATAATGCTGAAAGGTGCCTGACGGTCGATGAATTCCCTAACGCGAAACGGTTCGGCAGAAATTGGATTTCTCAGTTTGAGGAATGCGATGTCTGTTTTTTCGTTTGCGTTGGCAATGTATGCAACATCTACGGGGTTGAAATTCCTCGGATGGAATTGAAGTTTCGAAACAATAATTCTATTTGTTCCCGGAATGCAATGATACGCTGTGGCAACAATATCTCCTGAAATCAAAAATCCGGTACAAACTTTCGTGCCGTTAACCGAGATTGTGCCAATTTTAGCAAGCAACGCTGTATCGGTGGCGACAACGCGGTCATCTGTGCCAATTATTGAGCTTACGTTTTGCGTGCTTTGTTTCAGTTTGCAGCTTCCGAGCAAACTGAGGGTGGTGGCAAAAAGGGCTGTGGTAGCGTACTTCATAAAGCTCCTGTTTAGAAAGTTCCCAGAAAAGAGTGATGTTGTAATGCCTGTGTTTGTTTGTTGTTCTTCTAGAGAAGTTTATGCCACGTGAAACGATTAAGAAAGATGTGCTGTCAGGGAGGGTGGGGCTTTTGACATCGACGACATCGACGACATCGACGACATCGTCGCCAGGGTGATCACATGCAAATTCGGGCTGCATCTGGACACAACAGCATTGGCGGGTTAAACCGGCTTCAATCGCAAATGGAGCCTTTGTGGCTCTTTTTTTTGAATGCAATGGAGGATTTATGTCTGATCAAAAAATGAAATTCGACTCCAAACTGATTCATGGTGGGGGCCACAAAGATGCATATGGTGCCGCCACAATGCCCATATATCAAACCTCCACGTTTGCTTTTCAAAATGCCGATCATGGTGCACGGTGTTTTGCTGGGGAAAGCGATGGTTTTATATACACTCGCATTGGAAATCCCACAATTACGGCTTTGGAGCGCCTGGTTGCCGATTTGGAAAATGGTTCAACGGGAGTAGCAGTGGCATCGGGCATGGCAGCTGTGAGTACCATTTACATGACGCTGCTGGAAAAAGGCGCGCACATGATAAGTTCTGCATGTGTTTATGGTCCGTCGCGGGTTTTGATGGAACAACAATTTCATCGTTTTGGCGTAGAATCCACATACGTGAACACATCCGATTTTTCGGAAATCGAGAAAGCTGTTCGTCCAAATACAAAGGTTTTGTTTTTGGAAACTCCCGCAAATCCAACAATGGATTTGGTGAATTTAGTTCGTTGTGTCGAGTGGGCAAAAAAACGCGGCATTTTAACCGTTGTAGATAACACTTTTTGTAGTCCTGTTCTGCAAAAACCTCTCGATTTGGGTATTGATGTTGTGTTTCATTCCATGACAAAATTCTTAAACGGCCACGCCGATGTGGTTGCTGGAATGATTGTGGCTCAAGATCCAGCGATTGGAAAACGTTTGCGTACGATGATGGTGAATATGGGATGCAATATGGATCCTCACCAAGCTTTCTTGGTTC
>CAIZES010000308.1 GCA_903932045.1 uncultured Silvanigrella sp. | reverse complement strand
CCACGATTTCCGGGTTTCGTTTACGTAAACGTCCGCGCCTGTCGTGGTGGTCAGCGTGCCGCGTGTCGCGGGCTCGTTGAAGTGGCCGATTTTTGAACAAGTGTAGGAATTCTATTCGAGATTTGAGGTGTGGCTAGTCAGAGAATTCCCCTGCCAACAGCCTATCAAAGAACAATCTATAGGGAAGAACCTCAATATCTCCCATTTTCAATGGCTCTGGAACTCGGCATACAAGAAAAAGATGTTTCATGGAGTGTTCACTTGCTAGGGCCTGAAGACCCTTGAGATGCTTCGCACTGGGAGACGAAGTTGCTTTGCACTCGATAGCAACGTGGTCATTGAGGATAAAATCTACCTCTTCTCCTTGTGTAGTGCGCCAGAACGACAAAACAGATTGTCGATTTTTATAGGATATATATGAGCGAAGATGATGGTAAATGAGATGTTCAAAAAACTCACCAAACTCATTGGTACCCTCCTGAATCAGATGTAATCGTCTCAAAAAACGCACAACACCTAAATCGAAGAAGAAAAACTTTGGGCTGGCTACTGTTTTTCTTCTCTTCTTTTTTTGAAAAGGTTCTAAGAATTCTCCAATCAATGTGTCGACAATGATTTGAAAATACGACTGCACAGTGACGCGAGAGATGCCGACATCGCTTGCCAGTGAAGAAAAGTTTATTTGTTTGGTATTGCACAGAGCAGCCATCTCCAGAAACTGCGAAAAATGGCTTAAGTTTCGCACAAGGCCTTCCGCGGCAATTTCCTCTCGTAGATATTGTCCTACATAAGACTGAAGATCATCATCAACATCAGGACTCAAATAGTGCGAAGGCAAGAGTCCACGCTGAAAACAGCGGTCCATGTCGAAATCATCTTCCAATTCCCAATATGTCAGCGGAAGCATCTCGCGAGACAAGGCTCTTCCGCCCAGTAGATTGACTCCCGCGCTCTTCAGTTTACGAGCACTTGAACCCGTTAATAGGAACCGTATGTTTCTCGATTCAATAAGAGCATGAACTTCATTAAGCAATTCCGGAAAACGTTGAATTTCATCGATCACAACAAGTGCATTTCTGAGATTAAGACCCTCAATGCGTTCAGAAAGTCTTTGCGGCCGTGAGCTTACTTCATGAAAAAAGGCGTTGTTAAGAAGCGATAGACTCATCGCTATGGTTTCTGTGATCTGTCGGTCGATGTAGGTCGTTTTGCCCGTTTGCCTGGGACCAAAAAGAAAAACACTTTTTCGAGCCAGTGGCGCAGAAAGATCTAACAACCTAACAATGCGGGATTTCTCATCCATGGATACCTCCACTTACGATTTTCTTACTAAATCGTAAGTGGAAGTTACAGCCGTCCGATGCCAGAAGCAAGGGCGAAGAAGTTGAGTTTCCTGTCCTCACATAATTCCTTTCAGCCCTTTTTTAAAGGAACTCCCATGTATCAACACATCATTTATCTTGGCTTGATTTTTTCTACGTTTTTATTGATGCAGAATCAGCAATACTATTAACAGATGTAGCAACATCGAGTCGCATTTTTATTTTATCCGCAGATACTGTTGCAAAAAGTTTGCTTTTTCTTGATTGAAGAAAATTGTCTTCATGATTCATTGGACCAGTGGAAGGTTTTTGCCCTGGAGTCACGACACCCCAGAGTGACCCTTGAGCATAAGTTTGAAACCACGGAGATCGAAATAAACCTATAAAGATCATGTATAGCCCACAGGTTGAATCTAAAATATATTCTGTGATTGCGAAGCTGCGGCTCACCTGCCCAAAAATCCTGCAGCACCTGTACGGTTTTCAGTCAGGCAAGGTTTTTGGTTTTTTTGTCTGCTATGCAATCCAGCCAT
>CAIZES010000307.1 GCA_903932045.1 uncultured Silvanigrella sp. | reverse complement strand
TCCTGTGCGAATTGAACTGGAATTGAAGTGATATTTTGCTGTGTTTGCATTATCCGGCTTTGGGAAGTGAAAAGTTTGGATCGACGATTGGAATAATGAAGCTGAGGTTGTCAAAAAAGACTTTTGTGACTGCAGGATCAAAATGTGTTCCCGATTCGCTGTGAATGAGTTCGAGGATGTTTTCAGTCTCCCACGATTCTTTGTAACATCGTTTTGACGAAAGCGCATCGAAGACATCTGCAAGAGCAACAATACGGCCAATAAGAGGAATTTGTTCACCTTTTAATCCGTAAGGATAGCCGCTTCCATCCCACTTTTCGTGATGTGTGCTTGCAATAATGGCTCCCATTTTGAGCATGGGTGAATTGTACTTTGAAAGAATATCATAGCCGGCCATAGCGTGTTCTTGCATGATAGTGCGTTCTTCGTGCGTGAGTTTTCCCGGTTTTTTGAGAATGTTTTCCGGAGTTTTGAGTTTTCCAATGTCGTGCAGCATAGATGCAAACTTGATATCTTCGCATTGAGTTTTGTTGCCTCCCATGCGTTCGTATATCATGCTGCTGTAGAGAGAGATGCGTTCCACGTGTCCGCTTGTTTCCGGATCGTGCGCCAGCAGAGAGCGAACTTGCATTTGTTCTTGTTGTCTCGCATCGGTATTTTGAATCAAGGTCAGGGATGGCATTCGAATAGGTCCTCCATGAAGGTCTTTTCGGCGTAATTTTTTTGCTGCTCTGGGAAACGATTGGTAGAATTCGCAGGAATTTGACGTGCGCTGCAAAATAGTTGCGCGCTACTTTTGAATTCCGAATATTTGGAGAGCATTTGTGGGTTGGAGCCAAGAGAGTTTGTGTTTTTTCCCAAGAAGCTGGTTTGAAAAATTTGAAGAGGGCATTCGCAATGCCAAGCATTCTATTTTGCTCGAGACGTACATTTTTGAGGATGATTTGGTGGGACGCCAGATTTTAAGCGAGTTGAACCGTGCGGCATTGCGAGGAGTTTCGGTGCGCCTGATTGTGGATGGGTTCGGTTCGTCTCCGTGGCTTGTAAGTTTGGGAAAGAAAATTTTGGATCTTGGGTTTGAAGTTCGTATTTGTCATCCGTTGCCCGGGCGTATTGTTGCTTGGAGCTCGGGTTTTTGGGAGCCTTTGTCTAGGGCTTTTCAAATGTTGACGCATCTCAACAAACGCGACCATCGCAAACTCTTAATTGTGGATGGCAAAAAAGCGTGGGTTGGAAGTTGGAACATTTCTGCAACTCATTTGGGGTTGAGCGCTAAGGAAAAGAGAAAGCAATTTGGGGGTGAGTGGCGCGATTCTGGTTGTGTGTTGTGCGGCGATTCTGTGCGTGAGCTTGTGTCTGTTTTTGAGCGTTCTTGGAACTCTGCTTTTTCGCCATATCGTCCGCGTATTCACTCGGTTCTCAGAAGGTTGAATCCCCGGGTTTGGCGGGCCCGTGTTTTTCCTTGGCGTGCGGTTTTTTTTACCGATCTCCCTAAAATGCGTCGGATTGTGCGAAATGAAATTTTCTATAGAGTTGCTACTTCGCAGAATCGCGTGTGGCTAACAACGGCGTATTTTGTGCCGGTGCCAAAACTTGTGCGTGCTTTGTTGCGCGCTAGCAAGCAAGGGTGCGATGTGCGCATCCTTATTCCCGCACACTCGGATGTTGCTATTATTCCTTGGTTGAGCCGATTTTATTATCGAGAACTCATTGCTGGTGGTGTGCGTATTTTTGAATATCAGCCTTCGGTTTTGCATGCCAAAACACTTTTGACAGATGATTGGATTTTTATTGGTTCCATGAACATGAACTTTCGGAGTTTCTATCACGACTACGAAATTGGTGTTGCACTTTCGCATCCTGCATCATTTCATACTTTAATGGAACAGTTTGTGAAAGATTTGGGTAGTGCGCGCGAAGTGAGTGTGGTGCCGTTTCAACGAATTCCATGGTGGCAAAATATTTTGTCGTTGTTTTTGTTCCGCGTACGTTTTTGGTTTTGAAAGGAAGTGCCGTTGTTTAAAATTCGTGTTGTTTCTTACAATATTCACAAAGGGTTCTCTTTGGGTAATATGCGATTTATGCTGCCAGAGTTAGCTCGCAGTTTGGAGCCCCTTCAGGCGGATTTGGTTTTTTTGCAGGAAACCGTGGGTGAGAATCACAAACACAAAAGAAGCCATTCCGATTGGCCTGATGTTTCGCAATTCGAGTACCTGGCAGGAGAATCGTTTTCTCATTTTGTGTACGGAAAAAATGCTGTTTACGAGCACGGACATCATGGCAACGCCATTCTTTCGCGCCATGCAGTTAAGCGCTGGCGAAATATTGATGTTTCTACCAATCGTTTGGAAAGCAGGGGTGCTCTTCATTGTGTTGTGGAAATTGGTGGTACCGAAGTTCATTTGGTGAACTCCCATTTGAGTTTGTTTGAACGTGCCAGACACAGACAAATTGCTATGATTGGAAAACTTATTCAAGACGAAATTCCCCATGGGTCTCCTACAATTGTTGCGGGCGATTTTAACGATTGGCGAGGTACTGCGGGAAAAGCTTTTGAACATGCCCTGGGTGTGCGCGATGCTTTTTCGTTGTTGAGAGGAAAATACGCGCGTTCGTTTCCTTCTTTCTTGCCGTTGCTAACCTTGGATAGAGTTTATTTTTCGGGAATTCGATGTTTGAATGCTCAAGCAATGAATGGTTTGCCGTGGGTACGCTTTTCCGATCACCTGCCTCTTGTGGTTGACTTTGGTGTGGACTTTGGTGTGGACTTTGGTCTGGACTTTGGTCTGGAAAGGTGAAAATTTTGACGGAAGAGTACCGAATGGCCTCGTGGGATTGTTCTTTTTAATGTGATGATATTTTTAGCGCACAACGTGCTAACGGAGGATCTCATGAATGTGATTGATCTGCGAAAGCGTTTGGAAGTTATTCGAGGCGGAAAAGGGCTCACCAAGGGTTTGGAAAATGGTAAGGGTGGGAAAAAAAGCGGCGCTACTGGCGGAGCAAAAGCTGGAAGCAAGGGAAATATGAGTCGTGAAGAGATTCTTCTGCTGCGTTTGGCTGATAAAATTGATACCACTGTTTTGGAGTATATTTTAGAACACAATCTTGCAGCGCCCGAAATTGCTGCTCTTATGGCGCATCGCTTGGGCCGCCTTGTGATGGCCATGCCTTCGCTTCCCGGTTGTGTGGATTTGGATACAGAAAAACTGCTGAATTATTTGCACGAAGTGATCAGCCGGGAGGCTGGTGACCCAGAGGCAACCTTGAAAAAATCCAGTTGAAGTGCTTATATTTGATGAGTTCATTGCGCTTTCCTAGCCTTTTGCACTCGCTTTGTTTCCGCATTCTCTTTATTTCTGCACTGGTTTTATGCCTGCAATTACTCTACTTCTGCAATAGTTTTTGAACTTGAGGCCAAGCCGTTTGTGCCATACGATCCAGAGTTTCTTGTGCAACGTGTGTACAATCGAGAGTTGCAGTTGGGTTTGTAACGTTCCAATCGACAAAAAGAACACGTTCCGAACTTTGTTTGTTTATGTTTGCTGCTGCGTTTTTCATTGTTTCGTTTATGATTTTCAAATCGTCGAACGAACGCGGAGTTTCTTTGCTGAGTGCTGCGCAGCTGTTAAAAAGTTCGCGTGTTTGTTTGCAGTTTGGAATTGAGCCGGCAAAGCCTGTAACGCTGTGTGAAACTGGGTATATTGAAGCAACGTCGTTGAGGTTGAGTGCAGGGAGAACCACAATTTTGGCGTTTGGATAGGCGTTTGTGACGCGTGACAACGCGCCTTCGAAGTTTGTTGCAAACACGTCGTTTGGTGTTCCTGCGCAAAAATCGTCTGTTCCAATTTGGACAACTACAATTTGTGAAGAAGGCGTTTGTATTGAAATATTGCCTTGTTCAATGTCGCTTGCAAGCAGCCCAGGGCGTACAACGGTGTTTGTGGTAATACCATTTTGTGTTTTGAGTTGTGACGCAAAAGAATAGTGACTGTTTCCCACTATTGGAGATAGCGCCATGTTTGAGGAATATCTTGATATTTTCGTGCTGCTGTCAAGGGTGCGTTGCGTGAGCTTCCATGTTAGAAAATCGGCTGAAAGTGCTGAGGCAAAATTCGCGCTCAGAGAATCGTTTGCTCCATTGGTTGCAAGGATGTCTGCGGCATAGCCATCGCCCAAAAGAGTTAAGGTCATTGCGCTGCCGGCGCTGGTGGCGGTGCTATTTGATGCCTGAGTATTTGCTATACCTGTTGAAATAACAGTGGTGCCTACGCTAGCTGGATTTGTTGTGCTTGTTGTGCCTGTTGAGCCTGTTGTGCCTTGATTTTCTGGAGCGCCAGTTTGCGTGTCTGTTGTTTCTGGCTGGAGTGGCTTGAGGGGAACGCAGCCAACTGTGACCAGCCTGAAAGCGAGAATGGCGATGGCACAAGGGAGCTTTTTCATGTGTGGCACTCCTTTGAAAACCTTGGTGTCGCGGTTTCGAGAGTTGTTTTCGAAATTCACTTTGGTCTCGAAATTCAGCCTTGAGAATTGGAATTGATCTTCTTCAGCAAGTTTTGTGCCAGATTGTGAAAAGTGGTGATCGTTTCTTAATATCTGAATAATATTATAAAAAATAAAAAGTTTGGAAGTTGCACGGAAGGTTTTGAGAGGGGTTTTGGTGTCTAATTAATAGACACTGACTATTTTTTATACAGTACTGTGCAGCTTGCTGAGTATGATGTAGAACTGCGGCGCAAAAGTTACTGGAAAAGTTTTTCTGTCTTTAAAGGAATGCATCGTGAGAAACAAATCTTTCCCTAGATATTTGTCACAATTGGAAAAACCCCATGTTGATCAGGGGCTTTTCCTTTCGGAAGATGTTTTGATTGCGATGGCGATGCGTGAGCTAAAAGGCCGTCGTCCTCCTTCTGATACCGATTCCGAAGTTCTTCCTTTTCGTTCCATTGCTACAAACCCAAACACACTGCTTTCTAGAGAGCTTGATGCTCGCGGCTGGACTGTTCGTGATTTGGCGAAGGCACTCGATTTGTCGTCTTCGGAAGCGGTGGCGCTTATCTCGGGCAGGGCGCGAGTCAATCAAATGATTGCTGAACAACTGGCGAAGCTTTTTGCTACATCACTGGACTTTTGGTTACCCTAGTTGCTGTCGCTGTTGTTGGTCTTAGTCTTTGGGAGAAGCTGAGCCAAGCGCTCTGGGCGGCTAAGATGTGGATATGAATGGGATATGAATGGGATATGAATGGGATATGAATACGAATAGGGATGGAAATGGGAGTATGGAAAATCTCTTTCGTACGGTTGGATTGAGAAAAGTTACCATCGATTCTCTTCCGTTGCCGGTGTTTTACAAAGATAAGGATGGTAAATATCTGGGCTGCAATGTGGCATTTGAGCTGTTTATTGGGCGAAAAGAATGCGACATAGTTGGAAAAAGTGTGTATGATTTGGGTCCGAAAGAAATTGCTGACGAATATTTCAAGAAAGACCGAGAACTTATTCGTGATGGTGGAAAGCAGGTTTACGAGTGGGTTGTAAAAACAACTTCTGGAGAAACTCGTAATGTTCAGTTTCACAAGTCTTTGTTTAACGATGATTTGGGAAATGTTGCCGGAATTGTAGGCTCCGTTCTTGATATTACGAACCAAAAGCAAGCCGTACTTGCACAAGAAAAACTTCAGCAGCAGCTTTTGCTGGCTTCAAAATTGGCTTCTGTTGGTTCCTTGGCAGCTGGAGTTGCACATGAAATCAACAACCCGCTCACCATTATTAAAGGTTCAGTGGCTCTTCTTAAAATGAAGGCTTCAATGTCGCGTCTCGACACTGAGCAGCTTCTTAAAACTCTTGCAAATCAGGAAGCGGCTGTTGATCGCATGACAAATATCGTGAATGGTTTGCTCACTTTTGCCAGAGTCGACACCGATACGCTAGATTCTGTCGATGTTCAGAAAGTTATTACTGACACACTGGATCTCTATGGATCTCTATTTTTGCAAAGCGCATTGGGAGTGGAAACTCGGTTTCATGCAGGCGATATGCTTGTGAAGGCAAATTTTGGGAAACTGCAGCAGGTTCTCATGAATCTACTGACTAACGCGAGGGATGCCATGGAAAGTGTCGCAACAAAAGGTCTTGTGAGGGTTCAAACTTTAGAGCAGGACGGACAAATCGTTATTCGATGTTGCGATAGTGGTGTGGGAATAGAGCAAGACAATCTTGCCAAGATTTTCGATCCTTTTTTTACAACAAAGGAACCTGGCAAAGGTACCGGACTTGGACTCTCGATTTCCCATTCTATTATTAGCTCTTTTGGTGGGAAAATTCTTGTGAGCAGTGAAGTTGGTGTGGGAGCGTGTTTTGAAATTTATTTGCCCAAAGCAATCTCTTAAGAACGAATTTTTCGATTGTTTAACAGTGATGATGTTTTATTGGGCAAGCTGAGTCCAGGTTCCTGAGAATACTTCAAGCGCCTTCTCGATAAGTGCTTTTGTATTTGCGCCACCGTAGGTTTGAGTGACTTCCCATGCGAGAACATAGCGCGATGCATTGTCGATGATTGCCTGAATGTAAACTTTTGCGCCGTTCATAATTCGAAACACCGACACGTCAATACGTGCCATATCTGATTGGGTTCAGACGCGCGAATTCCTATCTTCGGTTTGGGTGTGTAATAACCTCCTTGATGCCCAATCGGATCCACTCAAGCACTGTGGGACGAGGAATCTCAAGCTCTGGAAAAAGATCCGTGTCTCCGGATCGCGCAACCTTGAATGGAGCTCGTTTTTTGAGGCCAGTCTTGAGCATCTTCTGAATTCCGACGCATGCGAAAACCGCATCGGTGCAGGGTAGGAACGACGTTTGCACGAAAATCATCCAGCGCATTCGGCAATTCGTGAAAACAAAGACGTTCGATGAGCTTTAATACGTGGTTGTTGTCAAGCAGGAGAACTCCTACTTATACCAAAGTGTCGATTGTCAGAAAAGAAAATTGAAAAGATAACCCACCACAACAATCCCACTTGCAACAACTCCGAAGAATGTTGCCAGGAGGGCGGGTTTCAATACTTTTCTCAAGATAATGGCCTCTGGCAGCGAGAGTCCGATAACGGCCATCATGAATGCAAGCACAGTCCCAAGCGCTGCTCCTTTTCCAAGCAGGGCTTGTACAACAGGGATGATTCCAGCGGCGTTTGAGTACATGGGAACTCCAATCACAACCGCGAGTGGCACGGACCACCAAGCACCTTTCCCCATGATAGATGCCATAAAATTCTCGGGGACAAATCCATGAATTCCAGCTCCCACAGCGATACCAAGGACAACATATGGCCAGACATTTCCCACAATGTCGCGAACAGCGGTCTTGCCTGCGGCAATGCGATCTTGGATCGTTGGTTTTGCAGCAGCGCCGGAATCACCTTGTTTTGTCGCGTAGACCCATTCTTCCACATAGCGTTCCAATGTCAGTCGACCAATAATCCAGCCCGCGCAAATGGCAATCAAGAGCCCCGTGCTCAGATAGATGGCAGCGACTTTCCAGCCAAACATTCCAAAGAGCAACACGAGGGCAATTTCATTCACCATGGGTGCTGAAATCAGGAAGGAAAGAGTGACGCCAAGTGGAACGCCAGCAGTCACAAAACCGATAAAAAGAGGTACCGCCGAACAAGAGCAAAACGGAGTCACAATTCCGAGCAGTGCGGCCAGGACATTTCCAACCGATTCGCGCTTTCCCGCCAGAATTTGCCTGGTTCTCTCTGGAGTAAAAAAGGTTCGGATGATGCCCACCAGAAAAACGATGAGTGTCAAAAGCAGAAGGACCTTTGGCGTGTCGTAGAGAAAGAACTCCACCGATGCTCCCAAATGGCTTCCTTTCTCCAAAGGAAGCAGCGAATAAGTGATCCATTGGGCCATCATGGGCAAGGCACTGTAGCCGGCTATCCATACAAGGAGCAGGAGCCCCCAAAGTGTGATTGCTTTCTTCGATTCTCGCGTCATAAAGTCCTCCTAAATAGCAATATGGCCATAATGGCATATTTCAGGAAAATAAACATCGACCGATCTCCTAATCAGACCGTTTTTCTCCGATGGCCATCTCCCCATCCATGAGGCGCTGCGCATGAAATCCGCTTTCAACCATGATTTTTAATCGTGGCAAAGAGTAAATATCTCCGTCTATTCCAATGAATCGTAATGCGTGCCATCGAGAGAATCTGTCGAAACAAGTCGTAATATTGTCATGAAGAAATTTGAAGCGGGGAATTTTCGTTCTCTTTTCTTCGATGAATTTCTATTTTTGCTTATCAGGATGTCGCCATCATTGTATTTGGAAGGGATGCATTTGTTGATGTTTTTACAACGTTTAGAGGTGGGTTATGTTCATTTCTTTTTTTTAATTCCTCATCTTATAGCTTTTTACCAAGAGAAACTTGTACAATAATAACAATAAAGTCAACTTTTAAAATCCAATTTGTTTGGGTTTTTGGCTGTTTTTTGAGAACGAAACTGAGATTATATTGAAAAATGATGAATTCGTTTGTGTTCGGAATCGTTCAAATAGACAGAGGCCGATCTAAACTTAACGGTATTTACCCCCAAGTTGAGGTAACCGCACTCTCATCTGGCACAAATTGCGTGTCAATAATTGAGCAGGAGTCACCCGCGTTGGTGATAATGGACCTATTGATGTCAGACTGCGACGCAGTTCAGCACTAAAGCTCATTCGCGGTCGGTGGTCGCAAACTGAACTCCCTGTGATTGTCATGACGGCAAAGTCAGATGCCTCTGATGTTGTCGAGGCACTGCGCGCGGGCGCTTAACGGAGTGAGCCAAGTGACTCAACAGAACACTGCTTCAGCGGAAGAGAATGCTTCGGCCGCAGAGGAAATGAGTTCTCAGGCTGCAAACCTGAAAGAAATTGTTGCGAGATTCAAGCTGGCTAGTGCTAAACCTTGAGCACGAAATATGGGAAAGATTGTTGAGCGGTTGGCGAGCCCTGTACATATATGTCATCACGCTAACATTTGGAGGCTTTTTCTGCCTACCGCTCCGCAACATTTCATGAAAGAATCGAGAGCATTCCGCTTTGGAATAGCACCCATTCATAAAGAAGTATTGCAGTATGGGTTTCGAAAAGTTGACGTTGCGCGCGCAAATTATGGCTTTGGTAGCGATTTTACTAACCCTCTTTATAGTTATTGGCGGAGTTACCTATTTCAATCTTAAGATTGTAGACGAAAAAACCACTCAAGTAGACGCATTGCTGGTACCGCGCATTCTTGTTCTCGATGACATTGTGACACGGGCTTCGCAGAGTAATACCAATCTTCTTCGCCACGCCGCTGAGCAAGATAAAGCAAAAATGGCTAAACTAGAGGAAGAAGTAAAAAAGCAGATTGAAGAAAACAATAAGGGATTCGAGCAGGTTGAAAAAATGCTTTTTACCGAAGAGGGTAAGCGGCTTTTTGCGAAAATGGGTGTGGCACGCAAAGAGTATAGCGCGCACCGCTCGAAAACTCTTGAGACTAGCACTGCGGGCAAGGACAAAGAGGCCGTGGCCTACTTCGAAGCTAGCGCGATGCCAGCGTTCAACACATACATGGACGCTATTCAAGAAAACATGGACTTTGCACAGAAAAGTACGGAAAAAGCGAACAAAGAAATTGACGCCGCACTTTTGCGCACTGAGATAGTTCTTCTTGGAGGAATTCTTTTAGCATTGGGTGTTGGCATCGCTTTAGGACTGTTCGTTACCCGAATGGTGGCACAGAAACTGAGTCGCGTAGTGCGCATTGCCAAGTCGGGCGATTTGTCGGCTCGACTCAATGACGCGTCGCAAGATGAAATCGGTGAACTCTGCCGTGCCTTCGACGGCATGACGGAACGCCTACAAACTAAGAGCATCGAAGCTGATGCCATTGCAAGCGGTGATCTCACCCGGAAGATTCAGGTGATGGGTGAAGGTGATACCTTGGGCAAAGCGTTTGAGAAGATGACAGCCAATCTGCGCAACTTGGTGGAAAAGGTACTGGATGTTGCGAGCGCCGTGGCCAGCGGTTCGGCTCAGGTATCGAGCGCATCGCAAACACTTTCGCAAGGCGCCACAGAACAGGCAGCGAGCCTTGAGGAGATTTCATCCTCTGTAAACGAAATGGCAAAACAAGTCACCGACAACGCTGGTGCCGCAACTCAAGCGAACCAAGCGGCAAATACCCAACGCGGCGCGGCAGAACACGGTCGCACTCAGATTGGCGACACCGTTCGCGCCATGGAGGATATCAACACATCAAGCGCGCAAATTTCCAAAATCATTAAAACCATCGATGATATTGCCTTCCAAACAAATCTTCTCGCTCTAAATGCTGCTGTCGAAGCCGCTCGTGCGGGCAAACACGGCAAAGGGTTCGCCGTTGTTGCAGACGAGGTTCGAAGCCTAGCCGGCCGGAGCGCCAAGGCCGCAAAAGAGACTACTGATTTAATCGAAGGTAGCAAAACCAAGGTTACTCATGGGTTAGTTGAGGCAAATAATACCGAAAAGTCGTTCCAAGAAATTATGGTGGGTGCCGGAAATGTCGCCGATCTGATTACCGGCATTGCCCGCGCCAGCCAGGAGCAATCGGTAAGTATCGGGCAGATTTCACTGGGACTTAATCAGGTTGGAACGGTGGTTCAGCAAACTACAGCCAGCGCAGAAGAGACTTCGTCTGCCGCACAGGATTTGGCAACGCGTGCGAAAGATTTAGAAAAAACGCTGGCGATGTTTCGCATTAAATAGTGCACGATGGACTTATAATTAGTAGAACAGCAGGAGTTACGAAATGGTTTCAGAAATAACCGCACAAGAGACGAATCGCAACATCCAAACAGCAACGACGGATGACGATGATGAAAACGAAGACACCCAGAAAGATAAATATCTTACCTTTCATATTGCAGAAGAAGACTACGGCATCGAGATTTCGTGTGTTACTGAAATTGTAGGCATGCAGCATATCTCCGAGATTCCAGAAATGCCTGCGTTCATTAAGGGAGTGATAAACCTTCGTGGAGTCGTTATTCCCGTGATGGATGTGCGACTGCGTTTTGGGATGGCTCCTCGGGCGTACGATGAACGAACCTGCGTAGTGGTCGTTCGCATGGGAGAAACCGCCGTGGGTCTGATTGTTGATACCGTAAAAGAGGTTCTCGGTATCCCCGAGTCTTCCATAACAGAGCCTCCACGAGTGGCTAGCGCCAAGGGTGCTCGCTATGTAAAAGGCATTGGACGCATGGACGGCTCCGTGAAAATCCTCCTCGACATTGATGCATTGCTGCACGAGGAAGAAAAAGAAATACTTACCGCTATCGTATAGCAAAGCGCGCATTTTGTGTTTGAACTATTGAGATACGCGCAGCAAGACCTACCAAATCCAGATGTTGGTCACCTTGCGAGCTCACTAAATCTCGAAATGACTAAGTAGCGCTTCCATTTTGGCAACTTCTGTACTTAACTTGTTTGCTCCTGCTGCCGTATCTTCTGCTGCAGAAGCATTCTTTTGCGTAACCGAGCCCGCATGCGCCAAACCTGTATCAACATCTGCCACTGCTCGCGACTCAATCTCAGCGGATTCAGCAATCAGCCGCAGCGACTTGGAAACGGCCACAACACTGGAAAGAATGGATACAAAAGCCGCAGAAGTCTCTGTTGCCACCGCCGATCCATATACAACTTTTTTAGCGGAATCTTCGAGCAGTGCCTCAGTATTTGTTGCTGCTGCTGCACTTCGTCCAGCAAGATTTCGCACTTCCTCGGCTACCACAGCGAATCCTTTCCCATGCTTTCCCGCCCGCGCTGCCTCAACTGCAGCGTTGAGAGCTTACTTGTCATTTCTTCAACCAGCGCCGCCTGCTGGGTTACTCCACCAGAAAGCACACCACTGGTGTCTGCCAACTTTTTAGCATAATTGGCGACATTTCGAGAGGAATCACGAATCAAAGAGCAAACAAAAATTCCAATCACCTTAAAAAGGACAAATGCTTTCTCAGCACTACTAAGTTGCAAGGTTCCATATTCACGCTGCATAGCAAGTACTTCAGAAAGCGTATCACTCAGAACAAGCATTGAATTGGCGCAATCGGAAACTTGCGCTCGTAATTTGGCAGGCTCCACAGATGCCAATGTGAGCGTCTCTTGAACCGACTTCAAGGACACAACGATAGCTTCCCAATCTTTACTCATTTTGGCAACCGCAGTCGTTTCGCGATCCCGCCCTCGGTCAGCCGCTCGCGCTATTTCATCCTTAAAACGTTCGATAAAATCCGAAAATTGTTTAGTCGATGAAACCATATCATCAACACTAGCCGCAGAAGATGCGGGCTTTCCTTGTTCGTAATTAGCTGCGCCAGTCCACATGGCGGCAATAATATCGGATCGCACCCCCATTGCTTGGCTTATCCAGTCTGAAGTCGTAGTTTGAAGATATAGATTTCCGATAACCCGTTTTTGCGCGCCAATTTGCATAACTGAAATAGCTGCAATTAGTGCTGCTGCAACAGCAATTGCAAACATAGGAAAGAGCAATTTTACACGAATGGAAAGAGCCTCCACGCGCCTACGAAACTGCAACATCACATTCTCCTAAAAACATTGACGCGCCCACACGACACTGCGTGGACTATTTACATTGCCCCCAATTAAACTCAGGCTTTTCTGGTTGACAAAAATCTTTTCCACCTTCAATTGGTTTGCCATCAAAACTAGCGACAATTTTTTTAGCCTTGGTCACACCAGGGCGAAACACGGTGCAATTCTTAAACGCTTCTTTAGAACATGCGTCTACTGAAGCCGTCTTCTTCTTAATTTCTAAGCAAGTTTCTTTACCATCGCATTTTTTATAGCACTCTACTTCTTTTCCAGGACAAGAAACTCTCCCAACTGTTATTTCGCAATTTCCTGCGCTGGCAACTCCAGAAACAGGAAAAACAATGGCGGCTACAACAAGAACCAAACTACGCATAAATTATCCTCCAACAATAATACACACATCACAAAGAGACCTAACAGATCGAATATGAGTGAAATCGTTGAATCCGCAAAAATCAATTGCAAGCATATAGCGGCATTTTTTGACGCTCACCAGTCAGAATATTGAAGGCGTTGCAGTGGATTGGCGGATGGAGCTCTGATTTCAAGGCGAACTACCTCAAAAATATGGCGGTATGTAAAGCCGCCGGAATGTGGTGAGTGGTGCTTATGAGCCAACAGAATCAATCACCATTTGAAACAAACTTCCACGATGTGCCGAGACGCGCAGCTGTGCTCGGTGCAAGTGACCTGCACATTGAGCCGTTTGAAGGCCGGGTTGTTATTCGCGTGCGTGTAGATGGCGTGTTGGGTGCGATTCAAGAAATTGTCGATGCGCCGTACATCGAACGCTTTTTGCAGCAGGCAAAGCGAGCATGTCGGTTTGATATGTCGCGCATTGGGACGCCACAGGATGCGAGGTTTCAGGCTAGTGATGTTCCGTTCGATTTGCGAGCTTCACTTATGCCAACGCTTTTTGGCGAGAAAATTGTTCTTCGGCTTCTGGAGCGCGATCTCATTGAGGCGAATCTTTTATTCGCATCGGCGCAGCGACTTGTTCCTAAAAATTGCTCCGAGTGCGCGAGAGAGGATTTTGATGCTGTTCCGCTTGTGAACGCTGTGTTTGGTGAGCAGTTAGTGCCCATGCGCTCAGGCGGTTGCGCGAGTTGCAATCACACAGGAGTGAGGGGTCGCGTGCTCTTTTTCGAACATATCGCCCGCGAAACCGTTCCAGAAACCAATCAAAAACAACTTGTGAGCTGCGGCTCTTTGAAAGCGTGCGCCCTTGAGGCTTTGAAGAAAGGAGAGGTCAATGCGCAAAATGCATCTGCTTTTTATTAACGTAATGCTCGTTCCAGTAAGTGTGGCGCTGGCGGAATATGGCGACGAGGGGTTCTTTCGATTCTTTGGTGGTCGCGACATCGATTACTGGCAATTGGGAAAAACCGTGCACGATCCGCTGTCGGCGGTTGAAGCACCAATTCCCAAAGCAACACCAGTTGCACCCGAAAACGCCAGTGCTCGGCAGTTTTCCGGATCAACTGTGGTTCGAGAAGCGGATGCCAAGCCGTTTTCCTGGGACAGATATCGCGACCCTCGCGCTCCAGAATTTTGGGACGACGGCGGCGATTGGATTCCTCCTCGGCCATTCAGGGAGGCGGCAGCCAATCCCACAAACGAAAACGTGGGCGAGTATCTTCCGTGGCAAGGAAGAAAGACCGCTGTGGTTTCAAAGTTCCAGCATGTGCTCTCTGAAAAAGCGATGCCGTTTTCGGAATGGAAAAAACTTGGCGTGGCCTATTTTTATCAATCGAAGTGTTCTCACTGTCAGGCATCAATGCCAACGGTGGAAGATGCTAAGTCGCGCGGCGTGAAATTCACATTCGTGCAACTCGACTTTGCCGAAAACGCTCCACTTCATAAGCCAAGTATTCCCTACACAGAAGCATGGAAAAAACGTTTTCCAGTGGAAGCCACACCCACATGGATTCTCAAGCTCGATGGGAAAACGCTTTCTCTCACGGGCTCAATCTCAATCGAAGAGTTGTCGCGAAGTGCGGCATCTCTTCAGCAACCAAGGGGGTAAGTATGCGCATTCTTGAGTTTGAAAGCATGACGAAGTTTGAGCGAATTGCGACGCTAGCGGTCATCGGAAGTGCCATGTGCATTGCAGCGATAACGCTTGCTGACGCAGCTCCTGCTCTAGCAAATGGCATTCAAATTGGGGGGCAGGATAACTCCGCACAGATGAAAGACGTTCAAAACCTCATCACCACCATCCAAAACATCGGCTTCAAATGGGTGTCGAAAGTGATTGGCGGATTCCTTGTAATTGGCGGCGTGTACAAAACCGCGAGCAGGGATTTTCTGAACGGAATCTTGGCCACTGGCAGTGGTGGAACGCTCTTTTTTGTGGAGAAGATTGCCGATTCACTCTCACGCATGAGCGGAAACTGAGGGGAGGAAGCGATGCTTGAGTACATGGAAAAGTATCGAAGCGTTCCAAGACTGGAAACTTGCGTGACTATCGATAAGCCCATGGTTCTTTTTCTTGGACTTGCGATTTCAGACTTTATTTCGGGCGTGGCAACGTTTCTTGCGGTGGTGATGTTTTGGGACTCAGGGCTCGCCGTGTTCGCGGCAATTTTCGGAGGTGTTGCTGCAAGCTGGATGTCGCGCGAGTACCGACAACGATTTCCCGAACGATTTTTGCAGCACTGGAGCTGGGCAATGGGGCTTCAGCGTGTGCGTGCAGTTCCCTCGCTCTTTGAAAAACTACGCATCAGGGTTTTGGGACCCTAAGGAGGCTCTGTGGATTTTGAAGATTTTAGGTCGCAAATATTTGCAACAGCTGCGCGCTTGAACGCTGTGGCGGCGCGAGACAAAATTGCTGAGGAGCCAAAGGTGGAGACTTCGCTCCCGCCGTTCGTTTCTGTTCACGCAGCAATTCTTACAAGAGCCCGCACATGGCGCAATGTTTTCTTTGCCACAAGCGCCGTGCTTTTGCTCGTGATTGTGGGCCAGCAGCGGCC
>CAIZES010000306.1 GCA_903932045.1 uncultured Silvanigrella sp. | reverse complement strand
ATTCGTAAGCTTTTTGCACAGCAGCATTTTCTTCAATAAGTGCATCGCACGATTTGCCAAGGCTTGGATGAGTGACAACCTCTTTCACGCCTTCTCGAATCCACTGAAGCGCCGTTGAACGTGGAATCTGGAGATCAGGAAAGAGATCGGCATTGCCAGAGTGCGCAATCGCGTTTCTCACTCTGATGTCATACGTCCGCTTTGCCATGCGCCCCTCGTTGTTTTGTTCGTGATGAGGCTATGATAGCATGGCTAAGAAGTGAATTTGCGTTGCCTGAAGTGCAATTTGTGCTGACGGGCAGCAGTGGTGAGATTTTTTACTAACCTGCTTCTTTAACAATGACCTGCAAATCAAGTCCGTGTTTTCTCAGCATGTCACGAAAATATATTTCCAACAGCGAATTGGCGGGAGTATCGACTATGCGAGAAAATTGTTTGATAAATTCGATACCAACTTGTTTTCGCCCATGCTCAACGGCTGATAAAAATTGCTTGTTGACACCCAACTTTTCCGCAAGTTCGGATAGGGTTAAATCTTCGCATTTACGCAGCGACTTCATCATTCGACCTAGTGTTATCTCTTGTTCAATATCACCGAGTGCTTCGTCAACGGAAACAAATACTTTATCGTTAATTTCCACTTTACTTGTATTCATGTTTGTTAATCTCCTCAACAGCAATAACGTGGCACTCACCCGTTTCGGCTTCAATGTAAAAGAGCCGCCACGCTTGGTTTAGTCGAACTGAACGACGACCAACTTCCGAACCTTTTACGGGTTCGTCATGGTATCCTGTGATTTTGCGAACCTCCCGTATGCCAAGCTCTTGTACATCGGATTTCCATTTAAAGAATTTATCAGCAATATGTATTGGCAATATGTATTGGCACTAAGCCCCTACGAATCGCTTTAATAACCTCGGCCGCAGCATAAACTACAGTTGGCTTCACAGTATCCATTGCTACAGCCTCCAATACATAAAGTCTACCTTATTGGGTTTACTACTTGGAGTCAAGAAAATATTTTTAGACCTGCAGCGCGTGTGAACTCCGCCTCGATCCGCACCTTCATGCCGGCAGTGCGAGCGATGTGGGCGAGGGTGGCGAGGGTAATGTTTCCGTCGCCGCGTTGGATTCGGGAAAACTGTGAGGGGCTGATTCCGAGGCGGCGCACCATTTCGTTGAAGCCGATTTTCTCGCGAGCCATGTACTGAGCGATGATGCGCGTGACGTCTTCTTGGAGGGCTTGGAGTTGTGCAAACTCCTCCTGAGCGGCGGCGCGAATCTCGGCGCCGTCGTCTTTGGAGAAGTGCTCGGAAATGAACTCGGAAAGTTTGGGATAGTTCTTCTTGCTCATTTCTCCTCCTGAAGAGCTTTGTTCAGTCGTTGTCGTGCCAAACGGATGTCCCGTTTTTGAGAGCCCTTGTCGCCGCCGGCCACCAGAATGACCATTCGTCCGGCAAGAAACCGTAGTAGACCCGAAGCCCAAAGCCGGTTCGCTGTATTCGAGATGTTTTATCACATTAGAAATGGGGCTCCATGAAAATTCTCTGGGTCACACCAAAACCGACTTTTCCTTGTGAAGACGGTGCTAGACGCGCAACAAAGAACCTCCTCGGAGCTGTGACAAAAGCCGGAGCTTCGGTTTATCTCATATCTATGCAGTCCGTGATTGAAACCCGATGCGAGATCAACTTCCCCGAAAAAAATTCCTTTAACGAGAAGTTTCATTGCCAAGGAT
Organism: uncultured Silvanigrella sp.; assembly: GCA_903932045.1. Classification (GTDB taxonomy): domain Bacteria; phylum Bdellovibrionota_B; class Oligoflexia; order Silvanigrellales; family Silvanigrellaceae; genus CAIZES01. The sequence goes on along the minus strand of CAIZES010000306.1, from coordinate 2,086 downwards.
TGGGTGTTGCAACGACACAATTCATAAACTACAAGAGAATGAACACCAAAAGCTTTCCTTCCCTTGTTAAGGCTGTTGGGCAAAGCTTTTTGCCACCTTTTTTACCAGCCACTGTTGCTCCCTTCGCGTGCCAAAAAGTGAAACAGCAGCTTATGCACCTCACCCAAAACAAGTCGTGGGATTGTGTGGTGTGGGACGGGGCCCACGCAGCTGCATCTCTTTGGGAAAAATCTCAAATGAAGGTCCCCCCCCACTTTGGCAAGTCTATTTATCGCTCAAACAATGTTGAATCGGACCTTTGGAGAACCTCGCGTGACGCAACAAATAACCCCTTGCGTCAAGCTCTCTTATTTCAACAAGAGGTTCTCATGCGTCATTTCGAAAGAAAACTCATTGAGAATTCGGTGCTCACAGCCACAGTTTCCAAAGAAGATCACAAGCGATTTTTAGATCTCTCATTCGGAACGGGAGAGACAATCACCCACACCCCCATTGGATTTGATTTTCCTTTGCTCTCAAAAGTCGCCGAAAATAAAGAGAAACACAAAGCAAAAACCTCTCAACAACTCCGGCTTCTTTTTGTTGGGAAGCTCGACTGGATACCAAATTGCGACGGCCTCAAATGGTTTTTAAAAAATGTTTGGCCAAGGGTTGTTTCAGGAAGGGAGAACGTTATCCTGAGAATTGTGGGGAGCGGCGATGCGTCGTGGCTTCAGCCATTATTTGTAGACCAAGCAAAAATTGAATTTCTTGGCCGTGTTGACGATCTTGATGCTGTTTACGCAAGCACAGACGTTGCTCTTGTTCCAATATTCATCGGAAGTGGCGCACGCGTCAAAGCCATTGAAGCTGTTGTTGCTGGGTGCTGCATTGTAGGCACTCGCCATGGGGTCGAAAGTGCCGGACTCCATGCCAGAGAGCATTATCTTGCGGCCGAATCCCCCGATGAATGGATAGACACCATTGTCAACCTTTCGCTCACCGAGACCGAAAATGTCGCAAGCCGTGCTTTCGCGCACCTGCGCGCCACTTACGACGCATCACTTGTGGCAAAACAGTTTTTAGCACAAATTGAGAAATGCCTTTTTTAGACAAAGGAAAAAAACAATGAAAAAAAAGATGCTCACGAACATGCTTGATTTTTCAATCGACACTCGCGATGAAAACGATAGTATCACGAATTCGAGGACACAAGAACCAACGTGCTTGGTAACAAAAATCCCCTTTTCATCGACTTCATTTTTTGAGCTTTTTACGAAAATGACTCAGTTTGATATCATTCTTCTTTCGACGCCGAGATTTCGCTGCTTAACTGCGGCGCGAATTGCGAAATTCCTAAAGCCATCGCTTCAGTTTTTTATCTACGACCTCAACATTCCAACACCGAAAAATACGTTCCGCTCAAAAACAAATACCCTCTTGCGGCGCATTTTAGTGAAGCCAGCAAACAGGTTACTCACCATGCACAAGGACATGTCTGAGTACGCGAGGCTGCTCCATCTCCGGCCGTCCAAATTCCTACATGTTGGATTTAAATGTAACAATTTCGAAAGACTTTCTACTCTCAATAGCAATAATGTACAAAACAATGAGAATTCCCGCTATATTTTAGCTTGTGGGCAAAGCTATCGTGACTATCCCACTTTTATTGAAGCCATGAGGATTTTGCCGCATATACCGACTCGAATACTATTGCCCTCAAAATCGAACATTTCGCTTCACGGAAGCCTCATTACAAAAGAGACAACAGCAATACCCCCACATATCCAAGTTATTTATCACGATACGAAACAAGCATCGTGGGACGAACAATTGCGCTCATGCACCGCGGTGGTGCTGCCTATTCGCCAGGAATGCATTCAACCTGCAGGAATAAGCGTTTATTTAGAGGCAATGGCTCTCAACAAGCCAGTTGTTATCACTCATGGAACGTCCACCATCGGGCTTCTCGAAAACAACGAAGCAAGCTTGGTTCCTCCGTAGCCATTGCTCGGACGCTATATGACTGGCATTTCCAAATCGCGTATGTCTCTGTCGATTTTTAAAAAACGAATAGTGAACGACTATTTTTTGAGGCTAGTGCCAT
>CAIZES010000305.1 GCA_903932045.1 uncultured Silvanigrella sp. | reverse complement strand
CGCAGGTTTCAACCAGCATTCAACCAAACAAGCCTGCGGTAGAATTAAAATCTGGCGGCAGCGACAGGGAGCGGGGGAGTCAGGACACAAACTGTGGTAGAGTGTATTTGGTTTTGAATTTTGGGGGAAGCCACATGACCAAGAAGACCTTTTCATCAACCGTGTCGGATGAGGGGCAGTGCATCATTCCCGCACCGTTGCGCAAGCGTCTTCAGCTGCTGCATGGAGAGGAGCTCGTTTTTTGGATCAACGAACGAGGGCACCTTGAAGCTGAGCCGGCCCATTTGGCTCGTTCTCGTTCCTATCGCAGCTTCAACACCGAGGCGAATGCGATCGCCGATTCCTTGTCGAAAGCGATGCCAAACCGTGATTCCGAAGAGATTGTTTCCGATTTTCGACGATGAATAAGAGGAATTTTGTAGTGCGATATGTTCTTGATACAAGCATTCTTGTTACGCGATTTCATGTCAAAGATTCGAAACACCAAGAAGTTGTTACATGGTTTAGTAAGCATACCGGCGAGGAATTTTTTTTCGTTCCTTGTCTTTTGCTCGCCGAAATTTCTGCTGCTTTCAAGCAGTGCAGCATACCCCGCGAAAAGCGAGACACAGTGCTTGCACTGATAGAAAAAACTTTTGAAATTGCGAGTTTTGAAATTGACGACGCCCGTCAAGCCGCAGAAATCGCGTTCCAAACCGGAAGCCGGGGTTGTGATATCGTGTTCATTGCACTCGCAAAAGAATGGGATGCAATTTTGGTTACAAAAGATAAGCGGCAAGCAGACTCTGCGCGGACATCCGGAATTGAAGTTTTGACCTGGAGTTAGCTTTTGGCGTTGTTGTGGGATCATCGGAATGTATTGCGGAGAAGTTGTTTATGACAAATAAAATTCATTCTTGGCGGAAATGCCCGCTTGGACAGTACTGGCGGAACAGTCATCCGATGCACACTCCTTCGGGTAAAATTGTTCAGCGACGAGGCGGATGTGTTCATAATCCATCTGGAAAAGATCAAATATACGCCGAAGAAATGAAGCTTATTTCTGATTCTGAGTTTTCGAAACTCACCGGTGCGCCGGCAGGAAAAGCGCTTGGTTTTTCGCAAGGAAATAAATTTGACGACGAAATTCGCGGTTGGTGCAAGTATTGGAATGAGGTTTTGGGGGGCGATAACCCGATTGACCCTGATTTAGTGAAGGCGTTAATTGCGACCGAATCTGGTTTTCGAGGAAGTGCAAGAATCAAAGACGGCAGCGGACAAGGTCACGCAACCGGTCTCATGCAGATAACGGATGCAACGCGAAAAATTCTGAGCGACGAAGGTGGCGAGATTCAAGACCATCTTGTCAACGTGAGTGAGTCGGAATTGAAAGATCCCAGCCTAAACATCGCTACCGGAGTTCGGTGGTTGTTTCACAAGAGGAAACTTGCTTCAAAGCGTCTTCGACGCGAAGCCTCATGGGAAGAGACAATTATGTTATATAAAGGATATAAGAGGAAAGACGATCCGCAGATGATTAAATTTGTAAAAACATATCAGGAACTCAAGAAGTGACAAAGAAGTTTGCCGGTATCATTATCATTGTGCTTATTTTCGTCACGATCTCGGTTTCTCTTGGTTGGTATTTTTTCAGATACTATTTGACGCTGACATGGAACGATCTTTTGTTTGCGTGGGACGATAACAAGCACGTTGAGCTTTCCCGTAGCGAAACGAACGAGAGATATTACAATCGCTGGCTTTGCTTTGATGCAAGAAACGTCGAGGTATCTGAAGGTATTATCGAGTACGGAACGGTTCGCAAAGTTCCACTTCTTGATGTTAAATTCGGAAGTAGCGTTTTTCAATTCAATGTCGATCCCGAGGTTGAGTGGAACACAGATACAGTACAAAACCGCTGGCGAGCGATGCTTGAGAATCAGGAATCTGTTTGTATTTTTTCCGTGTACTCACAAACCGACGATGACGGTACCGAAGTTCGGTACATCCGCAGAGTGAAAACCAGCACAGGGTCATGGGACAAGTTGGACAAGTCGTATCAAAAGTAGCACCCTGCTTGTGAAATTGATGACTACTCAGGAGATCCACGGGGGGTGAGTAAGCCGAGGGAATTTCACCCTCAGCTGCTCGGGTGAGTAGACCGAGGGAATTTCACCCTCAGCCCCTCGTAAAACGGAGCGGGAATCTCTCGATGCAGTCTTTAATTTAATTCTCACATTGTCATCCGGAAGCAGCTCAATGCGCTCATCTGAAACCGAAGGTCGCGCCATATAATGAATGAGTGTCTGCGTCTGTGTCAACAGCATTTAAAAATATCACGTCTACTCAATGAGCTTGCGAAGTTCGCTCCAATTCTTGGCTTGCTTAGGAATCACAGATGTAAACTCGTGCACGTTATATTCGAGACCAATGTTGGACGAAAGGAAAATTGGCCCACTGTAGCTCAAAGCGCGAAGCTTACCAACAATGTTTAGATCGAGGACATTTTCGCTTCCGAGCCAAAAATCAGTTATCACTGGCGTTTCCCGAGTGAACCTTTAGCATCAAAGGAACGTCACCATCACTTGATACAAGAAGTTCCTGAACTATTTGCTTACAGTCCGCCCTGTGGTCCTTAGAAAAAGCGTGAGCAATCTGAATTTCACAAGGCTCATCTCCACCCCATGAATTTTTCATTCCATCAGCATTATTTCCTACGTAATCCCCATAAAAACTATGCGTTGTAGTATCACCATGGAGACTGTTTATTTTCAAGCCCTGTTTACGAGCCGCTGCAAAAGCAATGGTTTGAAACAGTGTATCAGGACCCATCTCGTATATTTTGTCGAGCGTTCGCCCTAAT
>CAIZES010000304.1 GCA_903932045.1 uncultured Silvanigrella sp. | reverse complement strand
ACTCCGTTGGTTGAGGGAAACGCAAACCAAGCTTTTGTGCAAAGGGGTCTTGACCTTTTTGAAGTTGAACCTTTTGCCATGCGCGAGCTTTTGACTCGGCTTCATCAGTTGCTTTGTTTGCTAATATACCATTTAGTTCCGTTTTGGTAAGCGTTGGAGAAATCAAAGGGTAACTTCCTTTTTCATTATCTGCTGATAATTCGCTAGACACTCCACCTTCAAATTTGTTTGGCAAGATGCCAAAATAGCCACTGCCTTTAGCCGTTACTGGGTCGCTAGGCGACGTAATCCATCTAGTGCCATATGGTGCGACTGATCCTTGATTTCCCACAACACGATCAGCTTCATAAGATACCTCACCACCATCGGCAAAACCAGTTAAGTTTTCAACATATTTCTTATTGCTCTTATTGTATTGAATACCTTCTAAGGTATGTTTTTCTCTTTGGTTTTGCGACTGAGCGGACTTAAACAACGCGTCCATTCCTGATCTCTTAAACCCAAGTTCGTGTTTCTTATCTTGCAAAGCTTTCCATTTGCTTCTAATCTCTTGTGTATCTTCGCCATTTTTTCTAGCTTCTAAGAACTCTTGACGAATGGCAGATTCACGATCTTTAAAGTGCTGTTCAGTTTCATATTTGATTGTGCCGCGTTCCTGTTGCAACGATTTCTTAGTTGTGCTTAAGCCAAGCGCAGTTGCGGCAGTATCAAATGCACTGATATCTTCAGCCGACATCGTTGTGTCATTATTGCGGTTTGACATACCTTCTGTTTGCTCGCGATACGCTTTTATGCCGTTAGCAATACCATTTGGCAATAGTTGTTCAATCCCTTTTTGGTATTCTCCGCGACCTATTAAACCCAAGCCGTCGAACACGCGAGCACCCAACGCCCCAGGAGCTCCGAATGCTAAGCCTCCAGCTATTTCATAGAAGCCTTTACGAGAAAAATTAATATCCGAATAAGGAGCAATAGATAACACATTACCCATACCTAATTTAGATGATAAATCTATCCCCGCCAAATTAGGCGCTCCGCGCAAAAGTACATTCGCGGTATCTTCATCCCCAATCATTTTGCGTAATTCTTCTTCCAAATCAAACGGCGGATCATCGGGCTCTTGCCATAATCTTGCCAAATGCTTAAGCATGAATGCTAGCGCAGCAAACCCAGGAAGTCCAACTGCTCCTGCCATAAGTGCTGTATGACCAAGAGTAAACGCTAATGCTTTTCTAGCGCCCCATTTAATTTCAGCGCTTTCTCCTTTTACAGAGTTATACACCAGTTTGGTCAGCAGGGTAGCTTGAATTAACTGAAATTTACGGAACTGCAACGCCACTTTGCCAAGGCTAGTATTAAACGCTCTAGGTGCATTGATCGCGGTGTAGTCTCCGTGCGTGCGTTCTAGAATTGAATCGGCATACTCCAATGCTTTAGCCGCATCGTTTGTTTTGGCAAGCTCCATTCGATAAGCGGTAATGGCTGTCGTTGCGCGGTTAATGGCTTCCACCTTCTCAGAAGCCGTACGAATAATTCTGTCAACTTTATTTAAAACCCGACTTACCATATGTTCAGGGTCAAGTCGAACACGACCAAGCTCAGCGTCCATAGAAATTTGAATGCGACCCCGATCTGCCAAAGTCTTTAACATATCACGCACATCAGCAGGGAACTTGTCAAAGTTAATTTCTCCATCTGTTTTGGCAGTCTTAAATAAAGCACTGATTTCAGAATAAGATTTAACTAGAGTTGTAGCCACCTTCGCGTAGTTGTGACGTTCAGTCATAACTGGCAACGACAACATAAATGGCTGTGTCAAGTTTTGCAAATAGTACATTGGTGATGTAGCCAACATCCAAATAGAAGTAGCCCGATTAATCAGGGATGTCCAAGGATGTTGGTTGTACTCCATGGACTCGCCATGTCGTTGTAAAATCTCGTTTAGAGTCTTAGATGCCTCATGTTGCGCGTCGGGAGCAAGCGCTTTTAGTTGCTTACGCATTTTGTTAAGCGTAAGGTTTGTGGCTGTGTTGTGTTTAGCAGCGGCCATGAAGTGTGCATCCGCACGAGCTTGCGTGGAGAAAGACCGCAACATATCGATGTTACCTGCAACACCTTTTCTTCTAAGTTCAGACTTTCTTGCACTGTTCTCTGCCAGCGACGTTAAGAACATATCCGTGACCATCTCTTGGGTTTTACGGATTGACGCCCTTTCTGCGGCATCTTTGGTGTTGTTTAGTTCAGCATCCAACGCACCGCGTAGCTTATTGAGGGCATCCATAGTGCCACCAAACAGACCATGGCGATCAGATTCTTTTTGTCTTGAGTAGACTGTATTGTAGGTTTTAGAGTCTTTTAGCTCGCGCACCATCTTTAGCGCATCGGCTTCAGTTTCAGCAAAATCTACAAAATAATGATCTTCGTTTGATTCAAGCGCCGCACGTTCTTTTGCGGTTTTAGCTTTCTCGTACTCTGATGATTTTGCCACGACGGCATACTGCCCATAACGCTTTAAAGGTGCGTAAGGAACACCTTCGTTTAACGAAAAAATACGTCCGTATTCTTTAAGACGACTGGCTTTGGCAGACTGCAAACTAGCAACACGTTTCAAATCATTGTCTGTTTTTGCTGAATCAATCAACGCATCAAATTCTAAATTAGCGCTATCGGTTACTAGATTTTTCTTTTGCTGAAGCATCATATGCCCATGCTTTAGCGTTTCAGTAATCCAAATCTTAGATTCAAGAGATAAGTTTTTCCAACGGCTCTTCATCACAGAATCAAGCGGCACTTGCTGTGTCAACCATGAAGGTTGAAACCCCCATTTTTTCAAACGTGTGGAGTCAAGCAAAAACTGATTAGCGCTGTTTGGGCCACGGCCTTGCTCTGCCGCAGGGATGTTAGATGCAAGATCAATGACTTTACTAGCCTGACGTTCGACTTTGCCCATGAGTGCTGAACGTTGCTGATAGATGTGGGTGAGTTCTCTGGCAGAAGCTAGTCCTTGAGTAACCGCACGCTTGAGTACATCCGATGTAAACGCAACAACATTTATTGCAGTATTTGCCGCTCCAGTAACCGACTTGCCAATTACTTCTGCTTGGGCTGAGTTAAAGAGTTTGTTTGCGACATTGGCGTTGCCACGACTTTGCCTAAAATCATTTCCTCTAACTTTGGCCCCATTTTGAATTTGTCCTGACTGAATATTTTCTGTTTGGTTTTGTTCTGTATTTTTAGTTGATCGGATTTGTTCATGTATTTTCTCCATAAAAGCCGCAGTTTGCGGCAAATTTTCTCTTAAAAAATCCATGCCTTGTGGCAAGTTGGAAAAAGCAAATAGCTGAGCAAATATTTCTTGCCTTGCTTGATCGGCCGTCATGCCTTTATTATCCACTAAAGGGTAATACAGCAATTGCGATAAAGCCGTATCTTCGTCTGCGTGAGCTAAAACTTCGGCAACAATGGTTCCTTTAGGCGCGGCTTTAACTTGTCCGTTCTTCAAACTTAAATTAAATTCAGGTTCTCCCGAAAACTCTCCACCTGCAAAGACATTATCAGCGGCATGACCTAGTTCGTGCAACGTGCTAACAACCATTATCGGTGTTTGATCCAATGTTTTTTGATTAAAAACAATTGAAGGTTCTCCATCAACAAGAACAATTATTGCATCCCAATTAACAGGATCGCTAGTTACAAACCAATTTGTTATTTTATTGACTACATGTGCTAAGCCATTAGCATGCAACGTTTTAACGGCTTTACTAAAACCGTCATTTTTAAGGAGCGTTGCTAAATTAGTCGGCTTGGCCGTAAAAGTTGTTTTATCTTCGTCAACAAGTTCAACTGGAGTAGATCGAGATTGAAAACCCAAATCACCGTTTAAAATTTCTGTTTTGTCGGTGGCTTCTTGATCGTTAGTTTCTTTGTTATTTGTATCTTTAGTTTCTTTTGCTTTCAAGTAAGTTTCATAACTTTTAACCGCGTTAACAAGTTTGGTTTGAAGCTTTTCTATTTGTTCCGTTAAGTCCACACCTGTAGATGCGGCTGTTT
>CAIZES010000303.1 GCA_903932045.1 uncultured Silvanigrella sp. | reverse complement strand
GGCTACGGTCAAACAGGCTACGGTCAAACAGGCTACGGTCAAACAGGCTACGGTCAAACAGGCTACGGCGGTCAAATGGGAGGAGGATCCGTTTCAACATGTCAGACATTTTCTCCCTCAACTATGGGACAACAGCCTTTGCAGGCGATATATCATGTGGAAGCTTCAAATTATAATGTGTCATTTGCTTTTCAGGAGAAAGTAAGTTCGGCCACGGATGGCGAAATGCTTCGGTATCAGCTTAGAACTCCTCTTATGATTGAAGAAAAATTTAGACTGGCTTCAACAACCAATATTACATTTAATGCTATTAAACTTCTCCCAAAGGTTGTTGGTTCCATTGTTGCTCGTTTCTTTGATGACATAACGCTGTCACTCAGTGGTGGAGTTTGTTACGAACGCGCATCAGATCTTTCAACTCGGATGTACTATAAGCCACAAAATACCGGCATGACCGAACTTATGCGCGATTTTAGTACCGACGTTATCTTTCCACTTTGTCAGGCCGTTGTTAAGCGCCAGGGAGGAGATCTTGCAAAGTGCGATTTGAATCTCCCTATACTTAGCGATCCTGTAGTTGAATTGGCAAAACGTTTTGAAACCGCAGTTACGGAGATTGTTTCTTGTCAGAAAACCGACCTGCTTGAGGGTATACAGCCTCTTTATAAAATGTATTTCCCACTTCCTCCAGGCGTAGAAACGTATGCTCAGGGTGGGAAGGTCTTTTTGTATGAAAAGAAACAGGAAGGGTGGCAAAAATGGGGCTGGGCAACCGCCATTGGGGAAGATGCCAAAGACAAATGTCTTCTTCCAAAGACATCGACCCAAAAATGTATTGTGATTAAGTATGGGGCTCAGTTTTTTGATGATTCCTGTGAGAGGATGAGCTCAGGGCTCATGCACATTGGTGCTTTTAACGAAGATAAACCTCTTATCTTTCAGAAGTAAATGCAGCGCAGAAACTGCGAACAGAAACTGCGAACAGAAACTGCGAACAGAAACTGCGAACAGAAACTGCGAACAGAAACTGCGAACAGAAACTGCGAGAAAAAAGCTTGTGATGATAAATCCCAAGAGTGAGAAATCCCTTTCACCTTCTTGAACTCAATGCCACACGTGGTTGACCAGCGAGGGCGATGAAAAAGAAAGAATCGTTCGTTTGTTCCGCTGCAGTACTTTTCGTTGAGGGCCGCAATACCGATGGAAGCGCACTCAACCAGCGAATCATCGTTGGCACAGTGGTCTCGATCCGCGTCGCCAAAATCGGTCAGTAACCCAAACCAAAGATTGGGGTCGCGATTCGCTAGATATCGAAGTTCCAAGCCGCTAACAAGATCAGCAATCTGTACGGGGTTACTTAGAAAAGTTGGGACAACAACTATCGTGCGACTCTCATCAGGAATACCATGTTCAAAATCCATTCTGGGTAAAGTCTTGGGATGCATAATAATTGAAACAAGCCAATTCACGAGATGAATACCACACTGAAATGCCACCATAAACGCACAAATACCAATGCCAACCTTCGCGAAAAGTGAAAATGGTCTCGCCTGAAGAACAAACCACATGGCAATGGCAAGAGCGAACAGAGCCACAGGAAGAAGATAGGTGCGAAGCTTGAACCTCCCTGTCAAGACTGGACTCTGCCAACCCGAAGCTCGACTGCTGTTAGTAGCGCTTAAAAAGCGCCGTAAAATGTTGGTTAACGCGTAATCCCACCAAAATCCTGTTTCATAAAAAAGATGTCGTTTTTTAGAATAGAGCGAGATAGAAGGTGTGGGTTCATTGTAGCTTGAGACCCTCTCTG
>CAIZES010000302.1 GCA_903932045.1 uncultured Silvanigrella sp. | reverse complement strand
TGCAATTTTTATGTTTTTGACATTTTCACTGAGCACATTCGCTTTGGTGAGAACGTTTCGCGGATCGGTGCGTAACCCCGAAAATACGACAGTGACCTCTTTTTTGCCGGTCAGGTCGTCTAGCATTGCTTTAATTTGTAAACATGCAGAAAAATCAATTGAAAAAACATCTTCCATGGAAAATATAAATACCTTTACGTCATTTTCTATGGAAACAATGGTGTCAACAGCCAAGCGTGCTGCGCCAAAAAACATGGGTCCATCAATGTCGTAAACAACAACTCCGGGTGGCACAGGCTCTGTGAGAGCATGATGTCGGGCTCCTTGCGCAAGGAGTTTACCATGTGTCATTTGGCTCATTCGTAGAATAAAGAGGGCACCGGCAAGTACCATTCCCACCGCCACACCAACCACCATGTCGGTAAGAACTGTTGTAAGAAAACAAGCGTACAATACAGTGACATCGTGTTTTGGTGCAGAGCGGACAACACGCACAAAATAGTGAATTTCAGACATGTTGTAGGCAACCACTAGCAATAATGCCGCCATGGCTGCCATGGGAAGGTAAGAAAGCACCGTTGAAAAAACCACAATGGCGAGAAGCGCAAAAATAGCGTGAATCATGGCTGATACGGGTGAGCGGCCGCCAAATCGAACGTTAGTTGCTGTGCGTGCAATGGCACCTGTTGCAGGTATTCCTCCAAAAAATGGAGCGACTATATTTCCAATGCCAAGGGCGAGGAGTTCAGAATCGGGGTTGTGACGGGTGCGAGCCATGCCGTCTGCAACCACTGCCGACAACAGGGATTCAATTGCTCCTAGGATTGCAATTGCCAGTGCGGAAGGAAAAAGTTGACGAATTGTTTCTAACGAAGAAGCCTGCCCTCCAGGGCTCCAGGGTAAAGAAAATGACGGTAATACCGATGGAATTCCCTTGCGAACAACATCTCCATCTTGAAATGAAAATCGGCTTCCCAAAGTGGCGATGTTGAGATCTGGAAAAAAACGATTGAGTGCGAACACGGCAATTGTGGCGATGGGGAGAACAATAAGTGGTGCCGGAAACTTCTTAATAAATCGTGGAACAATGAAGAGAGAGGTAAGAGTGCAAATTCCTAAAATGAACTCGGCCCACGAAATGCTTGGTGCAGCTTGCACAAGAGCGCCAATGCGACCCAAATAGGACTCCGGCATGTGCGGAACGGTGAGACCAAAAAAATCTTTGAGCTGTATGGTTGCAATAACAACTGCAATGCCTGCGGTAAATCCGGTTACAACGGGCGAGGGAACCAGGCGGATAAGGCGCCCCAAGCGCAGTGCACCCATACCCATTAGCAAAAATCCAGCCATGAGCCCGGCAGTGAGTAGGCCGGAAATGCCAAATTTATTCACAATTGGCAAAAGAATAACCACAAACGCTGCGGTTGGTCCGGTGACTTGTGTTTGCGAACCGCCAAAAAGTGCCACAAGAAATCCGGCAAACACGATGGTGTAGAGACCGTGTTGGGGAGGCACTCCGCTTGCAATTCCCAGTGCAAGGCCTAGGGGAATGGCAACAAGTCCAACAACAGTGCCGGCAGAAATGTCGGCCAAGAAGTCTTTACGATGATATCCATTTCTGATTTTTTCGCGGAGCGCAAAGAATGGGAGATGACTGAAAGAACGAAATGCTGAAGAAATATGCATAAGGAATCCTTCCGAAAAAGATCCCTAAAACTTTGCTCTCACGCTTTTGTAAAGTCAATTCCTCGGATTCTGTTTTATTCTCTTATTCTCTTATTCTTTTATTCTTATATTCTTTTACTTTTTCAGTTCGTCAACAACGTCATCTTCACCTTCTGTGAAAGCTGCATGTTGGCTCCAGGCTAAGCAAATAGAGATGGGTTCATCGTTGATTTTTGCCGAGATATGGACAAGTTCTTCTGAGAATGGTTCCGATGAATCCATGCGTCCTGGAAGACCCAAATCGAATTTATCGCCATCAGGGAGCAGTGAGCGCAAAAAATGCCCGGCAATCGTATTGAGAACTTCTCCAACGGCATCATTCAAAATAACGTCAGAAAGGTGTTCTGGCTCAATTCCTAGCACTGTAGAGGCAATTTCGGCGGAAAGATTTGAAGAAATTTTTCCAAGCAACCTTGCTCGTAATGGAGTGAGCATGTCGATGTATAGGAATTCTCCGCTCCTTGGTTGAGTTTCTTCTTCAAACTCAGGCTCCGTGAAGATGAGGTTTTCGAATGTTTCGCTTATGGCAGACTTGAGAAAGGATTCACATTTTTCTACGTCTGCAGAAGTCAGTTCAACAACCTTCATAGGATCCCCTTTTGCTTCAGCAATGGTTCTATTTGTTCCTTGAGTTTGATAGGCGAAATAGGTTTTGACATCACCGCAATTGCGCCTTCTTGAAGAAGCTCTTTTTCGCGTGCGGCGTTTTGCAAACTGGAAACGACAACAACATTTGTTTTTGTGTACCCTGAGCTGCGAACATGCTTCACGAATTCAAAGCCGTCCATGAGTGGCATGTTGAGATCTGTGAACACAAGCCAGGCATCGGGATTAACCCCCAACACTGCTAAGCCATCTTTGCCGTTGGAAGCTTCCAAAAACTCGAGGTCATTACCAAATGTCATTTGAATACATTGTCTGATAAATCGACGCGCGAGTGCGGAGTCATCAATAACGAGTACTTTTTTAGCCATTTTAAATCTCCCATGTTCCGCGCGCGGGCGTGGTGATTGCAAGCATTCCCGAATCTACAAAAACTTCTACGGTGCGACTGATGTCGCCACCAACATCTTCGGCAACAACACCCATTCCGTATTTCCAGAGAGCTTTTTTAAGCGCAAGTACATTGCGTTTGCCAATGTTAAAGGTGTTTGAAGGGTCCATCACATTCGAGCCACCAGCGAGTTTTACAATGAAGCCTTTGCCGTCTTTGTTGCACCCCAGCTGCGCCATTCGCGCCAATAGTGCTGGCAAAGCTGTGTCTGCAAAATACCCGGGAAGCGCCTTTGCTTTGGTCTCGTCTATTTTTGATTCAGGAAGTGCTATGTGAGCCATGCCCACAGCATGGGTTTGTCTGTCTAGAATGACCAGCGAAACGCACGAGCCAAGAGCCATGGTTTTCACCGATGCTCCAGGGTCTTTCGCGGCATCTAAGCCTCCAATTCCAATCATTACCGCTGTCATTATTTTCCTCCTTTCAAAACTGCAAGAATTCTGTCGGGGATAAAACTCAATTCAACCAATTCTTCGACGCCGCCCTTTTCCCACGCAACTTTTGGCATTCCAAAAACAACACATGAAGCTTCATTTTGTGCAAAGGTGCGAGCCCCTGCGTCGCGCATGGATTTCATTCCATCGGCGCCATCGCCGCCCATGCCGGTGAGCATGACGCCAATGGCGCGATTTTTTACAGTGTTAGCAACAGATTTCATCATAACTTCTACGGAAGGCATGTGTCCGTTGATTGCTGGCCCTTCGTAAACGCGCACTGAGAGTTGCGCACCTTGTTTAACGACTTCCATTTGCATGCCTCCCGGAGCGATGAGGCATGTTCCTTGCTTAATGAGATCGCCGTTCGCCGCTTCGTGTACTTGAATATTTGAAAGGCCGTTAATGCGGTCGGCAAAAAGCTTTGTAAACCCCTTTGGCATGTGCTGAACAATCACAATTCCTGGCAGAGTTTCCGGCAGTCTTTCCATAACGGATGCAATGGCTTCGGTGCCCCCTGTGGACGCTCCAATGGCAATAACATCATGAAGTCCTTTGCTTGCTTCCACTTGATAGTTGCTTGCTGGCAATTCGCGTTTGAGTTCAGAGCGAGAGCGTTTCCAGTGACTCACGTTGGCAACTGCAGCAATTTTGATTTTAATGCGCAGCTCCATCATCATGAGGTTGAGGGCTTGCGGAACGTCTGCTTTGGGTTTGGCAACGAAATCGACAGCACCTGCGGCAAGAGCATCGAGCGTGACTTGGGCTCCGTGTGCGGTAAGCGAGCTTACCATAACAACTGGCGTTGGTAATTGTGGCATAAGTTTCTTAAGAAACTCGACACCATTCATGCGAGGCATTTCGACGTCGAGGGTTATCACGTCTGGCCTGAGTTGTACAATTTTGTTTCGTGCATCATACGGGTCTGAAGCGGTATCAATGACCTCAATTCCATCATCGGCAGAGAGACCATTTTTTAAAATTTCGCGTATCAGTGCGGAATCGTCAACCACAAGGACCCGAATTTTTTTTGTCATTCGCTATCCCTCTTTTCGATAGACTGCGGGTTGAATATATTGCAGTGCGGTATTGATGTTTCCTAAAGACTCAGAGTGACCAATAAAAAGATAGCCTCCTGGCACCAATTTGTCGCAGATTTTGTTCACCAATTTGCTGCGGGTTTCCATGTCAAAGTAGATCATGACGTTTCTGCAGAAAACCGAGTGGAATGGTTTTTTGAATGGAAACGCATCATTCATGAGATTAAAACGACGATAGGTTATCTCTTTTCTGAGAGACTCTGAAACCTGGTAGGTTCCGTCTGGCAAGCTTTTAAACCATTTTGTGAGTAGATGCTTTGGAATGTCACGAACTTTTTCGGAAGCATAAATTCCGGATTGCGCCATATCGAGTGCCCGCTCGGAAATGTCGGTGGCAAGCATTCCGGCACTCCAGTTTTTGTAGTCTGCTCCCATGGCTTCCATAATGAGCATCTGAAGTGAATAGGGCTCTTCTCCTGAAGAACTTGCAGCACACCAAAGTCGCAAGTCATTTTCGTTTTTGTTGCGTGAACTTGCAAGAGCCCAGGGCAAAACAGTTTTGATAAAGAAATCAAAATGTCCGCTTTCTCGGAAAAAATGTGTGTGGTTTGTGGATATGCGGTTTACCAAATCGGAGAGCCCTTCGGTGTTGCCGCCTTTTTCAATCCAATTTAGGTACTCCGAAATGGTTTTGTAGCCATATTGGTGCAGGGCCCCTTGCAGACGTCCAGCTACAAGGGCTCGCTTCTGTTCTGTGAGATTGATTCCAAATTTTGCGTAAACCAATTTTCGAACGCGTTCAAATTCTTCAAGCGTAACTTTGTCCGATATTGTGTCGGCAACTTCTGGAATAATAATTTCTGGAAGTGTCATCCGCGACTCCCTACCAGGCGGTCGTATTTTGTTCTCATTAACGACGATATTCCGCCAACATCAACAATGAGGCTAATATCCCCGTTGCCTAAAATGGTACATCCTGAAACCGTTTTTCCATGCATAAGTTGTCGGGGCATTGCTTTTATTACGGTCTGTTGCTGCCCCAAAATTTCGTCCACATACAGCGCTAGTGATTTATCTCTACCATTAACAACGACGCACGCTCCTTCTGTGAGTTCTGTGCAGTCGGATTTTATATTGAACACGTTGTTCAAGCGGATAATTGGAACCAATTCATTGCGAATGCTCACAAAATTCTGACCGTCCGGGCCTTTTGTTAACATTTCCGCGCTGGGGCGCAGCGATTCTTGAATTGTTAAGAGTGGAATAGTGTATTTCGCTTTTCCAACACGAACAAGCATTCCGTCAATAACCGCCAGGGTGAGTGGGAGTTGAATACGAAGAGTTGTGCCTTTGCCTTCTGTGCTATCGATGGTCACTCGACCGTTGAGTTCTTCAATGTTACGACGAACAACATCCATTCCAACTCCTCGTCCAGAAACATCGGTGAGTTTGTCGGCGGTTGAAAATCCAGGCTCAAAAACAAGATCGCAAATTTCTTGATCGGTTATTACTG
The DNA here is from genome assembly GCA_903932045.1 of uncultured Silvanigrella sp. Lineage (GTDB taxonomy): Bacteria > Bdellovibrionota_B > Oligoflexia > Silvanigrellales > Silvanigrellaceae > CAIZES01. The sequence goes on along the minus strand of CAIZES010000302.1, from coordinate 1,919 downwards.
CGGCCCGTTCCTCGCTGACCAACCCTTTTTCTTTTGCTTTTCTCAAGATGCGTTCGCGATTCAATCCGCGACCGTCGTCATGCACCAAAATCCACACCTCTCCGCTTTCGTGTCGAGCTTCAATGGTGACGGTGCCGCTTTCATCCTTGCCTGCTTTGATGCGATCTTCTGCAGTTTCAAGACCATGATCGATGGAGTTTCGCACAGCATGAACAAGGGGATCGGATATTTTTTCTACAACGGTGCGATCGACTTCGGTTTCTTCACCTTTCAGAATCAACTTGGCTTTTTTATTTGTTTTGTGCGCAACATCATGAACAATGCGCACCATTTTTTTGAATGTTTGTGCCAGTGGCACCATGCGCACCGACATTGCAACGTCTTGCAAATCGAGGGTGATGCGGCGGAGTTGATGGAAAGATTTTTCTAGGCGTTCGTCTTCAATACTCGTCAGAAGTGGGTTTCCTGCCACCATTGCTTCGGCAATAACGAGTTCTCCAACAAGGTCCACAAGTCCATCGAGTTTCTTGAGATCCACTCGCACATCTTGTCGCGCCCGCTCCGGTGTGCCCGCTGCTTGGTTTGCTATTTGAGCTGCGGTAGGCGTTGTGGACGCAACGGGTGCGGTGCTTTGTTTTTCCGACGTTTGTGCAGAAGAAGCCGACGCTTGTGTCGTCACCTTTTTTATAACATTTGCATCGGAGGGTTCTGCCATTAGTATTTGCAAATAGCGATGTAAGTTTGGGACAATGGGATCACGTCCAGCATCCATTTCAGCCAACGCTTTTTGGAATGAGTCTACAATTTCCAGTAACAATACAACGCGTTCTGTGCTGATGTTGGTTATATTTTTTCGAAATGTGTCGAGAACGTCTTCAACTGCGTGAGCAAGTCCTTGGAAATCGCTCAGTCCTACAAACCCGCAATTGCCCTTAAAAGAATGCATGGCGCGAAACGCACCCTCCACAACTTCTGTGTCCTTTGTTTCGTCATTTCGTAGGCGAAGTAGAGATGCTTCAACGACATCCATGAGTTCTGTAGATTCTTGTATAAAGAGTTGGCGAAACTCTGGAGTGATTGGAATAGATAAGGATTCGTTGTCAGAGCTATTCTCGATATTGTTGCTACTTGTGTCTGCTGACTGCGTTGTTGCAGCCGGTGTTTCTACCCAACAAATTCCATCGTCAAATTGCATTCCACTATCGGCAGGTTTGTCTACGTTATTCAATTTATCGAGTTCTTCGCAGAGTGTGGACACTGCATCGGAATATTCGTCATCAGGTAGCATTTTTGCCACATTGGTTAGGATTTTTCGAAGAAGATCGAGCGCACGGCAGAGTGCGTCAACGCGTAATGCGTCGAGGTTGAGCTTCCCTTGGCGAACCGAAGCAAGCATTCCTTCCGCGTGGTGGGCAAGTTTGGAAACCGTAACGATTTGAAAAATTTGTGAGTTGCCCTTGATGGTGTGCACCAAACGGAAAACGCGATTTACTAAATCCGTCGTTTCTTGTGTTTGAGCGAGATCGGTTGAATTTGTTGCTAGAAAAATGAGTTGTGGTTCTACGTCGTCAAGAAAATCCATTGACTCAGCTACAAATGTGACCATCAGTTCAGCGTACATTTCGTCCATCAGCGTTCTCCCACAGTGAGCAGTGCTTTCGTCTCGGACTTATTAAGAAAAATGTTAGGCTGAGTTGAGCGATCTTCAACGGATAAGAATTTTCGAGCGTCAAATTTGCCATCGTTCGTCACTCCTTTGACATTATTGGAGAGCTGGAGCGTGTGTGTGCCACGGCTGTCTTATCTAAAACAGGCTTGACATGGGGCGATCACTTCTAAGTCCACGCGGCACGCGGCACGTCGAAGGCCACGATTTCCGGGTTTCGTTTACGTAAACGTCCGCGCCTGTCGTGGTGGTC
>CAIZES010000301.1 GCA_903932045.1 uncultured Silvanigrella sp. | reverse complement strand
CGTGAGAAACGTTTTGCAAAATTCTTTAGGAAGACTGACGCTGGGGCGGTTGCTCAAAAAGAAAACACCTCTACAAAAATAAGAGGAGAAATTATAAACAAAGAATCTACGCACATCGATTTGCGACCAGAACAAGACGAGGCGCTCCAAAAGATTTTCTCGGCAACCCAATCTGTCACCCTTCTCTTTGGTGTAACCGGCAGTGGAAAAACAGAAGTCTATTTAAGCGCAGCAAAGCGTATTATGTTAGGCGGAAAACGAGTGCTCGTTTTGGTTCCTGAAATTTCATTAACTCCTCAAATGACTTCGCGCTTTCGAAACGCCTTCGGAGATTCGCTTTCAGTTGTTCATTCCATGCTCACTCCAGTTGAGTATGAGCGGGAGTGGTTTCGCATACATCATGGACTTGCGCAAATTGTTTTGGGAGTGCGCTCGGCAGTATTTGCCCCATTAGAAAATGTTGGTTTGATTATTGTTGATGAAGAGCATGATTCCAGCTATAAGTGCGACGAAATGCCCTGTTACAATGCACGCGATGTTGCCGTTAAAAGAGCCACTTTAGAGAATTCTCTTTGTGTTCTTGGAAGTGCAACTCCTTCCTTGGAAAGTTATGCCAATGTGAAACAAGGGAGATACAACTTAGCCATTTTAGAAGCTCGCCACTCTGGGTTCAAAAGCCAAGTTAACGTCTATGATGCCAAACAATATCTTTCCTTTCCCTCAGTCAACCAAAGAACATTAAAAAAGATATCGCGTTCTAGCTTGCTGCAATTTGAAAATAACGTCATTATCCCTCCCATCATTGAAAAAATCCGCGAAAACAAAGAACGTGGCGAGCAGTCAATGGTTATTCTCAACCGCAGGGGTTTTGCCAACTTTGCACTTTGTACATCTTGTGGAAATGCATTGCTTTGCCCGAACTGCTCGGTGTCAACCACTTTGCATTCCCGCTGCGCCACAGAACGTTGCCACTATTGCGGGTTCGAAACTCCAACAAGAAAACTTTGTAGCGCATGTGGATCTCACGACATTGTGGCAATGGGAGCCGGAACCCAAAATTTGGAAGACGAGCTAACAAACAGCATCCCGGGTTTACGTGTTGCTCGTTTGGATCGCGACGTTCTCACCAGCAATACTCGCCTTGGAGAAATTCTTCACAATTTTCGAAGTGGTGATCTGGACTGCCTGGTTGGAACACAGTTACTTGCTAAGGGCCATGACTTTCCACGAGTCACGCTTATTGCCATCATTCACGTTGAAGATGGACTTTTCTTACCAGACTTTCGAGCGTCCGAAAGAACCTTTCAACTTTTGACGCAAGCTGCGGGTAGAGCTGGACGCGGAAAAATTCCTGGCACTGTTGCAGTTCAATCGTTAGTGATAGGAAACCCTGTGATTGATCTTGCACTCCAAACCGACGTTCAAGGTTTCTTAGAACGCGAAATGCAGATTCGCACCCTAGCATGGCACCCGCCACTCACAAGACAAATACTTATTGAGATTAGCTCAAAAACACAGGACGAAGGAATTGAAATTGGAGAACTCGTACGAGAGGATATTGTGGAACACTGGAAAAAACAGCAAATTGACCCAACGGAAGCACGTCTTGTAGGCCCGCAACCCGCAACGCTGGAAAAACTCAAAAACATCTTCAGAGTCCAACTTTCTATTACAACGCTCAAAAAGTATCACCCCGCAAAACTTATCCCAGAAAAATTGCTATCCGACAAAAATTTGTCTCGAAAACTTCGCTTTGATGTCGATCCTAAGACACGGAGGAATCCTCCTCCTCCAACGGGCGCGATGTGT
>CAIZES010000300.1 GCA_903932045.1 uncultured Silvanigrella sp. | reverse complement strand
TTCACCATAAATTTTTGCCGAAAATGTGTTGCTTTTGTCATTTGCAAACGCACTAGACCTTTTGCCAAAACCTCAGCATTGTGTGTTCCGGCTTTCGATTGAAACGTCAATTTTCGAGGAGCGATCCCGTTGTCGAATGCAAAACGGGCGGCACAGCGGGCACCATTACCGCACATTTCGGCTTCACGGCCGTCGGAGTTAAAGTATCGCATGCGAAAATGGCAGTTTTTGCGTTTTGATGCTTGAATAAAGAGTATTCCGTCGGCACCAACGGAAAACCCCCTTCTACAAACAGCTGCCCGTTCCTTTGCATTCAACATAATATTTTTCGACATGTTGTTAAAAACAAGAAAGTCGTTTCCTGCGCCGCTCATTTTTGCGAACTGAAAGTTTTTTTTCATGAATGTTCCACATTTTCGAGTTTATCTCTGCATAACAAATGAAGTATTTTTGGGTTTTCGTCAAGAAACTTGCACTTTGTCCGGCTGGAGCGAAGCTTGTTTTGTGATATTCTATTGCTGTGACGCACGCTCTCGATGCAGAGACCTGTTTGTTCTCGTCTTGCAAACTCAAAGGTTCAACGTGTTTTTCTAATTTTGTGAGGAAACTATGTTTACAGTTGGAATTGTTGGTGGTGGTAAGGGTGGTGTCGAAATTTTGGGTATGGTCAAACGTTGCGCAAATGCCAAAGCGGCTTTTGTTTGTGACCGCAATCCAGAGGCCCCAGCAATGATTGCGGCCCATAAGCATGGAATTCCCGTCACAACAGAGATCGAAGGAGTTTTTCAACACAAAGTGGATGTTCTTTTTGATCTCAGTGGCAATCCTTCTGTTCGCGAACAATTGCATCGCGAATTGCAACAAGGAACATCTTTGGTTGATGGCGACCTTGCGTATTTTTTGTTTAGTCTCGCCGATGCCAATATGGATGACGAAGACGAAGATACTCTTGAAAATAGGTATCTTACTTTTAAAATTATGGAAGAAGAATACGCAATTCCTGTGGTATTTGTTAAGGAAATTGTGGGAGTTCCCAAAATCACTCACATTCCCGAAATGCCTTCATACATGAAAGGCACTGTGAATCTTCGTGGCATTGTTTTTCCCGTAATCGACTTGCGTGTCCGTTTTGGATTTTCCGAAACACAATACACCGATCGCACCTGTGTTGTTGTAATTGAATTTGGGAACAAAAGTATTGGTTTTATTGTTGATGAAGTCCATGAGTCTATTGAGATTCGTCCAGAGAATATAGAACATCCACCTCGGTTGGGTGGAGTGTCTGGTGGGGGGTATGTTCGGGGTATTGGAAAAGATGCATCGGGCGGTGTCAAAATTGTTATCGACGTCGAAGCCTTGTTAAAAGAAGACGAAGTTGTTCAGACTTTTTCTTGAGTCTTTTTGGACGAGCAGATGGCCAGAACTTCTCGCAGTTTTTCAATGGAAAGAGGCTTGGAAATGTGCCCATCCATTCCTGCCTCTTTGAAGCGCCGAACTTCGTGATCCATTGTATAAGCTGTTAGGGCAATGATGGGTGTGTGCTTTCCAGTATCGGTTTCTTTTTCGCGAATTTTCGCGGTGGCCTCAATGCCATTTTGGTTTGGCATTTCGATGTCCATAAGAATAAGATCGAACACGTTTTTTGCGTAAGCATCTACAGCTTGCACGCCGTCTACTGCCAAACAAACTTCGCAGTTTAGTTCTTCCAGAAAATAGGCCGCAATTTCACGATTGATGGGGTTGTCATCGGCCAGCAAGACTTTCATTTCCGCTCGCGGTTAGGGCGCCCAATACTTGAGCGCATGGTAGACGATTGCACTGAGGCCCATGCAAACAGGAATTGTAAGAAGCCACGCTTTGAGGATGGTACCCACAACTCCCCACTTTACCGCAGAAAAGCGAATGGTGCTACCCACTCCCATGATAGAAGTCGAAATAACGTGGGTGGTGCTTATGGGAATTCCTAAGGCAGAGGAGGATACAATAACGCCTGCTGCAGCTGTTTCTGCTGCAAATCCATGAATGGGTCGGAGTTTAATAACACGGCTCCCCATGGTGTGGATAATGCGCCATCCGCCTGCGGCCGTGCCGAGAAACATAAAGGTTGCGCAGGAGATCATAACCCAAAGGGGTACGTCCATCGTTTTAATGATGCCGTTGGAAAGTAAGGCGAGAGTCACAACGCCCATTGTTTTTTGCGCATCGTTGGAGCCATGGCTAAAAGCCATAAATGCCGACGACAGAAGTTGCATACGTTTGAAAAGCGAGTTGACGCGGTCGGGTTTGCTGCGCTTAAACATCCACAAAAGTGAGAGCATAATGAGAAAGCCAAAAGAAAAACCTAACAGTGGAGAAACAAACATGGGAACAATGACCTTAAAAAAAACTTCTCCACCTTTCACAGCGCTGACACCCGCTTTAGCGATGGTAGCTCCCACAAGGCCGCCCACTAAAGCGTGAGATGAGCTGGAGGGAATGCCAAAATACCACGTAATAAGGTTCCAGACGATTGCGCCAATGAGGGCTGCAAGGATAACGCCTTGAGTGACAACTGAAGTTTGCACCATGCCGCTGCCAATTGTTTTAGCAACGTGAGTTCCAGAAAGAGCACCCACAAAATTGAGGACTGCAGCAAAGAGAATGGCATTTCGCGGCGACAAAACTTTTGTTGAAACCACCGTAGCAATTGCGTTTGCGGTGTCGTGAAATCCGTTGATATACTCAAATATCAAAGCCGTAATAATAACAATAATAAGCAGTGTGAGCAACATAAGCAAGGCTCTCCGCCGGTTGTTGTTAGCTATTTTTGAGAACGACGTTCACAACAATATCTGAAACTGTGAACGACTTATCGAGAGCGCTTTCAATATTGCGAACAACGTCTCGAAGCTTGATAACACTGAGGGCGTCGTATTTGCCCGAGAAAATGTCTACCATGGCTTCGTGCAAAATTTCGTCGCCGTGATGTTCAACTTGTTTAATGCGTTGGCTGGACTCGGTTACAGACTTAAGAGTGCCATGTTTGCGCAACAAGCTTATCGTTGTTTGGAGCTCGGTGGCGGCCCCAACAAGTGAATCGCCCTGGGCGCTCAGAAACGGTGGATAATTTTCAATGCGATAAACATGCAAATTGAGGGTGCTGCGTACTACGCGTCGCACAATTTTGTTGAGCATGTAACTAATGCCAAGAATGTCTTCGCGATCGATTGGTGTTACAAAAGTATTGTTGAGTTCCATGAGGGCGTCGTGTGCATGCTTCTTGCTTCGGTGTTTGATGTCCAGGGCTCGTTGCTGATGCTCTTCGGTGATTTCTGTGCCCAAAACTTCTTTGTAGAGATTTGCGGCTTCAAGAACCTCCCGAGCACCTTCTTCAAAAAGCTGGTAGAATTTTTTATCTTCGGGTGGGAGAATCTTTTTGAGAAACGACATGCGGGATCTCCTTTTTGGAACAAAGTGAGTTCTCAATTCGAATTCGCAATTCAGCCTTCAGATACGTGAAGTGAATGCTTTTGTCGAGGACTTGACCATCTTCTCTAGATGTTGTTGAACAATTGAGGTTTGAGATGATGTTTTATGGCAGAATACCGTGTTTTTGGGCATTGTTTTTTATACTTTCAGCATGTGCTCATTCCGAGCCTTTCAAAACTGAAGTTCATCAATGTCAACTTGCAAACAAGTCACTGAGCGAAATTATTGCGCGGCAGACTAAAGTTGGCATTATTCCAGAAGAACAAACTCAAATATTTGAGCCTCAAAATCAGAATGTGCTTGCCGTTGCTGTGGTTATGCATGGGCTGAATCAGAAACCCATGCGAATGAATGAGCTTTCTCTTGAGTTGGCAAAGCGTGGAATTTTGGGGGTTCGCGGTGTTCTTACCGGCCATGGCGGCGAACCCGATCGTCTTAAAACAGTGACCCGTGCTGAATGGTTGACAGATACCCATGAAACTTACTGTCTGGCGGAGGAATTTGCTACAAGGTTCCATGTTCCGCTCGTGGGAGTTGGTTTTTCGTTGGGGGGATTGATGATTTCCGATTTGGCTACGTCCCCTGAATACACCGGTGTTCAGTTTGATAGAGTTTTTTTTCTTGCGCCTGCATTAACCATTTCATGGCGTGGCAAGTTAACGCGCCTGTTTTCGGCGCTGCATTTTTTGTCAATTCCTAGTGCAAATCGCGAAGACAACCGCTCAAGCCGATATACTCCGGTGCCAGCATATAATGCTCTTTTCGATAGTGTTTATGAAATCCAGAGGCGTGGTTTTGCAAGCATTCCGTTTTCGGCCCTGTCTTTTATTGATCCCGATGATGAGCTTGTAAATGCGGCTGAGCTTGAAAGGCTTTCAAAGGAACGTTCTGGTAGATTTCCATGGGAGTTCGAATTCATCACCCGCGGTCCCGATGCTTCAATAAAAGAGTATCATCATATTCTATTTGAAAGTCGCTTTCTTGGAAGCGCTGCTTGGAATCGGATGGTGTCTCGAGGAGTCGACTTCTTGCTCAAAAAAAGCTAGCAGGAGTGAGTCATTTTCAGGGGAACAAAATATGCAAAAGTATAATTCGTCTAAGCTTCTGGAAACCCTTCTTGCTTCACCGCGAAAGTTTGTGTTGCGTGTTATTTTGGCGGACGATGATGTGTTTCGAAGAGTTTCCTTGGAGTCGTTCGGAAAACTGAATATAGGAATTCCCAAAACATTCTCTGGAAAAACGGGTATTGCCGATTGTGTTAATGAAATTGCTGCGGGAAGTTTGTTTTCCCCTGCAGCGCCTGCAGTTGTGGAATTGGAAGCGAAACTGACTGCAAAACAATGGGAGCAGGATTTAAAATCCTTGGCCCGTCTTCCCAATCCACCGGAAGCTCCTATTTGTCTTTTTGGTTCAACATCTCTTCGCAATGTTATTAAATCCGAAAAAATTTCTGGCGAATGCATTATTTGTTGGTCACCCGAAGTTTCTGAGGCTAAGCGCAGTGTGGGTGTATTAACAAGGCGTTATTCAAAAATTTCAAAAATTGCCGCGCATGTGATGGATGGGTACGTTAGTGCTGCATTGGATTATTATTCTTCTGACTTGATGGCCATCGACCTTCATTTTGAGCGCATGGCGCGCACGGGAGTCGATTTTGAAGGGGCCTTTATTGGACAAACTGGAACAAACGCTTTTCATGTTGTTGATGCTTTGGCTCAAGGAAATGCTGTTTTGCTTGAGCTCAAAATGCAGCAGTGTCAAACTTCAGGCGAAGATATTGGTCCTATTTTGAAAGCTGTGGCTGCGTTTTTACGGCAGTTGGCTCAGGTGCATGCAGCGCGTGAACGTGTTTCTAACTTGGAAATGGTTCTTGATAACTTAAATATTCGAGTTCCCGCACAGCGAAAGCGTTTGCAAAGCGGTTTGGTGCGTTTGCCACCAGAGCGAATTGCTCAATTTTTCTTGCTTGCTGCAGAACTGGAAGTTTCGTTGCGTTCCCATCCCACTCCTCACGAGCTTTTGTCGTCGGAGCTTTTTGGTTTGCTGGGCGTTTCTACTACTTGAGTGCCGGAAATCCGGTTGCCAAAAGAGTATCGTAAAATCCAACCATAAATTTCGCAGCTTCGTTAGCTTCTCTTGATACAGTTCCATCATGAATTTGGTTGATCAAAATTTCGCGATCGTGAGTGATGCGATCAAAAGCTTCGCTGCCTCCCGCCGATCCACCCCATGGTGCAACCTGTGTGAGCGCAGCGCCTGCAAGTACCATCGATTCCAGGTCGTTTGTGCCGCCAAAAAGTGCAACAACATCTTTCGAGCTTTGGTCTGCGCGTATTTTTACTCCGGGGAGCGTGGAATGTTGCTGACTGTAGTTGAAGAGAGGTTTTGCTGTTGTAATTTGAATGGGATTCCCATTAACATCGAGGGCATCAGAACCGTCTTTCCGACCTTCGGAATCAAAGTATTCCCAGTTTGAAATGGGAGTGTTTTCGGGAAGCAAAATTTTGTTGGCAAAAAAACCTGTAAGAATGGAGCGAAACGCAAATGGAGCCGATTTTTTTGCGTCGTTCAAATAATTAATATTGCGAATTCCGCGCAAAAACTGAGCATCCGGATTTTGCTTCGCACCGGCCGCCTGAATTGCGGGAGCCGCTTGTACAAATGAGGTTATTGCTCCGTTGCGTAGTATTCCCGTAAATAATGCGGTTAGGGTTTGGGGTTTTGTGGCATCAAAAGTGAGATCCTTTTGACCGACATTCAGAAAATCCCAAATTCCCATGGGTGAGCGTTCTGTTTTTGCTTTGAAAAAAGCGTCCGAAAAATAGCTTTCTTCCAAACCTTTTCCATAAAAAAGTTTATCTATCACTTTTAAAGCAGCAGTCTGAGTTTCTGCTTTTGGCGAATAAGCAGCCACTTGAGCATATGCGCCCCAGACATTCCACAGAGTGGAAAGATTTGAGTTGTATCGCCCCAGCAATCCTTGGTAGCGGCCTAAAACTTGTTGTCCAATGGCGCCATACGCGAGTTCAGCATCGTGAGCAACACGAAGTTCTTGGAGTGTTAAATTTGTTTGATAGAGCAAGTGTTCAAGTGAGTTTTTTCCGAAATCGAAAGGCACACAATTTGCAACAACATTTTTGTTCCCATCAGTGCAAAAAGGAGTTTTCGTTTTAACTTTGTACTGCGTGGTGTCGAGCCCGTATAGCGCCGAAAGTGCAAAAATATCGTACATACCAAATGCGGGTTCTGCATCGGATGAGTCAACAGCACCGTAGTCTTTTTTTGCACTCATATTCATAAGAACACCGTCGTCGGTGTAATCCATAAGGGAGTCACTTTCGGTTGCAACAGGAACGGGCAGGTTGCTTGTGGATTCCAATTCTCCCTGAGTTGTTGAGGCAATAAAATTGTGGCGCAGGCCAAACGTGTGCCCGAGTTCGTGCAGGAGAACGCCGCGAATGCTGGCCAAAACGGCTTCTTGTGGTGTTCTAATAAACTGAGTTGTAACTCCGGGAACGCCTGCATTGCTCATGAAAATTTTATCGTCCAAAGACGGCTTCATAACGCAGTCAAGCTTGGTGCGAAGAGCATTTTTTCCGCTCAGTGCCGAAGCAATGGTTTCGTCTAGATTGTTATGTGCAGCATTTTTTTGAAGAGCACCCAGGAGATCGGGCAAGCCGTTGATACCCCAAATGTTGGGGCTTTGGCTTTGCTTTAAAGCAGTTGTGTTTTGTTCGAAAAGAGTATCTGTATCAACACCTGAGTTTGTTGCTGGTGTTTTTGTGTCAGCTGGTTTCGTGGTAATGTTGGGGCTTCCCGCAAGACGCATGCCCAATAAAACCATGCGGCAACCTTCTTGCATCATAAGATGGTTTGCAGCTCCGGGGAACGGAGTGGGTTTATCTCCTGGTTTCGGTTTTGCTGTCCAGTTTCGCAAAAGGTATGCATAGCAACCGTTTAGTCCCCAGCTCACTCCACTCATCATCACATCGGCAGAAATAATTTCTCCGGTTTTAGGATTTGCTGCTGTTGTTGCCCAAGCCGCTGGGACGTTGGGATTCTCCTCCCAAAAAATCATGTTCACACGAGGATCTGCTGCGGTGATGTCGCCTCCAATGCGTAAACCCTCGGTTCGATTTTTGGCTTCAAATTCCGATTGAGTTAGGGCACTAATTTGAGGAACTTTTTTCCCAGCCGGCGTTAGTTTTTCAAAAAGTTTTTGAAATGTATCCAGAGTCGATTTTATAATGGGAATAGCAGCAGTGGGTGTATTGCCAGAAATCACGAACTGAATGGGTTTTTCGACGTTATACTTTCGTGCGAATTTTGTACTTCGTCCAAATCCGGCGCTCGGTTGCGAAAAAAGGCTTCCAGAGAAATAAGCCTCATCTTTTCCTTCGGTACGGTCTTCAACGGCGGAACTAAAGAGTTCGCCCGTGACATCAGAAAGCTCTCGGGCTTGCGTATTTTCGAATTGACTAGAGCTCTCATCGAGAGCAAAAAATCCCTGTGCAAGACGCAGGGTGGGACGCAGAGGCTCTTTTTCAAAGAGCGTAGGTGGAGTTTCGGTGCTATCAGACATGGTGATGTTTGTGTTGACGAGCACAAGCTCATCGAGGACTAAATTTTGGTCTGATGCATTAAAGTACAGTCCGGAAGCAGAGCTTGCCTGTGTCGCAAATTCTTTGAGGGGTGGTTTTTCCGTATGAGCAACGCGAACTTTAAGAGCGTCCACGGTGAGATCGGCATCGGGTCCGGATGCACCCAGTTGCGAAAGAACAAAGTGTTTGTTGTCGGGCAAGGCAAAATTAACCTGATAGTAACGTTCACCATGAACCGTGCGAGAATCAAGAATGGGAAACGAATTCATAATGAGGTCGATTCCGCTCGTGCTATCGTACAAGCCCTCTTTTTCGCGAATGATGTAGAAATGATCAGAACTCACTTCCATTCGCACAATTTGCGAGCTCAAATTCATGGCGTGCATCCACACACCCACGCTCGCATTTTCCACCGAATTTGTAAGAACAAACTTTCGGCCTTCAAAAAATTTCGCCGAAATCCATGGGACATCATTTGTGGCTCGGCCATCGCGAATGAGCAAAATGGCGTCGTGAACCGCTTCAATTCTTTGCGAAAGCGACTCCTCTATACAGTTGAGAGTCTCTCCCTTGTTGATGACCTCTTGAAAGGAACGAATAGTGTTGCTCTGAAGCAAATTGAGAGACTCCTGAAGCGATTTGATATCGCCTAAGGTTGCCTGGTTTTCGTCTTTTAAAATGGCACGGATGGCGGCCAAGAAGTCGTCGGAATTTGAAAAAGATTCGTGAATGGTTTCCTGCAAAACGCAATTGATGAACTGAGTGAACGCTTTTCCACCGCTGCCTTCCTCGCAACGAGTGGATTTTTCGCCCACAAGGCGCTGTCTGCTTTGTTCTGCAATAACCAAAGCACTCGCGTCGAAAACACGCGCATCCGTAAGAGAGGTAGGCAACGAGTTTTCAGAAATGGCAAAACGAACAGACGAATAAAGTGTACTTCTAAGATCGGATTTTATGCTGTCACGATGCTGACTGGGAAGAGCAAATTCAACAGGAATTTTTGCTGAATCCAGTGGTTGTGGTGTGTGTTGCTTACGAGTGCAGCCCAGTTGCGCGCCTAGTGAGAGTGCAATTCCAAAACCAACGAGCGTGTTGTCATGAAACAGATTCATACCGAGATTCTCCAAATGAAAGGGAATTCGTCTTAAAAAACACGAGGGCTTATGCGCCTTCTAACATTCTCGAAGAAGGTGCACAAGAGTGGCATTTACATTAGGGGCGCTTGAATCCAAGCATGTGAGGGAGGTTTTGTGTTCTTGGCAAATGCGATTGAACAGATAATTGTCTCACTTAGGCAGTGATGCGGATTGCATAATCTGCGTCACTCGTTTCGCAAATGCTGCGGGATCTTTGAGGGGTGAACCTTCGGCAAGCAGCGCTGTATCGTATAAGGTGTCAATCCAGTCGTTGAGTTGTGATTCTGGAGCAGAAGTCTTGCTTCGAATTTCAGCCATGTTTTTGATCAAGGGATGAGTCGCATTGACCTCGAGCACGCGTTTTGCGCCCTTGAAGTCTTTGTTTGTTGCTTTCATGAGACGTTCCATGTGGCTCGACAAACCATGCTCATCGGCAACCAAACAGCATGCACTGTCCGTAAGGCGCTTGGAAACCTTTACGTCTTTAATATCATCGCTCAGGCGTGTGCGAACAGAGTCCAAAAGTCCTGCCAAAATATCTGCGGAGGCTTCTTCTTTGGGTGCTTCCGAGCTTTCTTTTCCAATGTTCTTGAGATCGACGTCGCCCTTTGATGCTGAACGCAATTCGTGATCTTTATATTTCGAGTAATCCATGACAAACCACTCGTCTATGGGGTCGGCAAGGAAAATAACTTCAATGTCCTTGGCCATAAAGGCTTCCAGATGTGGACTTCTTGATGCAATTTCTAGGCTGGGTGCGCTGATGTAATAGATGTCCTTTTGCTCGGTTGCCATGCGTTCAACATACTCTTTTAGGGACACCCATCCGTTGGTCCCTGTGCGTGTGGAGCGGAATCGAACGAGTTCAGCAAGTGTATCATGATTATCATGATCAAAATGGAAGCCTTCCTTGAGAACAGCCCCAAATGTTTCGTAGAACTTTAGGAATTTTTCTTTGTCGTTGTTTGCAGTATTTTGCAAAAGGTTCAAAATCTTTTTCGTAATTTGCTTTTTGATTGTCGAAATCTTCTGGTTCTGTTGCAAAAT
>CAIZES010000299.1 GCA_903932045.1 uncultured Silvanigrella sp. | reverse complement strand
CAAACAGCAAACAGCAAACAGCAAACAGAAAGAGCGAACGAACTATTCTGTCTTCACTTCATCCAATGTGACTGTCACAATCGTTCCTTTTCCTTTCTCTGCCTTTACCTCAATTCTTCCCTTCATCAAATCGGTCAAACTTCTCACAATGGACAACCCAAGCGGCGCGTCTTTTTCTGATTTTTCGACAAAGTAAAGTTTTGAATCGAATTTATCGGTCAGAAATTTCTGTTTCTCTGGTGCAAGTCCGTTTCCGGTATCTTGCACTGCAATGATGAATCCATTTTGATTTCTGCTCATTAAAATGAGCTTCACAATTCCATTTTCCGAAACTTTTATCGCATTGGATAGCAAATTCGAGGTCAATTGTTCAATTTTTTCGAAATCACCCAAAACACTCGTAGGCAGCGAAGCCTCGTGTTCAACGACAAATGTAACTTTTTGTTTTTGTGCGAACTCCGAGTAGCGATGCGTGACGCGATCGATAAAATCTTGAATCGGAAATTTTCTTGGGCAATTTGTGAGTGTGTCTGACTCTATTTTTGCGAGTGTGAGCAGGTTGTCGAGATTTTCTATAAGTTGGCTTGCTGCGCTTTGAATGGCATGTGCTTCTTGTGCGAAAAGAGCGTGGTCGCTTTTGCATAGAATAAGATCGGCGTAGCCTGTAATATTACTGAGAGGAGTTCGGAGTTCAGCGCTTAGGGAAGCTAAAAAAGCTGTTTTTGAACGATCCAATTGTTCTAAAGTATTTTTTGCTGACACAACGGCTTCAAAATTTGCTTTTCGTTCGGAAATGTTGCGTGCGGTTGTGAACAAAACTCGTTGTCCGAAAAAAGTCATCATTCGTGAGTGTGTTTCGAAAGGAATTGATTTTCTTGTTTGGGTCTGGAACACGACTTCTGTCAAGTTTCCTTCAGAAGAAATGGAATGATTGTTGAATTCATCTGTTTGGATATTGGAATCACGCAGAATTATTTCTTTAATATTCATGCTGATTATGGCTTTTTCGGAAAATCCGAGAACGCTGGTGGCTGCGCGGTTTGCCATAAGGATTGTGCCATCCGGCAGGTGTATAAAAGCTGGATCGGCAAGGCCGTCAAAAAGGTTTTGATAGTTTGCGTTGCTTTGATTGACCTCTTTTCTTGTTTCACGAATTTCTTCGTCAAGGGCAAGTTTGCGGTAATTCATTTCGTTGAAAATGACATCTTGTGGATAGTGTAAGCATTGTTCAATCACGGCACGGAATAGAAAGTAGAAAACAAAAAAGAGAGCCGTTCCTTTTACAATAGTTGCGATTTGAGGAGAAAAAGAACGAAAGGCGAAGGATAGAATGGCAACGAGGATGAGTGCAAATGCTGTTTGCATTTGTTGATGACTGCGTTTTGTGAAGGTTGAGCGTTGTTTGTAAATTGTGAAGCTAAAGTAAGAAAGACCAATGCACAATGCGGTGTACAAAACAAAGGAAGAAACAAGCCCTTCAGGAGATATTATGAATTTCTCGGGCATAAATCCTAATGCGGCGGCTGCGACAAAAATGAGGCAGATAGCGATAAATATAAATCCCCATAACCGAGTCGCGACTTCTTTCCGTAAATATAAAAGAGAGCCCAAGAGCGAGAGAACTTGTAACGCTCGGGCAATAATCCAAAGTTGATCTCGGAGCAGCGAAGCGGGAACATTTGACCAACTGGGAATAAGAAAAGTGGCGAGGCGGAAAAAATCGATGAGTGATATTCCAAGGAGGGCTCCGCCGGCGAAGTGGAGAAAACCGAAGTTTACAAACTGCCTTGAGTTTCTCACAATAAGATATGTGGTTCCCCCAAGAATGCACAATGAGGTTGCTGCCGTGAGCTCGAAAAATGCCAAACTTAAGGCTCTGGTTGTCAATAAAAAGAAAGTCAGTCCGATAACTGCTGCTAGGGAAAAAAATGGAGGTGTGTTAGAAAGCTCGTTCGCGCAGTGCGCTCCAATGATTGTGCTCAAATCGTTGCTTGAAACAATTTCGTGCTCTGATGTGGTGCTCATGTCTGCCCTCTCTTTCGCCACAAAACATCCCGTTCCATTGTGCCTTTTTATGACCTGAATCCGTGAATGCCAAAAACTTGACGGACGTTTCCGAGTGTGCGCGGTGCCTTT
>CAIZES010000298.1 GCA_903932045.1 uncultured Silvanigrella sp. | reverse complement strand
GGCAATGCTTGCCGCATGGAACAGCGCAAATGGCGAAAGCATCGCAAATGGCGAAAGCGGTACATCAAAATTCGCAGCATTAGGCATTGCTGTCGATAGTGATACAGGTGCACTTATCTCCTTTGATTCCTCAATTGGGGAATGGGTTGCTTCCGTTCACGGTGCACGTGCAGTGGAATTTATTACGCCCAACGCAGACTCCTACATAGGCTTAACGCCTTCGCATCAACCCATTTACACAAACGCAACATCAAATCTTCTTATTTCGGGAAGCAAAATCACTCTCTCAGGCAACAACGCAGGGCAAGTTATTTTATCCCAATCTCGCGCATGGACCCCAGCTGCGCCACAAATACCAGAAGCATCCAAGCACACCTGCTATAACAATATTCCATCGCAAATTTCCGACAACTCTCATAACGAAGAACGACAACAATCCGAAGTTTTCTTTTTCGCAAGAAATATTCAATCAGGAAAAATTGGGCTCATGGATGATGTGGAATACGCCTATCTTTCAGGAGATCTCATTCCACAAAAGGGAACCGGCTGTGGCTACTGGCAAACACACGCTTTCGATCCCGATGCGGGCAAGGTTGAAAATAGGTTGAATGCTCAACGTTTTGCTCTTGGTGCCAAGCTCACAAACTTTTCGGTGGCAATGCCTGCTACAATGTCGGCAAATTTTGATACCTTCAGCGGTATCGTCAGCTTTCAACCTTCCCGCTCCGCCAATGGCTCATCTGTTCTTATTTACGATGCCCGATTTGCTACGGAACTCGGAGTTGCAAAATATATTTACAAAGAGCTTGGTTATCAAAAACCCGTACAAACTGGCGCATGGATCTCTGCCAAAGTGCATCTCCTGCCACCGGGAGGAACATACATTCCTGCAACGGGTGAAGTTTCTCAGTAACAATTCTTAGTACCTTGCTCTTTCGTACAATTTGCTTTGCATCCTTCTTTCCTTCGAAGATATTACCAATCGTCGTGAAAGAGGATTAGGTGTTTGTTTGCTTCTTGATTTGTTGCTTGATTTGTTGCTTTATTTGTTTTGTGGAGGATGCATTTCTTTATGTCGAACAAGATTCACAACCCTCGCAATCAAACTCGACTTGTCGCCATAGGGGGCGGAACACTCGTCCCAGAAATCACATCAGAAATTCTTGCACTTGCAAATGGAAAAAGCAGTCGTGTCCTTATTTGCACACTTGCATCGGATGATGCTGAAGTTGGTAAGTTCATTGCTCAAGAGCGCTTTGTCAAAAGACACGGCGTCGAAAATGCTTTTGCGTGGGACTTTGCAAACCTAGCCGAACTTGCTCAATCGGGAACCAAAAAACTTCAGTGCATCGAATCCATGCGAACTGTTGCAAACGCTCCAACAACAGCGGCCATCCTAAACAACATCGATGTTTTCTTTTTTGCAGGTGGCGATCAACGGGTTATTTTGAAAACACTAAAAGGCACACACTTCGAAAAATGCCTTTTGGAAAAATGGCGCAATGGGGATTTTGTGCTTGCAGGCACAAGCGCTGGTTTGCAAGTTATGTCGGAAATTGCCCTCACTGGTGACTTTCATTTGCCTAAAAATACCAACGACACTCCCAGTGAAGACACTCCGTGCCTAGAAATTTCCACAGGATTGGTGGAACTTGTTCCCGGATTCGGATGTTTAAAAAACGTTATTTTGGATCAACATTTTTTGGCTCGCAGAAGGCAAAACAGACTGTTTTCTTCGGTAATCGACTACCCAAGCTTTACGGGTATTGGAGTTGACGAAGCAACAGCAATTGTGTGCCAGGGAGCATGTGGAGGAAAAGTAAAACCACGCGTTGTGGGCACTTCTGGTGTTTTTTGCATTCAAACAAACAATGCGGAAATTTGTAAGAATAGCACTGGAAAATTGCAGCATGTTGTAGGCCTAAATTGCTGCGTCGTATGGCCGGGTGGCGAACTTCCCTTTGAAGTCGAATTATCTTGATTGGACTTATTTTTATGCTTGGAAAAAACAACGCAAAAAAACAAAAGGGTGAATTTCGATGAAAAAACCTTTCATTTTCACATTCATTTCGGCTTTCCTTTCTCTGTGTGTTCCTTTTCAAAATGCACAAGCCACAACCACAGAACGCGTGTTCCGTTTTGCGAATTCACGTGATCCTCAGTCGCTCGATCCCGCATTTTTGGATGCACGTCCCGAAACCACCATCGGACGTGAGCTTTTTGAAGGCCTCGTGAGCTACGATCCTCAAACAGGAAAACCCCTTCCCGGAGTTGCACAGAATTGGACAGTAAGCAGCGACGGTCGTACCTACACTTTTCAATTGCGCACCAACGCGCTGTGGTCGGATGGGCATCCTGTTCTCGCCAGTGATTTTATTTATGCTTGGAAGCGCCTTATAGAGCCTTCCACTGCAGCATATTTTCCAAAACTTTTTACTGAGTATGTTGAAGGCGCAAAAGAATACGCCAAGCAACGCGAACACGGAACAGGCGATTTTTCCACCGTAGGAATTTCCGCTCCTAACGAACACACAATCACCATCAGACTCAAACAT
>CAIZES010000297.1 GCA_903932045.1 uncultured Silvanigrella sp. | reverse complement strand
TGCTGGATTTCACCAAACTGACCCCCGCCTTTTCAGCGGAAGCTGACCCCCTCAGCGGACCGAAGGGACGCGCCTTAATCTGATTTCACAGGGGGTCAGTTTGAGTCAAGTTATTTTTTCGATTTTTACGATAGCTCTCTCCTTTCATCTGAATGACCTGCGATTTGTGAACCACACGATCTGTGATGGCTTCGCAAACAACGGGATCAGCAATTACTTCTGACCAGTTCTCAACGGGAATTTGCGACGTAATAATGATTGATTTTCCTTCGCCACGCTCGTCAATGACATCGTATAGATCTTGGAATTGCTGGGGTGTAAATGGTTTGATTCCAAAGTCATCAAGAATCAGGACCTCTGGGGCTGCCAATTTTCGTAGGTAGTTGAGCCACGTTCCCTGCGCACGGGACAACGCCATTCGTTCGATTAGCGTGTTCATTCGCAAAAACAAGACGCTTCTGCTGTTGCGACAAGCAGTATTTCCTATTGCCGTAGCAATGTGCGTTTTTCCTACGCCAGTTGGACCAAGAATGAGAATATTTCTTCCGTCAACAATGTATGTGCCGTGTGCTATGTCTTGAATGATTTTCTTGCTCAGTCCGCGTGGGAACGTGAAGTCGATTCCCTCGCACGACGCTTGGGATCGGAAGCCAGCATAACGCTGCAGCCTTTCGATGCGCGCGTTTTTGCGATTGGTGATTTCATCTTGAAGAACAAGATTTAGGAACTCCACGTGTGAAAGCGAAGCTTCCTTTGCCTCGGCAATCCTTCGCAACAGTGATGCTTTTATGCCGGCGAGTTTTAAGTCAACAAGTTGTGATTCGATAAGATTGATGTGTTCCATTAGTTCACTTCCTTTTGCGGGGCCCAGTAGTCTTTTCCGCGAAGATTTGGATTAGGATTTCGTTTGGGGGTTGCAGCGTTGGCGATTTGGCCCGTATTTGCAGAGTTCTTGATAATTCCTTCCACATCTGCAAGCCGTGGCATGCTTATGCCTATTTGCGCAATTGTCACGCAGGCATTTTCAAGCTTCTCCGAAGAATAACAACGCCTGAGCCGCATTATTCCTTGGCATCTGCGTAGATATAACAACGGATGCCTTGCCTGTTGTAATAGGCGTTGAATGAGATCGAATGTAGCCGGACCCGCGTATTGAGCGGTATTAAGAACTTTTTGCACCGCATCTTCGCGCATTGCTCGATGTGCTTCGGGAAGGTGTGCATCATCAGTGATGTATTTTCCTCGGAATTTACTTAACGGCTGCTTATGAATAGCTTGTCGTTCCAAGCTTGCATAAATTTCAAGAAAACTTCTCGACACGCGCACATCAACTTCTTGTCCAACGTATTTCCATGGTACCGAGTAAAAGTTATATTGGTGCTGGATATGGCAATCGGGATGCACCTTTGCTTTTTTCCATTCACCAAACTCAAAGTCGGTTTCTGGCAGAATGCGAAGATTCTGACGCTCTGTTGCTTCAAAAATCGCTTTTCGTGACATGCCGGTTTTACGACGAACCTTCATGTCGAATTCAACAACTCGGTCGCGAATAAACGCATTCATTTCTCCTAGGGAATAGAATTTTTCGCGCTTAATTTTTGGTCGAACCCAGCGCCAGAAAACACCAAGACTAACTTCGATGAGGTTTTTGTCTTTGGGGGAATATGGGCGAGCTGGCTGCGGTACGGTGTTGTAGTGCTCACAAAACTTTAAGAACTCAGGGTTACACTCTGGATCGTAACGACTTGCCTTCGACACGAGAGCGACCGGATTATCGCAAACAATTGTCTCGCTAACACCGCCAAAAAAACGGAACGAATTTTGAGTACATGCAAACCAATCTGCTTGTTTTTCCGTTATGGTTGCCTCAGCATAAAACATTTGACTGAAGCTTAGGACGCAACCAAAAAGTCGGCACTGAACCCATTCATTGGTTTCGCGACTCCAAAAAACGAGTTCTGGATCGGCTCCTTTGAAGTCTATCTCGCTACTTTTTCCTGGCGGGTGCAGCTTGTGGTAATCGAGATCAATTTTGGGATATCGCTTTCCAAAATGACGCCAGAAAGTAACATACGGAACTCCGGCAACGTCTCCGGTTTTTATGTTGGCAACATTTTCTTCCCACCAAGTGAGAAGCGCGGTTCCACCGGCCACATCTTCGTGGCAGGCATCCCAATCTACCTGCAAACTCCATGCGGGTTGCTGTGGAAGTGTTACCTTCAGCGCCTGTACTCCGCTTTCGCTTATGCCTGCGGCGGTCAACTGTTCCTGCTCTCGAAGATATGCCTTTACGGTATTTTTAGACATTCCCAAGGCTCTCGCTATTGCCTTTGTTCCAAGGCCGGCCGCCCGAAGGCGGAAAATCTCACGAACCATACGTGGTCCCTTTTTCTTGGCGGGCATCCCGTCGTCCTCCAAATGATTGACGTGCTAGACACAATCATTTTTCCACAGACGCCCATTGTTTGCTTTGCGGGAACTTCGGATGGCCTCGGGGGTCAGCTTCACGTGAAACCAGCGGGGTCAGTTTCGTGAAATCAGGGGGGTCAGCTTGATGAAATCAGGGGGGTCAACTTGGGTGAAATCCGGCAG
>CAIZES010000296.1 GCA_903932045.1 uncultured Silvanigrella sp. | reverse complement strand
CGTCCTTCCGACACCGTTTCAACTCTTCTCAAAGCAAAGAAGATTGACCTAGCGAAGGTGTAATTCTGGTTATTCACCAGCCGGAAACCAAGGCTTCCGAATCTGGTTAGAACGATTGCTTGGTTCAGAAAGTGTTTGCCAATCGTTCTCTAAATTATGAGCGCATGCACTATTTCCACGAAAGGAAAAGGCACAATGGCCTACCACAAGTCTTCCGAGAAAAGAGCCCGTCAAGATATCAAGCGCAATGCACGCAATCGCACCGTGATGAGCGAAATGAAAACCGCAGTCACTAAGGTGAAAGAAGCTATTGAAAAGAAAGATCTCAGCGCTCTTGACCAACTCATGCGCGACGCTCAATCCGTGATTGCCAAGTCACGCCGCAAGGGTGTTATTCACGTCAATAACATGGCTCGCCGCATTGGTCGTCTCACAAAAAACGTAAACAAGGCCAAGGCTGAAGCTAAGAAGTAATCACTTCAGTCTTCAGTTTCCCAGTCCATCAACACGTTGACGAAGCTCCAAACCGGTTTTCCAGAAAGGAAGCTTCTTTTCTGAAACCGAAATCTTCTCACCTGTTTTTGGATTGCGTCCCTCATATGCGCGATATTTTCTCACTGTAAAAGCGCCGAATCCCCGAATTTCCACTCGACCTTCCTCGGTGAGCGATTCAGTAATAGCATTAAAGAACATGCTAATAACTTCTTCTGCCTGAATTGTGGTGATATCCGTTCTGCTGGCAAGAATATCAATAAGCTCGCTCTTAACCATTTCTTAGTATCCCTTCTGAGATTGTTTCCAACAACACTGTTTTCAGAATACCCGCCCCAAAGCGCCGGGGAAAGACCAGACAATCCAAAATTTTGTCAGTGGGGAAAAAGAATCACACAAAACCCGAAAGGAATGCACTCATCACGCGTCACGCGTCACGAATCACCAATCTGCAGACACAAACGTTGAAGCACAAACGTTGAAGCACGAGCGTGACTCTTGGAGCAGTGACTAATGAAGGGAATTGAAAAAACGTTCGAAACGGAGAGAGGGGAGGGTGCTATCCTTGCCATCAACATTTGGGTCCTTTGTAGACCAAAGAATGAACAGAGCTTTTCCGTAAACTTTGTTCGCCTCAACAGTTCCCCAATAGCGACTGTCACTGGAACCGTCGCGATTGTCGCCCATACAAAAAAGATGCCCAGGAGGAACCGTATATACCGAATGATTGAGAAAAGTAGCACCCGAATAACGGCCACGCACAATATAGTGACCGTCGTTTTCCTTACCGCCCAAGCCACTTTCCCAAATAAGAGGTTTTTCTTGAATTGCGGGTGCCTGATCGATAAGAACCTCACGTTCCATTCGTTCCTCTTCGTGCACGGCAACTCCGTTGATACGAAGACGACCCTCCTCGAACGAAATTTTGTCGCCTGCAACGCCAATAACGCGCTTCACAAATGTTGTGTCCGCCTGAGGACTTTTAAACAACACGATGTCGCCGCGCTTTGGAGTGTTCCAAGAAATCAGCTGAGTTTCGGCAAATGGAAGCATGAGTCCATAACTCAATTTGTTCGAAAAAACGCGATCGTTGATTTTGATAGTTGGAATCATGGAGCCGGTAGGAATAACATAAAAGTTAAATATTGATGATCGCAGCACAAAAATGATCGCAATAATCACTGCCAACGAAAACAACTCGCGAAGAATAGGATTACCAACAATCTTTTTTTCTGGTCCATTGGGTCCAAAATTCATAAACACCTCTCAGAGGAAGTCTCAAACAAAATCTCAAAAAATTCAGTATTAAACTCAGTATTTATAAACACCAGCACCGCTTTTGCGTCCCAACAAACCTGCATCAACATATTTTTTCAACAAAGGGCATGGTCTGTATTTGGAATCGCCGAGTCCGTCGTGCAAAACTTCCATAATAGCCAAACAAGTATCGAGACCAATAAAATCAGCAAGTGCGAGTGGTCCCATAGGATGATTTGCACCAAGTTTCATAGCCGAATCAATATCTTCAACCGAAGCAACACCTTCCATCAGAGTAAAAAATGCTTCGTTAATCATTGGAATGAGAACGCGGTTCACCACAAAACCCGGATAATCATGAACACACACAGGGGTTTTTCCCATTTTTTCGATCAACGATTTCACGGAGGAATAAGTGCCATCGCTTGTGCAGTGTCCACGTATAATTTCAACCAGCGACATCAAAGGCACAGGGTTCATAAAGTGCATGCCAATGAAGCGTTCAGGACGCTCCGTATAGGCAGCTAAACGCGTAATAGACAAACTGCTAGTGTTCGTTGCAATAATTGCGTGATCAGGAAGAACTCTATCAAGAGTTTGAAAAATTGATTTTTTGAGATTTTCATCTTCGTTAATTGCTTCAATAACAACATCACAGTTCTTTAAAGATTCCATGGAAGTGACGGTTTCAATACGTGCAGCAATAGTTTTGGGATCTTCAGAGATCTTACCCTTCTCTGCCAATTTTGCT
>CAIZES010000295.1 GCA_903932045.1 uncultured Silvanigrella sp. | reverse complement strand
TCCACAACAAAACCGACCTGGGCAAAAACTCGCTTGGAACTCGATTCAAAATGGAATCAGCGCATTGAAACAGACACCCAAAAGATTTTGAAATCTGGATTTTCCGGAGCCATTTCGGAGCGCCTTTTTCACCGATACAAAAAACAAATAACTCATGCTGCAAATCGAAATAGAGACGAACTCTACTCCGACTTCCTAAATGGATTTGCTCTTTCGCTTGACCCTCACTCGGCCCATTTTCTTCCTCTGGATCAGGACGAATTCAACAGCCGCTTGGGCAACCCCGTTGACAACATTGGACTCACTTTCTCCGACGACAACGACACCATCACCATTGAAACAATTACCAAGAACAGTCCCGCCGAAAAAGCAGGTACGCTCAAAATCGGCGACAAACTCACAAGTATCGACACCATGGACGGTTCGCCCGTGCTAGACCCTTCTACCTTTGATATTGGAAAAATAAATCGCCTGATACGTGGAAAAAAAGATACAAAAATAAAATTAACATTCATACGACAAGCCAACGAAACTATTGTTGTGGTACTTCGCCGAGAATATTCCAAACTAAAATCCATTAAAGTTAAAAGTGCTCTTGCAGATGTTCGAGGTCACAAAATTGGACTTATCCGGCTGCCAGCATTTTATACCGATCTCGAGTGTCGCAATAGGATGCTCACAAGTTGCCAAGGTTCTGCAATGGAAGTTCGTTCGGAACTCGACCATCTTCGAGAAAATCGGGCCGAGGGCGTCATTCTCGATCTTCGCAACAACAACGGCGGCGATCTTCAAGAAAGTATTCGCATCGCAGGACTTTTCATTAACAACGGCCCCATACTTCAAATAGTCGATCGCACAGGGACACCCCGAATCCAAATGGACCCCGATCCGCGCATCAGTTTTTCCGGACCCGTCCTTGTCCTTATCAACAAGAACAGCGCCTCTGCTTCAGAAATTGTTGCAGCTGCTCTCAAAGACTATGGCCGAGCCATTATCGTTGGTGACACGCGCACATTCGGAAAAGGCACCATACAAGTTATCCAAGACCTCAGTTCACCAATTGCTCACACTCGAGAAGGAATGCTTAAAATAACACAAGCAACTTTCTACAGCCCCAACGGACAAAGCACACAAAAAAAGGGCGTGGAGTCGGACATTATCATCCCAAGCCTCACTGAAAACGAAGTTGAAACCGAAGCCGAAAAAGATTTCGCCATAGATTGGAGTGAAATCCCACCAGTACCCGGTTTTAAAAAACTACAAACAAACACCAGCACTGAAGTCGCTCGATTGCGCGAAAAAAGCATAGAACGAATCTCTAAAAACCAGGCTTTTCAGGAAATGATAAACCGCGTCAAAGATAAAAACACTCACACTTCATGGAAAGAGTCCTTTGCGGACGAAAACCTTTCATCTGGATCCGATTTTCAGATGCAAGAAGCCATGGAAATATTAGCCGATTCGCTACAAGGATAGCGGGGGTGGGCACAGCCGAACCGCATTAGAATCAGCATCGCAATCGGTTAGGCAGCCCTAAACACCAAATCTCCGTAAATCAAAAGAAACTCAAAATAATCGGAAGGCTCGAAGTCGGGTTCTAACATTCGACCGTTTTTCGATGGGCGCTCTAAACGCAGCGAGGAATAATCCTTCATCAAAGGAATGTCTTTTCCTACCTCTAAGCGAACCATTTCGTGAGTTCCATCTTCACCGCAGTAAAATGGTGCCAGAATACTTGCTACCAAGCTTCCCTTTAAAATGGGGATGACTTCAAAATTAAACTGCTCCACAAGCCATTGAGGTGAATTTTCATAAATCACCCCGCAACTTAGCTCCTCGGTAAGAATTCTCCACTTTATAATACCAAGCGAATTTGCTCTTTTGACATCGCTAAAATCCACTTTAACAGCTTTCATCCCAGTTTCAGACGCGGTGGTTTCAATAACACTAGCAACATTCTTGAGATCCACTTTTTCGTCAATAACACCACTTAATTTTACCACGTTTCCAACTCGACTGGCTTTCATAGCGCCTCCTCATTCCAAGTCACCCCTTATGTGTCGTCTTCAAATGAGGGAACTTTAGGGAATTCAATTAGCGTGTCGGAACCCTGACGGACGAGTCTATTCTCCGACCGCCACCCCTCGCGTCAAACCAAAAAATTGTGTATGAATTCAGGCGAATTCAGACATCGCCGCGGAGCAGCATATGACAGCAATCAGTTTTATTCTTTACATACAACATGATCTCGAGCTATCCGACTACCGATTGTCCCATATTGGAAGTGGAGCGAGTTACTGGAACGAGACCAAGAACCAAGAAAGCTTCGCAACAAGGGCCCGTCTTTTATACTGGCCACTTGTAAACATGCTCAACACAGCCATTCGAAAAAACCCCGCTGATCTCAATCTCACGCTGTCCTTTGGCGGAAATTTCTTACAGCTTGCGCAAAACATTGATTCCGCAATGTTCAAAGCCCTACAAAATTTGGTTTCACTCCCAAATATAACTTTGGCGTGCACACCCCAGCACGGCGGCCTGTCGTTTCTTTCGTCTGCCAGCGAATTCCAAGACGATCTCCTCGCTCAACGGCAATTTCTAAAAGAATTTTTCAAAAAAGATGCTACCATTGCACATACCCCTCACATCATCTACAGCGACTATGTTGGAAAGATAATGAGCAACGCAGGTTTTTCGGCCGCAATTACCGATGGCTGGGATCCTCTTCTTCCCACTGATGCGAACGCAAATCACACATTTCATCACCCCGAAAATTCAAGTTTCAAAGTTTTGGCTTCAAACTACAATTTTACCGAAGATTTTAACCGCTACTGCGCACGGCGAAATACCCATCATTTTGCCGTAAGTCCCGAACGCTACCTCGCCTGGATTCAAAAAGTAGCCAAGCAAAACTCGGAAGTGGTAACAACATTTTTGGATCTTTCTGGACCAGGCGCCGAAAACTCAGAAGTTTTGTGTTTCTTAAGCGATGTTTTTTCCCATGTCGCATCTGAAAAAAATCTTGCCATGATATCTGCGGAATCGGCAGCTCATTTGCCCTCACAAGGAGCAATTCATTGCCCAGCCCTTACAAGCAACGCTCTTCCAAGCCACGACGTCGCTCGCTGGATGAGGTCAGCTCTCCAACAAGACATTTTAGACAAACTCAACAATCTTGCCCCACGCGTGCGCAGACAAAAAGGACATGACATAGTTCACGCTTGGCGTGGACTCTTTGCAATGAACATCTTTGAATCTCTCCAGATACATCATTATAACGAAGACAACATGGACACCGTGCCAAATCAAACAACTCCTTACGACACTTCGCTTTCGCTTTACAATATTTTGGAAGATATTGAGCTCGTACTCAACACGCTCGAATGCGAGAATCAGCTCACAAAGAAAACCGAATTTACCCCGAACAATGCAAAGGCTAAGATGTTAGAGCAGAACGCGCCGCAATAAGCATGGCTATTGGAACACGAAAAGAAGAACAGCTGACATAGTCAATTCCTACTGAGCCGTCATAAAGCCACGATGCTGCCTCCGGACTTTCTTCAAGACACACTCCGATCTGAATTTCGGGCTTTGCCCGTCTTCCCAACTCGCAAGCGTGTCGCATAAGATATCCAACTCCTTCATTATCAAAGGACGTCATGGGATCGTTGTCCAAAATTCCTTCTTGTTTATAAACTCGCAAAAAAGGCGCCGAATCGTCACGACTCAAACCAAAAGTAAGCTGAGTTAAATCACCCGATCCTAAACAAAAGAAATCGGCGTGCATGGCAAGCTTGTCGGCAATAAGCGCAGCGCGAGGAGTTTCAATCATAACCCCAAAAGGAATCCACGGACATCGCACCTTTCCACCAAGCTTTTCCTCTTCCTGAACAATCAGCTTATCAAGAAGTACGCCGAACCGGCGTCGAGCCCAAATAAGTTCACCAACAGCACTCACAAAAGGAAGCATAATCTGCGGCCGAACATCAATGCCGCGCGAAACCAAATCCATTGTGGCTTCAACCAGAGCGTGAATTTGCATTTCGTAAATTTCGGGATAAGCCACTCCCAAGCGACATCCTCGGTGACCAAGAGCGGGGTTCGATTGCATCAAATTGCGCATACGAAACTTTAGAATATCACCAGGAATTGCAAGATGCTCTTGCGCAGTTACGAATTCTTGCTCTTTGCGCGGCAAGAATTCAATCAAAGGATGATCGAATAAGCGAATGGCAACTTCACAACCTTGCATTGCTTCCAGTATTTCGGCAAATTCTTTGCGCTGCACTTTCCGCAAACGCGCAAAAGCTTCCAAACGCTCTCTGGAGTCGGTGGCTAACAATGCGCTCCACACATTAGACAAACATTCGGGTTCAAAAAAGATACGCTCTGTGCGGCACAAACCAATGCCCTTTGCGCCCATTTTGCGAGCAGCCGCAGCCTCCAACGCTGTATCGGCATTTGCGCGCACTTTCGCTTTATGAAATGAGCTTGCCCAATCTAAGAATGTTGCAACACCCGGTGAAATTGCGGCCTCGCGAGTTGCTACCTTACCCAATAAAACATCACCAGTTCCGCCATCAATTGTAATCCATTCGTGTTCGAGAATTTCAACCGTTCCAGCCTTCAACACCCTTTTGCCATGAATAATTTGCAAAGAACCACAACCCACAACACAGCATTTTCCCATTTGCCGCGCCACAATGGCACCATGAGAAGTCATTCCACCACGGGTTGTCAGCAATCCGCGGGCTGCATGAATACCTGCAATATCGTCGGGAGACGTTTCTTCTCGCACCAAAATAACGTCTTCCCCCCTTAATGCCTGTTGTTCGGCATCGGCCGCCGAAAAAACAATTTTTCCGCTAGCGGCTCCGGGCGATGCAGGCAAACCTCTACTCACCATTTGTTTATGTGCACGGGGATCAAGTCCTGGAAGAAGAAGTCGCTCAAAATCTTGTGGCTCAACCCGAAAAATAGCTTCCTCACGCGTTAAAACCCCTTCTTCCACAAGATCAACGGCAATTTGAAACGCTGCCTGCGACGAACGTTTTCCGTGACGCACCTGCAAAAGCCAAAGCTTGCCATCGTCGATGGTAAATTCAATATCTTGGATATCCCGATAATGTCGCTCCAAAACACCACACAGCCCCTCGAGTTCTGTAAGCACTTCGGGAAGTTCATTTGCAAGTTCCGTAAGAGGTTTGGGAGTTCGAACTCCTGCAACAACATCTTCGCCCTGAGCGCACATAAGATATTCGCCAACATTTGCCTTGGCGCCTGTAGAGGGATCTCGCGTAAAACAAACACCAGCTCCAGAGCGGTTATTTCGGTTGCCATAAACCATCTCGCAAACATTGATTGCAGTGCCGAGATCATCGGAAATTTTATGAATAGAACGATACTTCCGTGCTCGCGAACTGTTCCAACTTTTAAATACGGCCTCAATGGTTTTCCAAAGTTGCTCATGTGGATTTTGTGGTACGTCACTTCCCATTTTTTCACGATGCAATGCTTTCAGCAATTCAACAACGCGGCGCAACGCAGGAGCATCAAACGAAGAATCATCAGAAAGAGAAAGTTCCTGACCTACCGTACTCATGGGCTGCTCAACAACAAGAAGCGGCATTCCACAAACAGCTTGAAGATACATTTCTAAAAAACGACGGTAGGTATCGAAAGCAAAACGTTCCCCACCCTCAGCTTCCAGAGACTTAACAACTTCGTCATTAATTCCAAGGTTCAAAACTGTTTCCATCATACCTGGCATGGAAACAGGGGCTCCCGAACGCACGCTCACCAAAAGGGGATTGCTCACACTGCCAAATGTTTTTTGCGTAGCTGCTTCCAAGCGCGTGATACCGTCCAAAACAAGTTCACAAAATTTTGGGGAGAGTTTTTGGCCATTTTCCTGAAATTCTTTTGCAAAAAGAGTTGGAACGGTAAAGCCCGACGGAACAGGAATTCCCATCCGTGCCAACTGCGCCAAATTTGCTCCTTTTGATCCTAATATCCCCGGCATGGAGGCATCGCCATCGGCCTCGCCTGTTCTGAAAAAAAACAATCGCGCAGTCACTATGAACCTCCGTCCATCCACTCCGACAAACCTTGTCTACGAAGCGCCTCAAAAAGAACGCTCCGCTCCGTTACGACCCACTCCCGCTGACAAAGCTTATGTCCCAAATTACCACGAAGATCATCATATGGATTGCATATTGCCAAACGAGCATCTTGCAAAGGCGCAGCCCCAACACTCATCAGATCCTGGAACGTTTCAAAATCAGTATCCGAAAAATCACACACAAGCTCAGAGCCGCTCAGGTAGTTTATGTTATGAGCCGTAGCCATGGCCTTAGCCAAAGTTGTTTCATCCACAAAACGCAAATCGAGAAGCGCATCACCAACCGACATTTTCCAATGTTCCGCAAACGAACATGCCAAATCCCAATCGACCGCATCAATTTGAGTCATTTGTTCGAGAGCCTCAAAAAGCTCCGGCAATGCAATTTTTGACTGAAAAACCACCACGAGCAAGGGCCTCCAAACTTTTAATCTCAAGAAAGGTATCTACTTCGAGAGTGCCTTCTGACGCAATTCTTGAATACGAATATTTACTCGTTTGCGCGAATCTTGCCACTCTTTGTCGCCAGTCATTTTCCACTCGGGTTGCGAGGCAAATTTTTGTTCAGCAGCTTCAAAATGTTTTAGAGCACGAGAAAAGTCTTTATCACTTAAAGCATTTTCGCCCAAATGTTCGAGTATCACCGGTTCATCAGGCTCGGCAGCAAGAGCTCGTTCTAACATTCCTTGAGCCTGAGCGTGCAAACCTTTCCGAAACATCACCCAACCAAGGGTATCTAAATAAAATCCATTCTTGGGTTCTAATGCAACCGCTTTCTGCGCAAATTGCAAAGCAGAGTCCAAACGGATACCATTTTCTGCCAACGAATATGCCAGATAGTTCAAAGCCGCTGCGTGCTTTGGAAACTTCGCCACAACAGCCTCAACCGCCTTAACGGCAGCTTCACGCGAGTCCGTAAATTCCAACCATGTTGCAGCCGAGGTTGCGAGATCACTAGAGTTGGGAAACTTTGCCAAACCTGTTTTTGCGGTCTCAATTGCTTTCTTATAATCTTTGAGGCGCGCATAAACAGCAGCCAAAAAAGCATAATCCGACTCTTCACTGTCTTGACCGAGAGAAAAACCAGGCACGGACTGTCGCGCTTTTTCAAAATCTCCTCGCTCTAAATACAAGAAAACAGTGCGCTGAATTCCCTGCATGCGGTACGGACTTTCTGCAGGAATTTTTGAGTAGCTATCTAAAGCTCCCACTGAGTTTTTAAGCATTTCATCGCACTGCGCTGCATAGAAAAACGCTTTCCCAACCTCATCTCCCATTTTTGACAAACCCAAGAAACGAGCCCGTGCACCCGCATAATCCTCAAGCTTAAATAGAACCAAAGCCAACTGGAAAGTAAGCTCCGGATCTAATGTATTCTTGCCTTGAGTGACAGCTTCCAATCGCAACAACAAACGCCGCGACTCCTGAAATTTTTCCTGCCTCAAAAGTTGAGTCACGTAATAACGAGCAAGAGTGTCGTTTTCTGGTTGTTTCAAATAGGCTTCCCGAAAACATTGCTCGGCCCTTTTGAAATCCTTTTCTTCAACGGCAACAAAACCTGCGAGAGTCCAACCCTCAACATCCTCTGGATAAAGATGCAAAAGCCTCTCTAAAACTTTTTTTGCTTCTGCTGTTTTCTTATCCTGAAGATGTATTTCCGCCATCTTTTCCAGCATGAACGACGAAACCGTAGGCTCTTTCATTGCCTTTTCCAAAAGAGAAACAACCTCGGCACGACGCCCCATACGAAGCAAGAGTTCTACTTGGTTCATTCCCAATTCATCTTTATCCGATTGCTGAGCATATGCGTCTTTGAGAACTTGCAGCGCCTCGTCGTTTTTCCCTTCTGATATCAAAACGCGCGAAAGCGCCAATGGAACTTCAGAACTTTGCGGAAAAAGAACTGCAAGCTTATTCACTGTTCTTTCGGCCTCAACAGTTCTACCGGAAACAATATAAATTTCGCTCAGTCGCATTCCACAAACCAGCGTTGGGGCAACTTCAAAAACCGCTGCAAACACTTTTCCAGCGACTTCCAAATTCCGTTCGAAATAAAGTTGCTCTGCGATCAAGAAATATCCAGGAGCCTCGTCCTGTTGCAACGGACCCTTCCCGATTCGTTCAAGGGCCCGTGCAACAACATCGCGATCAACTGCAGAGCTACGCCGAGCAGAAACACCCGAGTCAGACACTGTTGCACACCCCTGCAACACCGATCCCAACAAAATTGCGAAAGCCACCCCACAAGTAGAAGCACCTAATAAACGCATCAAACCCCCTGCCGTTCTTTCACAACACGTTGTGGAAATCCGGAAAAAGAGCCGCTCGGCCCCATAAACACAAGCGTGTCCCCAGGCTTAATTTCCGCAGCCACATGTTTATACAAAAGTTCGTTGTCGTCAAAATACGATGCTTTTGAGCCAATGGTTTGCGCCAAACCCGGACCATCCAGTCTTTCTTCCTGAGCAATGCGCAAATCCTGGGGAACTTTCCCCAAAAACACTTTGTCGGCCAATTGAAACGAGCGAGCCACATCGTCCTGCAAAACTCGCCGACGCATTGTAGCATTGCGAGGGTCGAAGCATGCCAACAAACGTCCCTTGCGTCCCGAGGCCTCCATATAAGATCGAAATGCCTCCAAAGTTGTATGAATTGCCGTTGGATGATGCGCAAAATCATCGAAGACAGCCACATCACCGCTTTGTCCAACAAACTCAAAACGCCGTTTCACTCCTTCAAAAGTTTTTATTCCAGCCACAAGGTCGGCAAGAACGTCGGCGGGCAAGGGTCGGCGCGCGGCTTCCGCAAATTCTACTTGCGTAAAAGGCACAAATCCCCGCCACTTCAGCAAAAGATAACTGTGAAGAGATGCCAAAGTCCCCATGGTATTCAAAACATTGTGTCTGCCAAAAATATGGGTTTTTACAGAAATAGATTCACCCCATGGAGCCTCCACGGAAAGCAAGGTTCCATCCATTTCCGTACTGAACGAAATAAGTTTCCAAAAAGGAGCAGTGCAATTAGAAAACTCAAGTGCATGGGGTTTTACACTAGCATCGCCAAAAGCCATTACTGAAACACCCGATGCTTTTGCAACCTTCACAACACGATGTTCCAACATATTCGCAACTGCAACACCACCGAGCTGCTTGGTATAAACCGCCAATCTTTCAAACTCGCGCTCAATTGCTTCCACATCGTTGTAGATGTCTGCGTGATCAAACTCAATATTATTCAACAAAGCCACGGTTGGCTCATAATGCATATACTTCGGCCCTTTATCGAAGTAAGCCGTATCGTATTCATCGCCTTCAAGAATAAACAAGTCCTTTGAGCCCAAGTGATATCCGGAAACAAAGTTTTTAGGAGCTCCACCCACAAACAAAGAAGGATCGAATTTCATAGATCGCAAAGTTTGAGCAATAAGTGACGTTGTTGTGGTTTTTCCGTGGGTGCCCGTTACCACAATATTCTTTGACCTTTTCAAGAAAAACTTCCGAAGAGCGGAGGGAAAACTCAACATGGGAACATTGGTCTCCAAAATGCGTTCCAATTCTGGATTACCCTGGAGAGCCGCATTTTTTCGACTGATAACGTTTGAAAGAACAACAACATCTGGATGGTTTTTGTCTATATTACTCGCTTCATATCCAACACAAAGATCAATTCCCATGTCGGCAATAACTTTATCCATCGGAGGAAAAATAGGCGTATCGCTTCCGGTGAGAGAAAAACCGGCATCGCAAAAAAGTCCAGCAACAGACGCCATGCCCGTTCCGCCAACCCCCGTAAAGTGCAGCTTCGGATTTTCGCATACACTCGCTGTACCACCCACAAAATCGGGATCGTACAAGCAACAAACAACCTCATTATGCTTACGCGAAAATGTGAGACGCGCAGTCCAATTTCCATCTTTATTTTCGAAGTCAACACCAGACAAAGCAACAAGCGGAAAGCGTTTTTCTGCATGCCCAAAAATGGGAAGAACAAAAATAGGAAGATTTGTGCGCTCGGCAAAGTAGCTCGCAATTTCTGTTTCGCTTGCGTTTGTCCCATCGGGTTTTTGACAATCGGAAAAACTTCCAACCACAATCCCAGCAGCGCCTTGCAAAATTCCAGAATTTACCAAACTATCAAATTTTCGGAGCACCCGATAAACGTTTTCGTTACAATCTTCCAAAAATAAAAACGCGCCCTGTGGCAACTTTGCCGTTCGCATAGAAGCCAAACTCTCGGCCAAACTCAAGTTCAGCGGAACACACAAACCCGAAACTTTCGAGGCAATCGTTTTTGTAACGCATGTCGCTGGCAATTTCACAGGCTCAATATTTCGTCCCGCAACAATATTCTGCAAAACCAATCTTTCCTGCTCATTGCAGGAAAAAAGATCATCAGAAAAAAAGTTCCGACCATGAACATACGTCACTGTGGGATATTGCAAAGCCAGAGTCACACCCAAAAATGAAAAATCCGAAAAACCAACAAGCACTTTGGGCGGCAACACAGGTGGCAGCATATTGCTCAAATAAGGCAAAAGCGATGTGGTTCCATACCCACCTCTACCTGCCCAAACAACATCGTACATGCGACGCGTAAGCGCATGCGAAATCATTGCCGCACGCTCTACGGCCGTTGCTGCTGTTGTGTTATCGGTGGAGGGATGAAAAACGGCCATCTCATGAACTTGGAAGCCCATCTCTCGAATAGCCGCAACCCGCTCGATTTTTTCTTGATCCGTTTTTTTGACAGCACCAGACGGGTAGACAATCGCAATTTGTTTTTGAAACCTTTCCATGACGTGCTCCATTATTGGTGTTCTTGTGGTGTTCTTGTGGAGTTCTTAAAACCTTCCGCGTGTGATTCTACCACATTTTTGCCTAGCAAGGCGTCTTATCTCTCTTGATCCAACACAGCAGCGCCGGTTTTTTGATGCCTGTTCTGCAAAACTCTCCGCAGCAGCTCACTTTCGCAAACAAACAACCGATGAGTACGCAAAGGTTACACGAGAGTTCTGCAAAAGAGGAAAAGTTTCTTAATGACAGAAAAGAGTTTTCAAATTTTGGTTGTGGACGACGATCCCGACGTCCTTGCAATGCTGGAAAGAGCAATGAAACCAAGCTTTGCAGAGATGCAACAAGCAACCAAGGCACCATAGAATTTGAGGGGCACAAATGGATATCAACATGCTCAGTCATCTTTCAGAACTCGGACTCGAGGACGAACACAAAGATTTGTTCGACAGAGATCTCAGCATTCCTCGACTTGGAGAGCCGCGATTTGATTCGCCACTCAAATTTTCGCGCGACATTAAAGAAGATGACGCAATGTTTGTTCCCGACAACGAAAAAGTGTTGGCAATTATTGATCGCAACGTTGTCGACGAATTTTATAGAGTCCTTATTCCACCACCTGCGTTTGAAAAAGCTGGCCCACGGAGACGTCTCTATTTTCAGCCAGGAGAAACGGTGTCGGCTATTGTCACATGCGGTGGCCTGTGTCCGGGTCTGAATGCCGTCATTCGCGGTATTGTTATGATGAATTATTACCGCTACAACAATCAACGCACATACGGCATTCGCTACGGATATGCTGGATTGGTAAAAGACATCGGCCACGAGGTTCAGTTTTTAACTCCGAAAAATGTTGAAGGACTGCACATCGCCGGCGGCACAATTTTAGGCTCGTCCCGCGGACCCCAAGCACCAGAACCAATGGTCGATCGGCTTGAAGAACTGGGCGTGAATGTTCTATACACCATCGGCGGAGACGGAACTCAGCGCGGCGCCATGGCTGTTATTAAAGAAATTCAGCGCCGAAATTTAGACATTGCCGTTGTAGGTATTCCCAAAACAATTGACAATGATCTTCAGCACATGGACAAATCGTTTGGAATGGAAACCGCATTTTCAAAGGCCTGTGACGCAATTTATGCCGGCCACACAGAAGCTGAGGCTTCAGAAAATGGCATTGGCATCATTAAATTAATGGGTCGCGAATCGGGATTCATCGCAGCAAATGCCACTCTTGCCACCAATGAAGTCAACTATTGTCTCATTCCAGAAGTTGATTTCGATTTGGACGGCCCTAACGGATTGCTTGCTCATTTGGAGGAACGCTTCAAACGCAAGAGTCATGCCGTTATTGTTGTTGCAGAGGGTGCTGGACAAAAGTTTGTTCAAGACCCCGACCGCAAAGAAAAAGATGCTTCCGGAAACAACAAACTCGGAGACATCGGCGTTTACATGCAAAAAGCAATCAAAAAACACTTTGATTCGAAGAAAATTCCAACCTCCATAAAGTACATCGACCCAAGCTACATTATTCGTAGTTGTGCCCCAACTCCCAACGACGCTATTTTTTGTTCGCAACTTGCTCAAATGGCTGTTCACGCAGGAATGAGCGGTCGCACTAATTTGTTATTGGGGTATGCCAACGGCCAATTCATTCATCTTCCCATTTCACTCGCAACAGCGCAACGCAAAAAAATAAGTCCGCATTCTCAACTTTGGTTATCTGTTCTCGAGGCCACTGGCCAACCTGCATCCATGAAAGGTACATAATTTCTCGATGACGAATATCCCTAGTATTCCAACAAACCTTCCCGTTGCAAAATTTCTTTTTGATCTTCCATGTCATTCATAAATTTTTCCCAGTAATTTGATTCCGAGAAAAATGTAAACACATCACGAAATAGCCTGTCCCCATCCCAGCGCTGAGCAATCCAACCGGGATAATAAATCATGCGCAAGGTGCGCAAAGGCTCAACCAACAACTCAGAACCCTCAGGCATACGTCGGAACTCGGTGTATCCTTCTTGCAAATAATCCAGAGGCGTCCGTTTAGGATCAGCACCATCAACTCCCAGCAAATCAACACCCGAAGCTAAAAGCCATAAGTCGTGAATTTCAGGCCCCAACAAGCAATCATCAAAATCAACAAACCAAAAATCACCGGCAGTTTGTGTTTGCAACAGGTTCAAACGATGAAGATCGCCATGAATAGGAACGAAATCGATACTCCTATCCAACCATTTCAGTCCAAACGCGAGTTCTTCCAACAAAGGAAGAAGCGCTCGCTTCACAGAGTGTGGAACCTGCTTTGCTTTTTCAAGATTCACAATGGTGCGTTTGCAAAAGAAATCCACTGAAATAGAATGCCTGTCAAAACCTTTTGGAGCAAAAGCATTTTCAAAGAGATTATGCATGCGAGCCACAATTCTACCCACACGCTGCAAATCGTTCGGCCCCAACTCCATGGGAGAACGCCCCGCAATGCGATCCCAAACACAAAAAAAATACTTTCCACTTTTTCCAACCGTTGATCGAGGCGAGAATCGCTCCAAAATATTTTGACTCAAACGTTGTTCGGCGCTTATTGATAATGTAGCACGAGCAGAATTATCCACAACATCATGCAATCGAGGCGTTGGAATATCCTCATCCGAAAGAATTTGCTGGAGCAAATGTTCTGAATAAATTGTATCGGCAGTCCAGCGACCGGGCCTGTAAAATTTTACAACCACACTTATAGGCTTAGTGGAACGGTTTCCTTCCAGCTCTACACTATACACTCTATTTTCCATACTGTTGAGTTGTAAAATACGCCCGGTACAACGGTGTCCACACGCCTCAACAGCATTCAATATCATCTCGGATGTGAGGTCCGAAAATTGGTCTTCGTTTTGCGTCATGAAAAAATTCTTCTTTTTAGGTACTGACCCAAAGGTTTGTTCAAAACGGGATTTCCGTCTCGAACCACAACATTGCCGCGCAAAACAACATCGCGCGTTTTTCCACAAACTTCATATCCTTCGTAGCAGGAATAATCTACATTCATATGTTGTTTTTTTGCCAGGATGCGCCACCTACAATTCGGATCAAAAACAACGAGGTCAGCATCGCCCCCAACAGCCACATCGCCTTTTTTTGGTGCTAGCCCAAATATTTCCGCTGCGCGAGTGGAAGTGACATTCCGAAACTGAGCCAACGTCATGCCCCCCTTTGCAACACCTTCCGAATACAACAAACTCATGCGTTCTTCGATACCGGGTGCTCCGTTGGGAATTTTACAAAAGTTATTCCGCCCAGCATCCTTTTGACTCAGCAAAAATGGACAATGATCGGTGCCAACAGTATCAACAGAGTCATTGGCCAAAGCACTCCACAGCATCGCGCGGTCAGCGGCACTCCGCAAAGGCGGACTCATCACAAACTTCTTTGCCTCGTCAAAATCTTGCTCATAAAGACTTTCATCCAACAATAAATATTGCGGACAAGTTTCCGCAAAAACCTTTTGTCCTTTCATTTTTGCATCCAAAATATGTTGCATAGCTTGCGCATTTGAGACGTGAACCACGTACAGCGGACAGCCTTCTTCAGCCGCCCATTGCAATCCCAACATCGTTGCTTGAGCCTCGGCCTCAACGCTGTGTGTGGCTCGATGAAAACGCGGACTGCAATTTCCTGAAGCCAAAGCTTCCGCAATGTTCTTTTTGATTATGGCTCCAACTTCGGCGTGAAGAGTTACAATTCCATGTGCTTTTCCAACCAAACGCAGCACCGCGCGAAACTGTTGCTCAGTCAGCATCAACGCTTCGTATGCCAAAAAAGTTTTAAAGGAAGTTACCCCGTGCTCGGTCATTAACCACTCAATATCTCGCAACGATGACTCACTGCCATCGGTTATTGCAACATGAAATGCATAATCGCAATGTGTCTTGTTTTTCGCCTGCCCCAACGATCGTACAATGGTTTCCCGCAGCGATTCGCCTCTTATTTGATTGGCAAAATCAATAATTGTGGTTGTTCCACCACACAAAGCCGCAATGCTTCCCGTTGTAAAAGTGTCGCTGGAAACGGTTCCCATCTGAGGAAGTTCCATGTGAGTATGGGGGTCAATTCCACCGGGCAAAACCAAACAACCCGTTGCATCAATCACTTTAGCATCATCACAGGAGACATTGAGTCCGACACTCCAAATGACACCATCCTTAACCAATACATTCTCAAACCTTTCCCCACGGGAGCTAACAACTGTGCCATTCCTAATTAGTAAATTCACGGAACAACTCCCTCTTGAGAATGAGTAAAGGCCGAAATTGCAGCCACTGACTGTAAAACTAAAGACTCCGCATCTCCCGGCTTTAGCAAGGCGGAACAACTTTCCAGGGATTTTTCTTCGTAAGGACCTTGTTGCATCAAATATCCCAAATACCCGTTTGCAACCCCCACTGTTCGAACACTCCGAAGCGATGGGTTAGCCTTTTGCATTTCTTGCTCAGACAAAGCAGACAAGTCCGAAAGTGGTTCACCAGGAAAAAAAACAAATGCATCATTCTCTATTTGCATCCATCCAACCCAAGCTCTACGGGTTCGTGTTGAAAGTATGGGAAGTGACAAAAAATACTTCGCATAACTTGCACCACAACCCTTCCAATTCAGAGACATTTCAGAAAAGGAAACAGGAGTTCCGCCAAATTCAAAACGAGAAACTCCCAACGCTGTTGAAGACCCTCCGCGAACCCGACTTGCAAAGCGTTGCCCAAAACCACTTATGCCTTCTTGCTCGGTTGCTGCATTCGATGCATTTCCAATGGCACCCGGAAGAAATAAACACGTTGAATATCCACCGGAGCTCTGAAGAGAATTTTCGATTGATCCGGCAAGATCAGCACTCAAAACCAAATCCTTTTGAGAGTGAAAAGTGGGATGCAAAGCAAAAATATCAAAACACGATTTCCCTTGTTGTGTTTGAATTTCGTACAACGAATTTTTCTTATCGCGAGTCACACTCGACAAACGATCGACACTCAAATCTTCAAATGAACCTTCCTGCACCGACACTCCCGTAACAGGAGAAGCATGAGAGCGCGCGCTGGTCAGTGTCTTTTCAAACACATCCAAAACAAACGAAATATAATCTTCTGAGGCCGTGTCCCCTGCAAAAGCTTGCAACAAAACATCCCGCGAAAGCCCAGCCGGCCCCGAATGCGTGTGCGAAGCAACCACAGACACGTTCGACCAATTCAAGTTAGGATTCGCCAAAACAACTTGCGCACGTTCCACAATGGCCTGAACAAAATCGGGAGTGACTCCAACAACATCTACGCTTACCAACAAAAATGTACGTGAAACGCCAATAGAATCCGTACCATCCCACAGCAAAACTTTAATTCGAGGTTCAATATCAACCGAAGAATAGACCGCCTGATACGCCCCTGCGCCACCAAGGCTAGCCAAATCAGGCGGCAACACTCTACGGTGAATGCCGCCGTAACCCGACAGCGCAATTTTCCATGGAGGAACAATTGAATTTGCCGCAGATCCGTGCTTAAGAGTTGCAGAAGTTATATTAAAAAAACCACCAACCTCAGGAACCAACCGCCCTGCAGCATCGTCGTCAAAAGGCTCGTAAACCTCCACTCGACACGCTGCGAGAAACAGACAACAAAAACAAGTCAGAAAACGAAATGCCATTCTAGAATCTCCAAGCGCTCATCCTAAGGCATACCAAACAAAATAAGTGCGATAAGAGTAAAAGGCAACGCGCCCCAAAAAAGTCGCAAAGCACTTACGCCATCCTCGCCAAACGAGCTCCGCAATATGCCATATCCCACCGGGTTTGGTGCATTGGCAATAACAGTTAAGCCGCCTCCAACAACAGAACCAGCAACAAGCATATATTTTGCAGCTGCAGAAAGCGTTGGCACAAGGCTACCCAAATACGTTAACGCCGCGTTATCTGTAACAGACGTCAACGCTGCGGCACCAAAATAAAGCGGATACTCGCCAAGCATAGAAATGGTTTTTTCCAGCCACCACGCCTGCATGCTTCCCAAAGTGACAAGTCCACACAAAAAGAATCCAACCAGCAAACTCTCTTTAATTCGTAGCGGAGTTTGATGAGCCTTTGTAACTTCACACACACCTATAAAAAGCAAAAAGAGAGCAAGAAAAAACGGAACATGATTGTGATAGCAAACAATGAGAGTCATAAAAAATAAATGAACAGCCACAAGCCAAAACGGAGAGCGATGATCCTTTGTTTGCTGATGGCGAGCTTTCAAAAGAATGTCCTTTCGAAAGGTCAGAGACAAAAGAAATGTTCCTATCAAAATAGAAACTGCAGCTCTCCACCCAAAGTGTGAAAGCATAAAAAGACTATCCCACCCAAACTTTCCTGCAACCATGAGAACCGGAGGCGCTGCATAATTTGTAAACACACCCCCTATGGAAACATTTACAAACAACAACCCCAAGGCAAGGTATTTAAAATGAAGCGAAACACCCTTACTATCAATAAATTCCTTAACAAGAATAGCGGACACAGTCATTGCTGCCGGTTCGGTAATAAAAGAACCCAACACGGGACCAATAGTAAGAATACAAAAAAACTCAGAAAGGCGATCATCAAGTTTGATAATCCGCGATAGCGCAATTGCAATGGCACGAATGCCAGCCCGGGCCGCATTCAAAATGGGTTGGGTTGAGGCCACACACATAATACAAAATACAAACACAGGCTCAGCAAAGTTAACGCGTTCCAAATACATAACACTCTGATGGGTCCCCATTGCAAAGCTCACCACCAGTAAAAATAAAAATGCCCACAACCCAAAAACAATTTCCACCTCACCCAAAAAATGGAACAAGCTATTCAAGCCCGTTCCCTCAGGATAGCGATGGGCAAACGAGACTATTTTTTTTGCCGAAAAAGTATGCAAAACAGCCAACACAAATAAAATCGTTGCTATCACTTGCATCACAAAAATTTGCTCAATATTTATTGTAGGCTGCATAACCAACATTCCCCAAAAATAAACTTCAGTCTAATGGTGGACTCCAGTCCAGCAGAATACAGAAAGCTGCGAAAAGAGCAGGAACTGAGAGCATACCGGGTTTGCTCTATTGTGTCAGGTTTGAGCAAACTCAAAACAGGTACCCCTACACCGCTTGCTCTTCCTCAACAGAGCAGATAGGTAGATGTTGGGGCATTTAGTGGAAAATCCCCGTATCACCCATTTTTTTCGGAGGTCATATGTTTAAAAGTTTTGCAATATCTGCACTTCTTCTTTCTTCAACCGCTTTTGGTTTTGATTTTTCGCAGGCCGAGGCCCTCTTTGCAAAACGCGGAGAAGGCGATCGCGTCGCAAACGTTGCA
This sequence comes from uncultured Silvanigrella sp., assembly GCA_903932045.1. Lineage (GTDB taxonomy): Bacteria > Bdellovibrionota_B > Oligoflexia > Silvanigrellales > Silvanigrellaceae > CAIZES01. The sequence goes on along the minus strand of CAIZES010000295.1, from coordinate 4,395 downwards.
GCAGCGCGTGCAGCATACCAATCCGCTCAAGCCCAAACATCGGGCGCAGAAAAAGTATTTGCCATCCAACGCCTGAACCGCTTGGACTTCTACGAAGCCCTCCTGGTAAACGACAAAGAAAACAAAAAACGCATTTTTCAAGGCTGTATCGATCGTTCTGAAGCCCTTGTCCCCAACTCAGTAGAATTCTATTATTGGAAGGCTGTTTGCGTTGCTGAATGGTCAGACGCTAATGGCATTTTGGCCTCACTCACACGCAGTGGCGAAGTGGAAAGCCTTCTTCTGAAGGGGCGCGCCATTGACGCTCGTCTCGAAGGCGGCGGATTCGATCGCGTATTGGCGTTTGTCTATCTCAAAGTTCCAGCCATTAATCCCTTCGGTCCCACACGAGATCTGAACAAGGCTCTAGCCAGCGCCAACGCAGCAATTGCGTCGCAAGCCTATCCCGGCGAGGCCGATCCCACCACTTCCACCGGAGACTATTTTTTCAACGCATACGACGTTAAGGCTCAAATCTTGCGCGCTATGGGACACCGCGATGAAGCCATTACGGTTGCAAAGGAAGCTATTAGCCGCATAGAACAAGGTGATCTCCCAGTTGGTCGCGAGCCCGAAACACTCCTGATGCTAAACGACCTCAAAAACACATTGGCCGAAGTATCCAAGTAAGCGAGAATTCCAAGTAAGCGAGATTTCGGCTCGCAATTTCACGCAACAAATCCTCACCCCAGAAAACTTCTGGGGAATAAGAACCCTCTCATAAGTAAGGACCGGGTTTTTTATGACGTCAAAAAATTTTGTACAGTATTGCGCAGTTTCGTTTTGCACCACACTCTCTGTGAATGCACTCGGATTTGAAGATGCTCGTGTTATGCCAAAGGGCGTACGCAGCCTGCGTCTCATCACACTCACATCAAATATCACACAAAAAACCGATGATCAGGGCTCCCCCCTGCCCTTGGCAAATCCCCTTGAAAAACCCCTCACCTTTAAAGACATCCTTAAAGGTGAAAAAGATCCTGTGAAGCATTCGCTCGTAGGAGGATTTTTTAACTACGGCAGTTTTGCGCTCACCGATTCTGTGGGCCAATTTCAAGGCGACATCCGCAGTCGGGTCACAGCTTTTGCTCCCATAATTATGTACGGTGCAACCGATCGTTTAACACTCGCTGCAGCTTTGCCCGTTATAAACGCCGACGTTGGAGTTGGTTTGGGCTTTCGTGCCAACTCAACCGGCCAAAACTTTCTCAATTCCCTTGCCAATTCCTACAACAATCAGGTCACCTCAGCCCGCGAAGCAGGTGAAAAAATAAATGGTGCTGTGGGTCAACTTAACAAAAAATTGATTGATAATGGCTACGCTCCAATTTCCGAGTGGTCAGCAACAGGAATCGGTGATCTTAATTTGGTCGCAAAATATCGCGTATTAAGCACACCCAACATCGCGAGCGCCGTAACGGGCACAGTTGTTGCTCCCACAGGGCGCCGCGACGATCCTAACAATCTTCTGGATAAAAACTTTGGCGATGGCCAATGGGACTTGGCTGCGGCAATTGCATTTGACGAGCCTCTCTTCAATACCGCTCTCACCTTAAGCGAGTTTGCACGCTACACAAACCAGCTTCCAGGGCACAAAGATGTGCGCATGATTACCGAGGACGAAGCCATAGAGGTTCCCGTAAACAACGTCGCTTTTAAGCTTGGCGACAAGTTTGAAACCGGAACATCTCTAGCATACGCGTCAAGCGTTGGTCTTACTGGGGGCGTTGGCTACACCTACTACCGCAAAGGACAAGATTTCTATCGAGCAGGTGACAGCAGCACAAAACTAGCCGAAAAAACCAGCGAATCGTCCCATGAGGCTGCATTGGAATTTGGATATTCCTCGGTTCCTGCATTTTTGCGAAAAGAAATTCCCATTCCTTTTGAAACAAAGTTTGTCTACAAACGTCAGCTTTCGAGCGTGAATATGCCGGTAACGGATTTCTTGCAACTCGAAACTGCATTGTTCTTCTGAGGAGCCAAGCGTGAAAATTTCTCTGAACAATAAAATTGTGCTTGCAATTATTTCTTCAATTTTTTCTTCAATATTACTTTCATGTAGCAAGCCCAAAATAGACACAATTACCGGCACTCAACTTGTGATTCCCGATTACTCCGGTTCCAAAGACTTTTCCCTTTCAGCCGCAACCGGCACAAGGACTTTTTATGGACAAATGCTAATTTGGGATCCCAACGTCACCAGCGAAAAAGTGGCTGAAGTGCTTACACTCAAGCGCAAAGCTAACGAAGCCATGGTTGAGAATATTCGCGCCCTCGACGATTACATGAAAACAGTTCTTCAGCCCGCCAGCGTTTCATTGGATCGTTTGGTGCAAGAAAAGCAACGCATCGAAAGCGAAGCGGGGCCTCGTGTTCGGCAACAATCACTCCAGGTTGCACAATCGTGGTTTGAAAATGAAGTGACACAAAATTTAGGTTCAGGCGCTGCAACACTGCCTAACTATTCGCGCAATGTTTTTACAAGTTATTGTGAAGCAAAATTATTCACCTTTGGCACAAGCACTGCTTTGGCATCAATGCAGTTTCAAACACGACCAACAGCTCTCGCTGTTTGTGAATCGGTATACCGTGCCGCCGGAATGTTCTCCGATGCTTCATGTGAACCCAGTTCCGAAGCAAAGAATTTCTTCGGATGTTTTTGGAAACATGGAATTCTAAAAACAAAAATTGCGAGCCGCTATTCTGCTGCCCAAAAAACCGCCATTGAGGCAATGGTCAGCGACAATAATTTCCAAAAAATATTTTCTGGAAATACTGATGCCAACTGCAGTTTGATAAAAATACGCGGTTCCAACCGCATTCGCACAGCAGCCACGTCTGATTCCGTTGTAAACCACATTCTGAATGGCACAAAAAATCAGGAGTTCAGCTGTAACGGAGTTCAAGGAACCTTTTCGTTATCCGATGCCCAACCCGGTTCATCGCCAACGGAACAAGCGTCACCCGCAAAAATTGCAGGTGACTTAGAGGCTCGCAGTGTAAATTGCGCCTCCATGCTTTGTTTTGTTCCAACAGCGCTTGCAGACGGCTCAGTTGTTTCCGATACTGCTCTGCAATGGGGCACCAAAATATCGCGTCAATTAATGGCATTCGGATCGCAATCGCTTTCCTGTGGAACCGCTCGGGCATCATGGTGGACCAAAAACTTTGTTGTGTTCAATGCTCCATTGACCATTCCCTCCCTGCCTAACGCAGTGTGCAACGAGTCCGAGGCTACCGAATATCCCAATGTGTTTGTTGCCGATTCCGACTCAGCAAAAGCAAAACAAGACGTTGAAAATGCAGTTGCAGACTTCCAAGCCAAAAAAATGAAAGCCTGTATTACATTCAACGACGCCTGCGACAAAAATAGCGCCTACAACAAGCTCCGCGACCAAGAACAATCTGCTGCCAGCGCGGCTAGTGCAGCAGCCTTGCAACGTGGCGTAGCCATTTCTGTTGTTCCATCATTCACTATAAACACGCAGCGCAGTGACAACGGAATAGATATTATTTCTGTAAATATTGAGTCAAAAACAAGCGGTGAAAAATGGACAATTTGCCTCAATAACGGAGCCGTCGCAAATTGCACCGCGGGTGTTATCGGACCAAACGACAAAAGCCTTCGGGCGGCATCGTTCGACACAAATACCGGGATTCTTTCACTGGACATAAATTTGGATGAAACTAGTATTTTTGCTGACCAAGAAAATGCCGTACATAAGCTTGTTTTGCGTGATTTTCCCGGTAGCATTTTACACATTGAGTTGTTGCCAGCCCTGATGGGAAGTTTTGTTCCCTATCTTTCTGGTAATGTTTCAGTTCGCAAGAATGGCGTACAAATTTATCAGGGCGTGGCATACGGAGTGGATACTGCCATGAACCGCGCCCATGAACGAATTTTCTACAGTCACTGACAGAGGCATCGCATCTCAAAAAACTTGACAGTGGATCTAACTTCTATTCGCCCATGGCCCTTATCCGTGGTCTTAAAATAAGCTTCCTTATTGGTTTTATCCATTGAATTTGTGTCAAACGCCTGCTCAATACCAGCTCGTAAATTTTTGTGATTATCCTTTACAGGTAAGGCATAGTCCGCTTCTTTAGAAATAATTTTGGCAGCGATATCTTTTTGAGTATTTAATGCGTCGGTTGTGATTGTGGCATGCTTAACATCTAAAATATCAAGTCTCTCTGGTACGGCAGTTATTTCATTTGTGTGCAGTCTACAGGTTATTGCGCCAATGTTAACCTAGCTTTAACTGCCCATGCGTTGCGATATGAAGCGGCTTTTGTCCTGACGCTTTGTCAAAATATCGTCGTAATGTTTTGCCATCTAAAGCGATGATTTCG
>CAIZES010000294.1 GCA_903932045.1 uncultured Silvanigrella sp. | reverse complement strand
TTTGCTCGGTTTGCTCGGTTTGCTCGGTTTGTTCGGTGGTTGATGTGGTTTCTGATTGCGGAGATTTTCGTTCGTCTTTTTGCTTGTCTTTGCTGTTATCTTTTGCATTTGTGAGAGCGTTTTCAGTAACATCAGGGTTAGAAGATTGATGCGCTGAGATGGTGTGGTCTGTTGCAGCAACGGAAGTGCCTTCCAATTGCACTGGAGGGCGAATTGTGGTTCCTGTTTGTGACAAGTCCAAGCGCAGACTTTCACTGCTTGTGGGGGACTGAGAAATGGGTGGTATGTGAACACGTGGTTGCTGCACTATTGGAATTGAAATCTGTGGAGATGTTTGTCCAGAACCCTGTGGTGAAATTTCCAGTTGTGGTGGTATTTGGATTTGGGTCGAAACCTGTAGGTCTGGTGGCATTTGTATTTGAGGCGTGAGTTGAATTTTAGGATGACTTTCGATTTCAATGGAGCCTTGTTGTATTTGTGGTTCTTGTGGTGCTTGTGGTGCTTGTGGCATTGGTTTGAGAAACGAGAGTTCTATTTCGAAGGGAGTTGCAGAAGGCGAAGGTGGTTCGAGTGCTGAAACCATTTCCGCTGCGCCTGGCTTCGCCGTCGTTGATGCCAATGCAACTTGTGGAGTTTCCGTTTGCTGTACAGCGAAATGTCTTGCTTCAAGCTCCACCGTGGGAAGCTTTGCAGAATCATTCTCAAGTGCCTTGTTCCATTTATTGTCACGTTTTTCTTTAGATTCCTGGACAATTTGAGTGAGTCCAAATGAGGTTGCGTCAAAAGCTGGTTTGGCTGGAGGTGCGCTTTCCGCTGGAGAAATCATACTGTGTGTAATTGATAATTCGGCTGAAGCGAATTGTGTTACTTGGTTTTCGTGCATATTTTTTGCCACGGCAGTTGCAAAACCTAAGGTTTCCGTTGTTTTGGTGAGGTTTGTGTTTTGCTGTTGATCAGAGGGTTTCGCGGCTTTTTCTGTGTCTTCAACACGTGTTTCTATTTCGTCCAGATTAATAACGCCAAAATCAATTTCAAGTGGAGCGGGATCGCTGCCTCCCTTTTTTTGATTCGACATAAACAATCTCTCCTTCCTGAGAGTCGCTCAAGGTGTCTGAAAACAGAGCTCGCAGAGTGTATCGGAGCTTTTTTGTTGGAATTGAGTCAAAAATTGGGAAAAAAAAGTGGAGTGAAAAAAGTTGTGCATCGAGATGAACTCAATGGTGTCGGTACTACAAGGAACAGGCTGAAATTACCGAAAATTTAATGTTGCCGCTTGTGATTTCGCTTCCTGCCTGTGTGACTTGGCTCGGCTTGGGGAGAGGGAAGGTGGCACTAAAAACTGTTGAGTCGGCAAGGTCGACAACTTTAATAACCAGGTTTTCTCCCTCGCTGCTAAACCGGCACACGAAGCTTGTGCCGAGAGGTTCCACTTTGCCCGAGTCGAGTACAACTTTTCCTGTGCAAGGTGGGCCTGGTTGAGTGAGACACAGTCTTTGCGTTCCATCTTTAAAGATAACGGCTTTGGTGTTTGCAAGAATCGCTTGCAGTGCGGGAGGGGTGGTTTGTGCTTTCCCCAAAAAATCGCCTGAGGTGTCGGAGGGTGCCAAAATTTGCGAGGATTTGTTCGGGTTCGGTGTTTTATCCTGTTGTTTGTGAGATATTTGAGTTTGTTTGAGTTGGCAACCTGCGAGCAAAACCCAAAACAACCCGATTGTGTTAATCCAATTCGCCATAAGTTCCCCCAAAACGTGCAAAACAACTCGCCCAAAACGAATTTAGAAACGAACTCATACAAGCCTCAAAAATTTGGCTCAAAAAGTTACACTCAAAAAGTTGATTCCTTAGTTTCGGAAAAAATCTGCCGATGTTGAGGTTGAGCTTGAGTTTGTCTTGAGCAGGTTATTTTGAGCGCACGGCAAAAGTTTTCAGAAAAGGAAAAATAGATGAGCGTGAAGGCAAAAATTCAGCAAGATAGAGCGAAACTGAAACTTGCAGAGCTGCGTCAAAAAATTGACGCCATAGATAAACAGATTCTAACTCTCCTTCAAAAGAGGATTCGACTTGCGCTGCGTGCAAATCCCATAAAAGAAAAAGCTGAACTGGCCGTGCGAGACTTTTCTCGAGAGGCTGCAATTTTAGAAAACAAAATGCATGAAGCCGCGCGAAAGAATCTTCCTGCATTGGAAATAAAAGCGATATTTCAGAAAATTATTGGGGTGTGTCGCCGGGCTCAGATGAGTGCACGTAAGAGCCCGACTGTTGGCAAGAGGCCGCGCTTCGGAGCAACGAAGGCAACGAAGGCAACGAAGGCAACGAAGGCAACGAAGGCAACCAAAACGGAAAAATAGCGGATTAGGCTTCGCTTTGCGCTTCTTCCGTTGCAACAATGGCTTGCTCGCTTGCGCTGCTTGTTGCAATTCTCATTCCGTAGAAAGAGCGCAACACAAAGAAAAAGCCAATAATTAAGAACACGCAGCCCACTAGGGGAGCTCCTGATTTCATGGAGGCGGCAATTTCAGCGGCCAATAAACCAAATAGTGTTGTAAATTTGATGATGGGATTGAGTGCAACCGATGTTGTGTCTTTGAACGGATCGCCCACGGTATCGCCAACAACTGTGGCAGCATGCAAAGCTGTTCCTTTTTCGCCCAAATCAACTTCCACAACCTTTTTAGCGTTGTCCCAAGCGCCGCCGGCATTTGCCATGAACATGGCTTGATACAATCCAAATACAGCAATGGAAATGAGATAGCTTACAAAGAAAGTGGCATCAAAGAAGGAAAAAGCAAGTGTGAAAGCAAAAATCACGCCAAAAATATTGAGCATGCCGGCTTGTGCATATTGGGTGCAAATTTTTACAACTTCCTTGGAGTCGGCAATAGATGCGGAGGCATCGGAATCGAGGCGGATGTGTTTTTTGATATACTCAACAGCACGGTATGCACCTGTGGTAACAGCTTGCATTGATGCGCCCGAGAACCAATAAATAACAGCACCACCTGTGATAAATCCTAGCAAAACTTTTGGATCCAAAAGATCGAGTTTAAGATTGAGCAACAAGATGATTGAAAAAATCATTGTTGTTGCGCCAATAACGGCAGTGCCAATGAGTACGGGTTTCGCTGTTGCTTTGAATGTGTTTCCAGCGGAGTCGTTTTCTTCAAGAAGATGTTTGCCCTTCTCAAAGTTGGGTTTGAATCCAAAACGCTTTTCGATGTCCGCTGAGACGCCTGGAATTTGAGTGATTTGTGAAAGCTCAAACACCGATTGCGCGTTGTCGGTAACAGGACCGTAGCTATCAACTGCAATTGTAACTGGACCCATACCCAAGAAGCCAAATGCAACCAAGCCGAAGGCAAATACGGTTGGGAAAGCCATTATGGCGCCAAGGCCTGTACTTGCGGTCCAGGCCGCAACGAGCATGAGGGCAACAACAACCATGCCTTTCCAAAAGGCTCCAAAATTGCCGGCAACAAGGCCAGAAAGAATGGTAAGCGATGCTCCACCTTCGCGCGATGCCGCAACAACTTCTTTAACGTGTTGCGAACGTGACGATGTGAAAACCTTAGTGAGTTCGGGAATCACTGCGGCAGCAATGGTTCCGCAGCTGATAATTGTTGCAAGTTTGAACCAAACGCCTGTACCCATGTCGGCAATAAGCAAGTAGCTTGCAAGGTACGTCATGCCAATGGAAACTAAGGACGTGAGCCATACCAAATTTGTAAGAGGTTGCTCGAAATCGAAATGACTTTTGCTTGCAAAAACAGCGCGAGAAACGATGTTATTCACCCAGTAGGAAACAACGGAAGTGATAATCATCATGACGCGCATTGCAAAAATCCAAACAATGAGCTTCGACTGGATTTCTGAAAAGTTGACAAGGGAAAAAAGTTTTCCATCAGTTCCAACATTCATGCCTGCAGCAAGAGTGATAAAACTAATGAGTGCAACTCCGGTAACGCCGTAGGTTTCAAAACCATCTGCTGTAGGACCTACGGAGTCGCCTGCGTTGTCGCCTGTGCAGTCGGCAATAACGCCAGGATTGCGGGCATCGTCTTCTTTAATATTGAAAACGATTTTCATGAGATCTGAGCCAATGTCGGCAATTTTTGTGAAAATACCGCCGCAGATGCGAAGTGCCGACGCGCCCAACGACTCGCCAACGGCAAAGCCAATGAAGCACGAACCGGCGGATTCGCGTGGTACAAACACAAGAATGGAAATCATCATAAAAAGTTCAACAGCAATAAGCACAACGCCAATGGACATTCCTGCGCGCAACGGGATATCCATAACGGAGTATTGTGTTCCCTGAAGCGATGCAAAGGCAGTGCGGCTGTTTGCGTAGTTGTTGAGGCGCATGCCAAACCAAGCAACTCCTACGGAGCCCAAAATTCCTAGCAGCGACCAAGCAAGAATGAGTACAACGCGCGAAAGTTCCATGTGCTGCAAAAAGTAAAAATAATAAAAGATGCAACTACCCACAAAGGCTTCAAGCATTAACAACAAACGACCTTGCTGCACCAAGTATGTTTTGCAGGTTTCATAAATAAGAGCAGAAATATCTTTCATAGCCTCGTGAGCAGCAAGATTTCTGATTTTGCGAAACTCGCGAATACCAAACAAAATACCAGCGCAACAAACCAGCAAGCCCGTGAGTAGGAGCTCTCGCCCGGAAAAAGTTATTCCGAACATGTTGTAGGTGTTGTTTAACTCCGGCAATCGTAAATCGGCTTCACTTGCCACGGCTGGGGTTAGAAAACTCAATAACAAAATAGGAACAAGCCAAGCAAGCCTGGCGAAAATCAGCGCCTTCATAAGGTGTGATCTCCTAAAAGGGGGTGTGTTGGATGTCGTTCATTCGCTCCACCACGGAGCGAGAATCCCACTGGAACGACCCAAAAAAGTGGGTTCGCCACTGTTAGATGTAAATTGTACCATCTGGCGTATGTTCTCTTTACAAGAGGAGGATGACCAAAGTCAACTCATGGAGGGGGTTTGTCTAGCAATGCTTGGGATCTAGAGAAGAATAAGTTCAATATTAACGCCAGAAATGCCCGCTACAGCACCCCTTTGAGCGGACGGACTTTCTGGATGGGCAATGAGCCACTTGTTCCTGGCGAACAGAAGACTCTGCAGCGGGGCAGTGTGGTTTGCTTCAGGTGTGGGGGATGTCTTTGGGGTTTCCTGTGTGCGGGAGGCGACGTTGGCTTCCAGTGGGAGGTTGGTCCCTTGGGGGAGAATAATGGCCGCTCTAAAACCGGCCTCCGAGATTTCAATGGGCGCAAAATGAAGAACGCGCGGAAAAATTTCGAGCACGTCACCTTCTTTCACATACAGAGCCTTTAATGTGTGCGGATTGTAACTGTTGTTTTTGATTTCCGACGCAAAGTCGAGCAACAGAACCAAGTCCGAGGCAGCAATGAGAACCTCACTGCCCAAGTGGAACTCCAGAGCGTTGAGACGTCTATTGTGTCCGATGCAGTGGCCTACTTGAATGGGAAGTTCACCGTAAACCTCATTTTGAAATACTTTTGTTGTGCTGCAAGCCTCAAGTGCAGAGTTGGATGCGACGTAGGCAACTCGCTCTGGAAGCGTCTCGCTTTTTAGAATGTGCAGCGTGTTGGATGTGTCGTGCCCGTGAAGTTGTTTGCCAAGATGTTGTTGTTCAAATTCGCTTGTAGAAATCCAATTGAGATGAGAATTTTTGGCACGAATTCTGTTGGCCCAATCGTTTTCAGTGCTGTTTTCGTGGGAAAAGGACATGTCAAAAACTCCTCACACTTGTTTTGCCTGCGCCTCAAACCCCAGAGGCAAAGTATCTTATATTCTAACACTGTTTCTCGAAAGATTCATTGTCGCGACCGTTGGGTTTTTGTGTGACGACGGATTGTGGGAACACAAATTTTTTTCTATTCTTCGCATAGACCGATCGCCAGATTGAAAAACAAAACCTTGTAAAGGAGAAGAACTCATGTGGCCTCTCACCGGTTCCGAAGTTGTTGCTGCATGCCAAGGTTCTTGCGCATACCCAACTCTTGATGATTTGGAAATTGTTGGCACTTGCACCGACAGTCGTCAGGTTCAAAATAATCAACTTTTTGTTGCTATTCTTGGAGAAAAACACGACGGCCACAATTTTGTTGCAAAGGTTTTGGAATCGACTCCTCATGCCTTGGCGCTGGTTGCGGAAAGCTGGGAAGGACTGAATGCGCTTCCCTCTCATCACATGCAACGTTGCATTGTTGTTTCCGACGTCACAGCTTCTCTTCGCTTGTTGGCTCGTCGGTTGCGAGAACGTTTTTCTTTTCCTGTTATAGGCATTGGCGGTAGTAACGGAAAAACCACAACAAAAGAAATGCTTTTTGCGCTTTTGAGTGGCTCGTATCGCGTTACAAAAACCGCGAAAAGCGAAAACGGATTTTTGGGATTGGCCATGACGCTTTCCCATGCCACTCATTCTTTGAGTTATTCGCCACACGCCTTGGTGCTGGAAATTGGAATAGATGAAACCGGAGCAATGGACGAACATTGCCGTGTTGGAAGCCCGGATTGGGCGTTGTTGACTGCGTTAGGCCCCGAACATTTGGCAGGACTCGGTAACTGGGAGAATGCCATTGAAGAAGAATATCGCCTTTTCGATTTTTCGCCGCGAACTCGTAGAATTTGGCAGGCGGCTGAGCCGGTTCTTCGGCAACGGTTATCGGCTGTGCGATCGGGTGATACCGTTGTGATTCCTCATTCGGATCTTGATTCCTCTGCACCGCTTAGAATTCCGGGAAATTCTGATGCTGACATTCGTATTCGTGGTATTTCGGTGTTAACATTTCACTGCGAAGTTGCCGATGATATTGTTACAGATGTCGAGTTGCGTTGGTATCCGGCTTCGTCGCAGTGCAATCCTAATCCAGTGTGGCATCACAGCATACGCGTACCACTGCCGGGTTTGCACAATGCTAGCAATTTTGCTTTGGCGGCAGGAGCGGCTCTTAGTTTGGGGCGTACTCCCCGCGAAATTTGTAATGCGTGGAAAAACTTTCAGCCCCCTGCAATGCGTTCAAGAATTTCAACGCTAGCAAACGGATGTCTGCTATACGACGACTGCTACAACGCCAGCCCCGAGAGTATGAAAGCCGCGCTTTCGGTTTTGAAGCGGGTCGATTGGGTTGAAAAACCCAAAATTGTATTTTTGGGCGACATGCTCGATCTTGGAGATGAGTCAAGAAAATGGCACCTTGAACTCCTAGATTCCCTTCGCGATCTTCGCGATGTCCACTTGTGTTTCTTTGGAAACGCAATGTACGATGTGTTTCAAGAACTCAAAAAAAACGAATCGGATTTTTCTCAAAGGAGGTGGAAAATTTCACACATCCCTCCCAGCGAGTCGCCGAAGAAATTTTTTGAAGAGATTCAAACTCCGTTTTCTTCGGCAGTTGTGCTTGTCAAAGGAAGCCGAGGAATGGATCTTGGACGAGTGGTGAGTGCTGTTGAGGAACTGTGTCGTTGAGTGCGATTGAGTGGATTTCGATGAAGTTGAGAGACACTGATGCCGTTAAGAGACACTGATGCAGTTGAGAGACATTGATGCAGTTAAGAGACACTGATGCAGTTGAGAGACATTGATGCAGTTAAGAGACATTGATGCAGTTAAGAGACATTGAGTAACGTTGTTTTTGGGGGAAGTTTGTTTTTGATGGGAGGTTTCTATGCGACCCGAAACTTTACATCAGCAGCTTGAAGAAATCCTTGCGCATTCCTTTCTCTCTGCTGGAATGACTGCGAAGGATAGCGAAGCACTTGTTCTTTCCGAAACAGAAATGTTTCGTCTTTGGAACTTGCTGGGAGAAGAGCTTGGAATTGATCTGGCTCTTGTTTCTTCCGAACAACGACAAATATTGTTTGATGAATGCAAAAACGGAAAATGGATCTCTCCTAAAGAATTTGGCTCTCTTCTGTGGCTCATGTACTATTCAGAACTCGAACGGCAATAGCAGGAAGACTCAAAGCAGCAGGAAGATTTAAAGCGCTGGGGAGACTCAATTACAATGTCTGATGCCAAAGGTTCGTCTGCCCCTCTTATTCGTGATCATCTTTATTCGCCATCGCAAGTTCAAATTCGATCGGCCCTTTGGTCTGTGTTTCTCTTTATTGCAATTATTGCTTTCGGCTTTGCGGCAACACTTCATTTTGGTAATAAACTTTTTTTCTTGGCCAGTATGATTCTAGGTCTTGTTGCCGTTTTTCTTGTTTTTGCTTTTGGAAAAAATTTCTCTAGAAAAATTTCAGGACCCAAAAATCGCGATGGAGTTATTGCTGCGTTCGAGCCATTTATTCAGAAAATATCTTCTGCGGGTTTTGATGCGGCAGTAACGCATTCTATCGCACTCATTCGCATCAGCCTTTCCATAGCCGAATCGCAACGCGATGTTTTTCCAATTATCGACGAAGCCATTTGCTTTTACATGACAAGGCTTGCGCAAATTACGGATATTCGCAATGCCGTGGGAAGCAATGTTGAAATTCGAAATCAGTTTGTGCAACTTCAAAATTCTCTCGAAAATCACATGCGCAAAACGCAGTATGGAAAAGTGAGTGCCGATGAGAATAAAAAAATTGATGTTCAAGTGGGCAGTATTCAAAGTCGCCTCGATAGAATTGAAACCATCCATCGTGTTGCACTGCAAATGACAATGGATTTGGCCAGACTCCGATTTTCGTGTGAAGAACTTATAAATGGCGCATTTTCTCCGGAAGAGATTCGCTCAAGGAGTTCAAAACTGCTTCACGAGCAGTTGGAACGCGAGAAACGTATGACCCCCGAACTGCTCCGTATTGGAATTCGGTAGGGCAGATGTGTTGGAATTTTGCTTGCGGATAAGGTGTGGTCGTGGCCCGAGGCTGCCACTTGCGTGTGACGCTTGCGAAGGCGGCCCGAGGCGCCCACTTGCGGATACTGCTCAAAGAAGGTAACTCTAGAATTCTCCGAAGGACCCATAGTGAAGTGGATATCACGCAAGCCTCCGAAGCTTGAAGCTCAAGTTCGATTCTTGATGGGTCCGCCATTATATCAGATACTTACGCCAATTTTGGCGGATATCACTAAAAATAGTGATATCCAACCGCTCGCAACGGACTCAAGTTACTCTGTTATTAACCGATAGCTTCGGAAGGCTCATTCTCGTGGGGGAGTTCTTTCGATGGCTAGTCGTCGGCGTTTTGGAAAACCAGTTTTCGGCCATACTTTTCAGGATGGTAAGAAAATAACTTTAAATGTTTACTATTTCTGGCAACCCAACGGCCACAGAGTGGCGCATTACCCTGCGCGATAGCGATGGCGAACAAATAGGAGATTCCCGCTATTTTTCGTCAAAACCAGATGCA
>CAIZES010000293.1 GCA_903932045.1 uncultured Silvanigrella sp. | reverse complement strand
GTTCGCCTGACGGTAACAGAATACGACTTATTGAAAACACTCATTCGCTTTGCGGGTAGAGTTGTAACTCACCAGCAGCTTCTTCGAGAGGTTTGGGGTCCGAATGCTAGTGAGCACACGCACTATCTTCGCGTATACATAAATCATCTCCGACAAAAAATAGAGGATAACCCACAAACTCCGACGCTGTTAATCACGGAGCCGGGCGTCGGATATCGGTTAATAGTGTCGCCAATTCGGTAGATTTGGTGAGCCGCAGTCTACTTTTTCAGATCAACATCAGTCATAGGTTCGCTTTGCCATGCGTCCCGCGCTGTTTTGTTCATGATAGGCCTATGGTACCATGGCCAAGAAAAGGATTTACAGCAGATGAAGTCCAACTTGTGTTGGCTGGCAGCACGGTGTGTAGCAAATGTGTAGCAAATGTGTAGCAAATGTGTAGCAAATGTGTAGCAAATTTGGGGTCAAAATGGCCCGAAATTCGGCTTCCAGAAAAACCTATCGTGTAGCAATTCAGAACAGGAAAACAAAAAAGCCGCATTGCTGCGAGCTTTTAAAAAATGGCGGGATGGACGGGACTTAAAACACCCTCAATCTAACTTGCTAATTTGTTTACAAAACCGATATTCATCAACAACACTTTAATGCAAAACTCTGCGTTTGAGATCCACCAACGTTCTTGGATATGCGCCGACGTTGGCCGTCCCACGGGATTTCTTTCAGTCACATTTGGCCGCAAATCGGCGTTTGCCCCGAAGCCGTTTGAGCAACTTCTAGCCCTCAAGCATTATTCAAGACAAAGTGAACCTTCGCCACTGCTATTAAATCAAAGTTGACTTTACTTTCATAACGGGTCACACTATCAAAAGGTACCAACATTCGATTGAATTAGGAAATTTCATGAAACTTTCGAACTTTACAGCGCAAGCGTCAGGCCGTTGCGTCAAAACCGCCCGAGATTACTATGCCTTCATTCCAAACCCATTACCTCCCGCCCTCGAAGTCGATTGGGATCTGGCAAGACTCATTTCGGAAGCAGACAGAGCGGTCGCCGAACTATCGGGTGTCGGTCGGTTCTTACCCAATCCCCACATTCTGATGGCGCCCTACATGCGCAGAGAAGCGGTTCAAAGTTCACGCATCGAGAACACTCAGGCAGGCTTGGAAGATCTCTTCGCCTATGAAAACGACGAATCCGACCAACGGACCGCCGATGTTCGCGAAGTGGCAAACTACGTCAAAGCAATGGAGCGCGGACTTGAACTTCTCAATTCACTTCCAATTTGTTCACGATTGATAAGGGAAATCCACGCAATTCTTCTCGATGGCGTGCGAGGCGGAGGCATATCCCCCGGGGAGTACAGAACAACGCAAAACTGGATTGGGCGCCCCGGATGCACTCTTCGCGACGCCACATTCATTCCCGTGCCTCCAGAAGATCTTGCTGAAACGCTGTCGCAGCTTGAACGTTACATCAACGATGCAAATGCCATTGAACCGCCCTTGGTGCGCTGCGCATACCTCCACTACCAGTTCGAGGCCATTCACCCTTTTGCAGATGGCAACGGCCGCGTGGGTCGGTTGCTCATCACTCTGTTCCTTTGTGCACAAGGACATCTCTCACAACCACTTCTCTATCTCTCTGAGTTTTTCGAACAACACCGTGACGAGTATTACCGCCTCTTACTCGGCGTGAGTCAAAAAGGTCTGTGGCGAGAGTGGCTCGAATTCTTTTTGCGCGGCGTTACATTTCAGGCACAAGACGCCTGCACGCGCTCGCGAACCCTCACCGAGCTCAATTCTGCATACCGCGAAAAACTAGGTACCAAAAGAGTTCCCGAAGCGGCAGCGCGGCTTACTGATCAAATTTTTGCCAATCCTCTTATTGCACCAACAAAACTTGCCAAGGAATGGGACATGAGCTTTCCTACAATCATGAAGGGCGTTGAAAGACTTGTCGAACTGAAAATCATTCACGAGATCACAGGAAAGCAGCGCAACAGAATTTACAAAGCAACAGAGGTTGCTGAGATTTTGGAGCGGCCAGCGACAAACTGAAATCAGGGCCGCCATATACATAACAGCAAATGTAGTCCCACTGGGATTTAGCAAATCGCAGCCCGTGTGTAGCAAACGGGTTCGATAACTCAAGAATTGAACATACAACCCCGAAAAAAAAGCTCTTTTGTCGCAACTTGTCGCAACTTGTCGCAGGACTGATTATTATACGACGAAACCCGCTTGTGAAGCGGGTTTCTTGAAGATAAAGTGGAGGTGCCGGGAATCGAACCCGGGTCCGATGAGATTGCTACAGAAGGTACCACATGCTTCTCTCTTGGTTGAATCTTGATGCGCCGTGGTCAAGAACCGCCACGCCGGCACATCCAGCTCGGTTAATAGGAAAAGAAGTCTACGAGCAGAAGACTTCAGAACCCACACGTAAATTTGCGACGCACCGCCATGCACGTGCTGGAGCACAACGGGAATCGGGCGGCTTAATTAAGCTGCCAGAGCGTAGTCATTGCCATTTCTGGCTGAACCAGCGTTTTAAAGAGGAGCTGAAACAATCCCCTGCATGCACCAAGCTGCCACTCCCTCGCCGTCGAGACCAATTCACCCCCATAGCGGTTGTAGCGACCTCAGTATGTTTGAGTCCCGCCAAGAAGTCAAAGGTTGAATTGGCATAATTTTTCCGCTTGTTGGCAGACGATTCTTTGTTTCGAATGCCCAACGGTCTTAGTTTGGCGCGGTTGACTGTCTCCCTTTTTTTCTTTTGCACTTTTTTCTTTCCCCTTTTTCATTTTCTTAATGGCTCAATTTATTACGATGGACTGGCAAATATGGAATTCAAAAAAAATTCAGAAATCCCGAAAAAAAAGAAACAAATGCTGAAAAATATAGAATTAATATCAAAATATCAAGATATGAAATCAGAAGATAGCGAAAATTTGTTGCAAAAAGAATATGTCAATTTGGCTTTTTATAAGTTTGTGAGCATCGAAAATCCGCATGAGCTGATTGCTACTCTTAAAGAGCTTTGTTTGGCTCTCTCGCTAAGAGGTACTATTTTGGTTTCGGAAGAGGGGATTAATTCGTGCCTTGTGGGCGAGGCTCATGCTGCCGATAATTTTATTGCATTTATGCATTCAGATGCAAGGTTTTCGGGAATCGATTTTAAGAAGAGTATCAGCTTCAAGGTTCCTTTTAAACGGATGCTGGTAAAATATCGCAAAGAAATAGTGACAATGGGGCAGCCGAACATTGCTCCGGCTTGTTTTACAGGCGAGTACGTGACGCCTGTTGAACTCATGAATTGGTTGGATGCCAAAGAAGAGGTCTTGCTGGTGGATACCCGTAACGATTATGAGTATCGTTTGGGTAGTTTTAGGAACGCCATTAATCCGGAGCTAAAAAACTTTAGAAGCTTTCCAAAATGGATTTCACAGCATCTTTCTAGTCATAAAAGTAAAAAAATAGTGACTTTTTGTACCGGCAGATCG